>NZ_CP130630.1:337083-674166 GCF_030551255.1 Streptomyces sp. NL15-2K
AGCTTGCGCTGCAGGGCGATCCGTGGTGAGCCGAGCAGGTGCTCGAAGGAGAAGCGCGGTGGGATGAGCAGGCCGCCCGGGGCACGGCCGTCGACGACCGGTGTCGCGGTCGGCAGCTGGGGTGCCGGTTGTCCCGGTGGGCGGCCGCCCGAGCGGCCCAGGCCGAGATCGAGACGGCCCGGGTGCAGCGCGTCGAGCAGGCCGAATTCCTCCACGGTGGACAGAGCGGTGCGGTGTCCGAGCTGTACGGCGCCGGAGCCGAGCCGGATCGTGGAGGTGGCGGAGGCGGTCAGCGCGAGGACGACGGCCGGGGACGTACCCGCCACGCCCGGGTTGAGATGGTGCTCGGCGA
Organism: Streptomyces sp. NL15-2K; assembly: GCF_030551255.1. Lineage (GTDB taxonomy): Bacteria > Actinomycetota > Actinomycetes > Streptomycetales > Streptomycetaceae > Streptomyces. Next base: position 337,436 of record NZ_CP130630.1, read on the forward strand.
ACCAGTAGCGGGCGTAGCCGAAGCGCTCGGCCCGCTGGGCGAGATCGACGGAGTTGCGCAGGGCATCGGCCGCCGTCGAGCCGGACGGGATCGGGACCAGGTCGAGGACGCCGAGAGGGATGTCAGACACGGGCTGGCTCCTCCTCAGGGGTCGTCGGCGCCGGAAGGACCGGGCCCCATGCGAACGGCGGGTCGGGGATTCCGCGACGCAGTACCGGAGCGACCTCGGACTGGAACAGTTCCAGCGAGTCGCGGTGCTGCCTGTCCGTCAATCCGCGCGCGTCCGCGTGCAGATGCAGCACCGTGTGGCCTAACTGCTCGTGGTAGCGGTGCACCTTGTCGATGATCTGCTGCGGAGTGCCGATCAGTGCCGAGCTGCGCTCGACGAAGTCCTCGACGGTCGCGAACACCGGCTCCAGGCCCAGCCGCTTCTGGAACGCCAGGTTGCCCTCGAACACCGGCCGATACGTGGCGATCGCCTCCTGGGACGTACGGGCCACGTAGATGCCCGCCGTTCCCGCGCCGACGGCGATGTGCGACGGGTCGTGGCCGTAATGCTCCCAGCGCTCCCGGTAGTGACGGATCAACTCGGCATACGGCTCTATGGGGTTGGTGACGTTCGCCGAGAACAGCGGGTCGCCGTAGCGGGCCGCGAGGTCGACCGACTCCTTGCTGGTCGCGCTGCCGTGCCAGACCCGGACCGGCTGCTGCAGCGGCCTGGGCCACACCTCGGCGTCCGTCAGCTCCGGGCGGAAGCGGGTCCTGGCGGTCACCTTGTCCTGCCGCCAGATCTGCCGGAACACCTCGTAGCTCTCGGCGTTGCGCTCCCACTGGTCCTCAGGTGTGGCGTGGAAGAGATCGCGCTGCGCGGCGCCGTTGCCCTTGCCGATGATCAACTCGAGGCGTCCGCCGGACAGGTGGTCCAGTGTCGCGTAGTCCTCGTAGGCGCGCACCGGGTCCAGCAGGCTGAGCGTGGTCACGGCCGTGAAGTCGCGGCCCCCGGCCTCGCCGTACCTGCCCTCGCCAAGTCCCTCGCCGACCCGAACGCCGACGTCCGCAAGGCCGCCGTTGCGGCACTCACCCGGCACCGTGCCACCGAGGACGCCCGAGCGGCCCTGGCCACGGCGACGACGGACCCGGACGCGGACGTCAGGGCCTATGCGGCCCGGGCACTGTGACGGCACCGCTTCCAGCGCCCCCGGCCCCCCGTCTACCTGTCCGGTTTCGCCCCGGCCTCGCAGCGCAGGGCCGCCCGCAGGGGGGACGGCATCCTGCCAGTGGCAGTGACATACCCCGGATTCAAGTTCGACCCCGTCTCCAGCGTCAAAGCGCCCTTGGAGCAGGTCCGCAGGCTGGCCGAAGGCGCGGGCCGCGACCCGGCGAGCATCGGCGCGATCCTGCGGATCAACCCGACGGCCGAGTCGACGGTGGAGGAGGTCGTGGACGTCATCCTGCGCACGCGGGACGAGACGGACGTCGACCACGTCTTCGTGGACTTCGTTTATCTGGCCGACCAGGGGGTGGATCAGGCGCTGGAGCTGTTCCAGCGGACGCTGGAACTCGCGCGCTGATCCCTGCCGGCCAATCTTGCGGTGGCGTCGTCGGCTGTCCCGCGCCAAGGGGAACGCCAACGCCTACGACGTCACCGCCGCGTCGAGTCCAACGCGACGTCGACTCGATGAGCTTGGCCTGCTCGACAGCCCCGGCCTGGGGCGGACTTCCAGGAGTGCAGGCTCACGTCCAGGTATGCCGGATCGGACTCCGTCCGCGCCCAGCGGTTCCATCACCCCGTGGTCGGCGAACTCACCCTGCACCACGAGACGCCGGCCTTCCCGGCCTGGCGAGGACCCACTTGGCGGGTGCCGGATTGGTCTCCACGAACAGCAGGTCGACGAGCGGGTGCAGCCGGTAGTGCGGGTCGCGGGCGGCCTCGAAGTCACCCGCCTCCCACAGCCCGTACATCCGTGCCACCGCGCTCGGGGCCAGGTTGGCCACGGCGGAGACGAAACCGGCTCCGCCGAGCGGCCAGTAGGGGCAGGCACAGCAGCTCGATCCCCGACCACACCAGCAGCGAGCGTCCGCAGGCGTGCAGTACGCGGGAGAAGTGCTCGAAGTCCTTCGTCGTCTCCTTCACTCCGACGAAGTTCTCGAAGTCGGTGAACAGGCGCTTGACGGTCTCCGGCGCGATGTCGACGGCCGTGCGGGAGGGCACGTCGTAGGCGACGATCGGCAGGTCCGGGAACTCCCGGGCCACCGTGGCGTACCAGGTGTAGAGCCCCTCCTGGGTGGGGCGGGCGTAGTACGGCGTGATGACCAGAGCCGCGTCCGCGCCCAACTCCCGTGCGGCAGTCGTCAGCTCCAGTGTCTGGTCGAGCTTGTGCGAGCCTGTGCCGGGCAGAAACGGTACCCGGTCGTCGATCACTCCGACCGCCGTACGCATTCCGGCGATCCGCTCGGCGACGCTCTGCGCGCTCGGCTCCCCAGTCGAGCCGCCCAGCGAGATGCCGTGCGAACCGGCCTCCAGCTGGAAGCGGATCAGCCCGGCCAGGCTGCCGTGGTCGACCGCCCCTTCGGCGGTGAAGGGGGTGATGACCGGGGCGATCGAGCCGCGGATCGTGGACGGGTCGCTGCGGAACTTCACGCCCCTTCTCCTGCGGTGTCGTTCGTGGCGGAGTTCGTGGCGGAGTTCGTGGTGGAGTTCGTGGCGGAGTTCGTGGTGGAGTTCGTGGTGGAGTTCTTGGCGCACCAGGTGCGGTACTGCTCACGCCACATCGGCCCGAGCGGGTACAGACCGTCGACCCCCGCCCCGGCCCGCACCCGCTCGGTGATGAACCGCTCCTGCCGCTCCTGCTCCCGGCAGTCGGCGACCAGCTCGGTGGCGAGGTCGGGGGGTACGACGACCACGCCGTCGTCGTCGCCCACGATCAGGTCCCCGGGCTGGACGAGCGCCCCGCCGCAGGCGACCGGCACGCCCGTGTCCCAGGGGACATGGCGGCGGCCGAGGACCGACGGGTGGGCTCCGCCGTGGAACACGGGCAGTCCGAGATCGGCGACGGCCGCGCTGTCCCGCAGCCCTCCGTCGGTCACGACCCCGGCCGCGCCGCGTTGCTGGGCGCGCAGGGCGAGGATGTCGCCCAGGGTTCCGGCGGAGGTGTCCCGCCGGGCGTCCATCACCAGCACGTGTCCGGGCCGGAGTTCCCTCGATCGCCCGCTTCTGGGCGTTCATGCCGGTGCCGTACTTCTCGAACAGGTCCTCGCGCAGGGGCAGATAGCGCAGGGTGTGCGCGACGCCCACCATGCGAGTGCCGGGCGTGGCGGGGTGTACTGCGTCGACCGACATGTGGGCCAGACCGCGCCGCCGCAGCTGCGCGCTGATGGTCGCGACGGCCACCGAGCGGAGTTCACCGGCGAGGTTTTCGTCCAGCAGCGGGCCGGGGTCGTACGCGGGTCCGTACGCCGACTCCTCCTCGCCCCGGTCGGTCCTCGGCTGGGCACCCCACGGATCCAGGGCGTGGTCGGCGTCGGCGATCGGGCTGCGCAGCACTCCCGTGCTCAACCGGCCGTCAGCCACCTCCACTTCGACCACGTCCCCCGGCTGGACGACCGAGGCGCCGGCCGGTGTGCCGGTGAGGATCACGTCCCCGGGTTCCAGGGTGACCAGCCGGGACAGGTCCGCGACCAGCTCCCCGAACGGGAACAGCAGTGTGTCGGTCGTGTCGTCCTGGACCAGCTCACCGTTGACCCAGGTCCGCAACCGCAGCGCGCCGGGGTCGAGTTCGGTGGCGTCCAGCAGCCGTGGCCCGATCGGGGTGAAGCCGTCCGCGCCTTTGGAGCGCAGGTTGGAGCCGCGGTCGGCGTACCGCAGGTCGTAGACGCCCGCGTCGTTGGCGGCGGTCACCCAGCGCACGTGGCGCCAGCCGTCCTCGGGACGCACCCGTCGGGCCCGCGATCCGATGACGAGCGCGACCTCGCCTTCGAAACCCATGAGCCGGCAGCCACGCGGCCGGACGATCGCTTCCTGGGTGCCGGCGAGCGATGACGGCGGCTTGAGGAAGTAGGAGGGGTGGGCGGGGATTCGACCGCGCTCGGCGGCTCGGCTGCGGAAGTTGAGGTGGACAGCGATGATCTTCGATGGGGGGTTCCCCAAGGGGTGTGGCAACGGGGCTCCTTCAGCTGCCGGCCGTCTCGCCGCTGCCGCGGACGCGCTCGCGGAGCGCGAGCAGTCCGTGTACGGCGTCGAGGGAGGGGGACGGGACACCGGTGCGGCGCGCGAGTTCACGTACGGCACCGACGAGGGCGTCGAGTTCGAGGGGCCGACCGCGGTCCGCGTCCTGCAGCATCGAGGTGCGGAACGCGCCGAGCTCGCGGGCGATGTCGAGCCGCTCTTCGGCCGTCATGGCGCTCTCGATGCCGAGGGCGGCGCCGACGGCCGCCGTCTCGTCGAACACGGCGGCACAGACCTGCCGTACGTCCGGGTCGTCGAGGATGTCCAGGACGGTGGCGCCGGTGAGCGCGCTGACCGGGTTGAGGTTGACGTTGCCCAGGAGCTTTTCCCAGATGTCCCGGCGGATGTCGGCGCTGGGTTCTGGGCGGACAGGGCCCGCGGGCAGGGCTGCGGCACACTGCGTGACGCGCTGGGAGATGCCGCCCGTCGGATCCCCGATGATCAGACGTGTACCGCTGACATGCGTCACCCGGCCCGGTCCGTCGACCGCGCTGCTGAAGTGCGCCACCCCGGACATCACGCGCTCGGCGGGCAGGAGACGCAGCAGCTCCCCGTCGGGGTCGACCGAACGCAGCACGGGGTCTTCCCCGGCGCGCTCGACGGTGGACGGCAGCCACCAGGGCACTCCGTTGGCCACGACCAGCACGTCCACGCCGCGCCCGACCCAGGTCCGCATGCTGCGGGCGGCCGGGAGCAGGTACTGGCTCTTGACGCAGACTACGGCCAGGTCCGGGACGGGGAGCCGCGCGGCGTCGTATGCCGTGGGGAAGCGGTGACGGACCTCGCCTCCCGTTTCCCGGCCGCGCAGCAGGAGCCCCTGCGCCGCGATCGCGACGAGGTGCGGGCCCGGCCGTCCGAGCAGACAGACCTCGGCGCCCGAGGCGGCGAACGCCCCGGCGAGGGTGGCGCCGACGGCGCCCGGACCCACGACGGTGATCCGAGGTGGCCGGCTGTGCGGTGGGGACGCAGGCGGATGCGACAACGCCATCGCACCTCCTTTTCGACCGTGACCGTGGGCCGGTGTGGCCGCTCTCAGCGAGCATGCGCTCCGTCGCGGCCCGCAACAATGTCGGCACCTACACTCGCCGAGGTTGAGTGATGTAGATTCCGACATCACTCGAACGGAGGGTCGACATGCCCGCGATGTCCCTCGAACAGCTCGTCGAGGCCCTGCAAGGCGGCGTCATCAGCCTGCTGTCCGTCGGCGGTGCGGGTGAGCTGGCTGGCCAGCACGTTGGCGGGTGGCCGGCTGTCCGACCGCGAGGAACTGGTCGTCCGTGGTGAGGGCGGCATACACCCGGCACCGTCTCGCCGATCTTCCCGGCCCGCTGGCGGGGCCGCGCCCACACCGCGATGCTGTGGGGTGGGACCAACCCGCCCGCGGCCACCGCGAGCACCACGGCCGGTGGGCCCGCTCGAGTTCCTCAGCCACTTCGAGCGCGGGAAGCTCGCCCTCGGAGAATGCGGAAGGGCCTACGGAACGGATTGCCCCCACAAACAGCTTCTGGCCGTCGGCGATGTCCAGGTCGCGGGTGGGGGCGTTGGCCGGGGACGTGGAGGCGACGAGGCAATCGGCTTCCCCGCCGCCGGGGTCGTCCCCAGTCCCGAGCGGGAGGCCCTGATTACGGCTCCCCGACAGCACTTCGACACAGAAACGGGGAGCACATGCGTCCCAAGACCACTCCTGGCGGCGGCACAACGGGCTGGCAGGGCCCTGGACTTGCCCCAGTCAGGTCTGGGGTGCTGCAAGGGCCACAACATCACCGTGAACAGGACCAGCACAGCCGCTGCGGCGACCGCCAACAACCACTTCGGCTCCATGCCGACCAGCACAACGGGCTCGCCCAGCCGGACTCAGCGCCCACACCGCTGGAAGTCGCAGGAGTACCTCGCAGGCCGGGCTGATCAGGAAGTCACGGAACAGGCGGACCGTCAGCTGGAAGCCGCAGCGTCGGGTGGGCCAACCCCGAACGGCCAAAGCCCGGCCGGCGGACAGTCTCCGCCGGCCGGGCTGATCCCTTGGCGTGGCTTCCGCAGACGTCCGGTCCGCTCATTCTGCGGCATCGGCCACTCCCACAAGGGGACGAACAGCAGGTTGCGTCTTACAGAGCCATCTGTTTCAGGGTGCGGCCGAGGAGGGGGAGCAGGCGGTCCCAATGACGCTGCAGTGCCGAGGGGTTGAAGGCGTCGGTGTCGGACATGGTGAAGCCGTGGATGGTGCCGGGGTAGATCTCGGAGGTGTAGTCGACACCTGCGGCGTCCAGGGCTTGGTCGAGCTCGCCGAGGGACTCGGGCGTCATGTCGGTTTCGGCGTGGCCGAGGTGGATCTGGGCGGTGATCGGAGAGAGGAGGCGACGCAGGCTGTCGGGCCCGTCGGCGCCCACGGGGCCGTGGAATCCGGCGACGGCGGCCACCTGGCCGGGGTGGGCCGCGGCGGTGCGCATCGCCAGGAGGCCGCCTATGCAGTAGCCGGTCACCGCGACCGGTCCGGCGCCGACCTCGGGCTGGGTCGTGAGGAACCTGACGTAGGCGTCGGCGTCGCTGAGGACACGTTCGGCGGTGTGCGCCTCGATCAAGGGCATCAGCTGGGCGAAGATCGCGGGCCGGACTTCTTCTCCGATGTGCTCGGGAAGTTCGATCACCGGTGCCGGGCCGTGCCGGTAGAAGGGGTTGGGGACGAGCACGTAGTACCCGTGCCCGGCCAGTTCGCGGGCCATCTCCCGCAGCACGGGCCGGATGCCGAAGCCGTCCGCGTACATCAGCACCCCTGGGTGCCGCTCACCGTGGTCGGGGAAGGCGGCGAAGGCGTCGGCCTGGCCGTCCGCGGTGGGAATCTGCAACGTCTTGGTGGGCATGAATTCTCCTGTCGTGGTTGATGTGTCGAGCCTTTGATCAACACGACGGAGGTGGAGCCCGCGCATCGGCGCAAGATCCTCGATCGAACAGCGGGCCTGCACCGGCCCGTACGGCGCTCAGTAGAGCACCGGGTCACCAATCCGTGTGTGGCGCAACGCCGTCCCGGTAGTCATGGCCGCACAGCGTAGCCCACCGGCCAAAGAGCCGGCGCCACGAACTCCCCGGACGTCTGATCGGCAGAAGGCACAGCCCGGGCTCGTTGAAACCGTGAACTGCTCGAACCGGATCGATGGCGGGAGCAGGAAACCGTGATGCCCCATCGAGTGCCGGTCCGGAGTACCGACGGGTGCTCTACCGGGAGGCCAGGCTTCGGAGGACTACTGAGGAGACCGAAGCGGGCAGGGCACTCAGGGTACGAACCAGCGCGGTTGTCGCCCAGGGGAAGTACGCCTGCGCCGGTTCCCTTTCCAGAGCGCGTATGACACAGCGTGCCGCGCGCTCCGTGCTGACCTGGAAGGGTTTGGGCAGGTTGTCGGCGTTGACCCGGTCGGTTGCCACGAAGCCCGGGTGGATGCTGGTGAACCGGATTCCCTTGGGTGCCAGTTCGACGCGCGCGGCGTCGATGAGCGTGCGCGCGGCCGCCTTTGCGGCGGAGTAGGGGCCTTGGCGGGGGATGTAGTTCAAAGCCATGATCCGTGACACGTCTGTCACGCTGACGTCGTCCATCGCCATGTCCGGTCCCTGGCCGGCGTTGAGCAGAGCGACGTCGATGCGTCCGTACTCGGCGACGGCGCACGCCACGACATCGGCGGCCGCCTGCGGGTCCAAGGCGTCGGCAGCGATGTCCGTGCAGGCGCTGCCGGTGGCTCGTATGTCCTTTGCCAGGGCGGCCAGTTCGGGGGCGCGTCGTGCCGTGATGACCAAACGGTGCCACCGTGGCCGAGTCGGCGCGCAACCTCCGCGCCGATCCCTGATGAGGCACCGACTATGAGAACCGTCCTGTCCGTGAGGCTTGCCATGGTGTCTCCTCGCTTGCTGACGTGGTGGCGAGATTCCGCGTTGGGCCGGTGCCGTGGTGCTGTATCGGCTCCGCGATCACAGGAGGTGTCATCCCTCGCACGGTACGTGGGCTCGAGTTCGGCTGAATCGGAGGGGGTAAGCCCCACGGAGCGGCGGCTTCTGCTGCATGCCCTGGCGATCTTCGACTCGGTCTGCCGCGCGGTCGCCCAGTTCTCGCCACCGCGCCTGGCGGACCATTCGTCAACGCGGCAAGCGCTCATCGAAGGTGCCCTGCGGTTGTTCGCCGAGAAGGGTTACGACCAGACGACCAGACGACCAGACGACCGTCGCGGAGATCGCGGCCAGCCCGGACATCGCGACCCGGACAATCTTCAGCTACTTCGACAGCGAGGACGACATCGTCTTCTTCGACGACAGGTCGCGGCTGGAGCACGCGGTCGAGATCATCGGCGAGCGGCAGCCCGGTGAACCCGTGGCCGACCTGCTGCGGCGCGTCATCGACCAGAGTGTGTTCGGGACCCGGACTCGGAGCGCTACAGCTGACCGAAGCGCTCCATCGCGCCTGCCCCGAGCTGGATCTCGTCGAGGCCGCTGCGGCGGTGGGCTCGTTGGTGGGGGCGATCAAGGTCGTCGTCGCCGCCTGCCAGAAGCGGGGCGGCGACCGGCCGGAGCAGACCTACAAGGCCGTTCATCGGGCCACCGACATCGCGATCGACGGCCTCAACTCGCTTCCCCGCCCGGCTCAGTGCCCCTTCCTGATCCCGGAAGCGGTCGTGGCCCATAGTCTCGTGAGGTGGCCGGAGTCGGCGGTCGACGGCTCGGACGGATCTGCCCTGCTTGTGGTGGCGGGCTGAGGCCAAAGGCGGACCGCCAGGGAGGGCACGTGAAACTGACAGAGCACGAGCTGACCAACCCGTGGGAGGGCGTTCTGATTACTCCGGACGCCGGCAGCGACGCCGGCGTTCTGGTCCTGGCGGGCTCCAGCGGGCGCATCGAACGTGAGAGAGCGCGCATTCTCGCCGAGCAGGGCATCACGGCCTTGGCGATCCGCTGGTTCGGCGGGCCGGGACAGCCCCCCGGAATCTGCGAGATCCCCTTGGAGACCTTCATCGGCGCTGTCGACCTTCTCCACTCGGGCGGAGCACGACGCATCGGCATCCTTGGCGCCTCCAAGGGGGCGGAAGCAGCTCTGCTCGCCGCGGTGCACGACCCGCGCGTGGACGTGGTCATCGCGCTGTCGCCGACCTCGCGGGTCTGGTGCAACGTCGGACCAGGCCACGACGGCGAACGGCAGCCGTATCGATCGTCCTGGACGTGGCGGGAGCAGCCGCTTCCTTTCCTGCCGATGGACGATTCCTGGACGGCCACGCAACCGTCCAGCGGTCCGGTCGCCATCCGCGGGTGGTACGAACTCAGCGAGAAAACCTTCACCCATCTGGTTCCCCCAGCGGAAATACCTGTGGAGAAGGCCCGGGCTGATCTGCTGCTTGTCGCAGGTGGCGACGACGCGATGTGGCCGTCGCTGCCCTTCGCCCAACAGCTGGAGCAACGCCGGCGCTCGGCCGGGGCCAGGGTGCGACTGATTGCCCATCACGATGCCGGCCACCGACCACGTCTTCCGGGTGAGAGCCCGGCGTCGGCTTCGCCGCACTTCCAGTACGGAGGAACACCCGAAGCTGACGCACTCCTGGGCGCGGCTGCGTGGCCACACATCCTCGACGCGCTCGGCAACGGAGGCTGACAACGACGGGCTGCTCATTTCTCGGGCACGCGGGAAACGAGTTCCTGCACCGTGGTGCACACGGGGATCGGCGGCCACATCCCAGCCGGCCGCGCCACCGACCTGCCCGGTCAGCACACCTGAACCGTCGCGGCCAGCCTGCGCAGGGTTCTGGCCGAGGAGGATCCGGGGTCAGCCGTGATCAGGACGACTTCCTGCTCGTCCTCGGGGACGAGGAGTACGTCGCAGTTCAGCCGAAGGCTGCCCGCCGTCGGGTGGTCGAGGTTCTTGGTGCGGTGGCCGGGGGTGTGGACCGGGCGGGTCTCCCAGAGCCGGCGGAACTCCTCGCTGCCGGCGTGCAGTTCGGCCAGCAGGGCGGCGAGCTGCGGGTCGTGCGGGTAGCGGTCGGCAGCCCGGCGCAGCCGTGCCACCACGATGTGCCCGAACTCCTCGGCGCTGGAGCTCTCGTACATCTGCCCTTCGCCGAGGAACCGGCGCCGGGCAAGGTTGGTCGTCCCCTGTCCGAGATCGCCGCCCAGCAGGGCCTGAGCCAGCGGGTTCCAGGCGACGACGCCGTAGGCCACGTCGGTGACGATCGCGCCGGTCTCCGGCAGGCGCTGCAGCATCCGGGCCACGTACGGGCGTACCCGCCGTACGGCGCCGGTGGCGGGCGGCGGCGTGCTCGTTCCGGCCAGGCGGAACAGATGGCTGCGTTCGGCCGGCGTCAGGCGGAGGGCTCGAGCCAGCGCGTCCAGGATGCGGGTCGACGGACGGGGGCCACGGGCCTGCTCGAGGCGTACGTAGTAGTCGACGGACATGTGGGCCAGTTCGGCCACCTCTTCGCGGCGCAGGCCCGGGGTGCGGCGCGGGGTGCTCGTGGGCAGGCCGAGCTCCTGCGGACTCAGGGTCATGCGGCGCTCCCGCAGAAATCGGGCCAGTTCCTGCCGCGCCATGGTCTCTCCTCGCGCTGCCTGGTACAGGTTGTCCCTGGCAGGCTGATCGCCGCCAGGGGACCGTAGCTGTCATGAACGATCGCACAGCACTGGTAACCGGTGCCAATAAGGGCATCGGCAAGCATATCGCCCGCCTGCTCGCCGCGGAGGGGTTCGGCGTGTACGTGAGCTCCCGCGACGCCGGGCGCGGGCGGCGGGCCGTCGAGGAGATCGGCGGCGCCGCGCGTCTGCTGGTCCTCGATGTGACGGACCCCGACAGCATCGCCGTAGCGGCGGAGCAGGTGGGCCGGCTCGACGTGCTGGTCAACAACGCGGGCCTCTCTGCCTCGCTCGCCCCGCCGACCGAAACCGGCACAGACGACTTCCGCCGCACGTACGAGACCAACGTCTTCGGGGTCGTCGCGGTCACCAACGCCTTCCTGCCCGCCCTGCGGCGCTCCCCGCACCCCCGGATCGTCAACGTCTCCAGCGGGACCGGATCACTGACCTGGAGCACGACCCCGAACCCCCAGTTCGCCCCCGGCAGCGGGGGTGGGGGCGCGTACCGGTCGTCGAAGGCCGCCCTGAACGCGCTCACCGTCCTGTACTCCCAGACACTGGCCGAGGAGGGCTTCAAGATCAACGCGCTTGCTCCCGGCCTGCGGGCCACCGACCTCAACCCCCGGGCGGCCTCGGCGGACGGGGACCCGGCGGAGGCCGCCCAGGGGGCCGTACGGCTGGCGCTCCTACCGGACGCCGGGCCGACCGGCGGCTTCTTCTCCTGGGACGGAACGCCCGTGCCGTGGTGACGCCGGCAACGAGTGCACGCCTGGCGTCACGTAGCCCTACTTTGTCGATGACCTGCCGGTACTCCACGACTGATCGGCCTGCGGCATCCGGACGACCGCGGTCCCTCCCACCAGGTCCACCGTTGTCCGGTTCGGCGGCGCCTCGTCTTCCTCGTCGTCCCGCATCACCAATGCCGACTGCCGCTCCTTGAGTTCGTTCTGCTTCCCGGGCGAAAAGCTCGCGCGGAGCTGCTCGAACCCGGTCGCCGATATCTGGCCCTGCCGGACGCTGTTCCGCCATGGCAGCAGTCCGGCCCGCCCGGCACGGAGAAGCAGCTGATCTGCGAAGGCCACGACGGTCAGCAGGATGACCAGTCCGGGCAAGGTCATGAAGACGGCGAATTCCATGCCCCCAGTATCCGGACCAGGGGGTGATTCCGACAGATCAGACGGCAGGGCCAACTTGGAACGCTCGGTCACGTCGACCCCGAACAACACCTCGAACACGATCACCCGAGCGGTGACCCCCGGCTGGCCGTACTCGTTCGTCGTCGCCCTGGAGAGCGGTCGCCTAATTGCCTTTCACGTTGAGCCACCGAGGGCTAATGTTCGGGTGCAGCGAGTACCCCACGAGGAGTTGAAGACATGGTCGATCGCCCGAGCGCGCGTTGACGTTGTAGGCCGTCATCGGCCTGTCATCGCGTGCTGCCCTTGACGTTGCGGCACAGCGAGCCTTCCCCCCTGCCTGAACCGTCGGCGCACCTGTCGTGTGCCCGGTAGCGGGCCTCGTTGTCGGCAACCCAAGGGATTCCCGTGCCGTCCGCTTCCTCCTCTGTATCCGATTCCGGTCGCCCTGTTCCGTCGAGCCTGTGGCGGGACGGTGACTTCCGCAGACTCTGGGTGGGGCAGACGGCCTCCCAACTCGGAGAACATACGGGTCTGGTGGTTCTTCCGCTCTTCGCCGTCCTGACGCTCAACGCCAGTGCCGACCAGCTGGGCGTCCTGCGCGCCGTGGGTCAGGCGCCGATCCTCATGCTCTCGCTCTTCGTCGGCGCGTGGGTGGACAGGTGGCGGACCCGCACAGTGATGGTGCTGACTGACGTCGGCCGGACCCTGGCCCTGGGTGCCGCCGCCGTGGCCGGTCTCTTCGGCTGGCTCGGCCTGCCCGCGCTTTTCGTGATCGCCTTCGCCGTCGGGGCTCTTTCCGTGTTCTTCGACGTGGCATACCAGGCCTCTCTCGTACGGCTGGTGCAACGCGATCAGCTGGTGCGGGGCAACAGCGCGCTTGAGAGCAGCCGGTCCGCGGCTCAGATCGGCGGTCCCGCCCTCGGCGGGGCGTTGGTGTCCCTGCTGTCGGCGCCGATCGCTGCCGCCTCCAGCTCGCTGTTCTTCGCGCTGTCGTTCCTGTCAATCCGACGGATCCGTCGGATTGAATCGACCCCGGGGCGCCTGGAACGTCCCCCTCGTGTCTGGCGGCGGATCCACGAGGGTCTACGTTTTGTTGTCGGCGATACCGTGCTGCGGACCGTGTGCCTCGCCTCGGCCGCCTTCCAGTTCTCCTTCGCGGCCGTGATGACCGTCTATCTGCTCTTCCTGCCGCGGGAACTTCACCTGTCCGGCACCGCCGTCGGGCTGGCACTCGCGGCGACGGGGCCGGGCGCCCTCCTGGGCGCCATGCTGGCCGCCCGCCTGCCGAACCGGTTCGGGTACGGCCCGGTACTCGTCGCCGCGGCAGCACTCGGCGACGGCGTGTTTCTGTGTGTACCCGCGCTGCACGGCTCCTCCGCGGTGACCGTTCTCGCGCTCCTTGTGGTCAACTTCGTGTTCGGGGTCGGCGGCCAGTTGGTGAATGTGGCGGTCATGGCCGTCCGACAGACCGTCACTCCAGACGAGATGCAAGGCCGCGCGGCCGCGACGATCACGTTTGTCGGCATGGGGATGTCCCCGCTCGGCTCCCTGCTCGGCGGATTCCTCGCCGAGGAGTGGGGGTCGCGCACCAGTCTCTTGGCGACTGCCGCAGGCATGCTGCTGTCCCCGGTGGTGATGGCTCTGTCCCCGCTCGCACGCCTTGGACGGACGCTTCCGCTCACGCAGAACGCGCCGCTGACGGCTGGCCGCTCCGAGGTTCAGGGGTGTGAGTAGTTGAGGTACCGAAAGTACCGCTGAGATTGATCTTGTTCGGTTAGCACCGTCAGTCCCGGCCGTGCTGGTGGAGTTTCTTCCTGACGGATGGCGCGGACCTGGCCTCCCGGAAGTCGTCGATGTCTTCGGTGAGGTGCCAGTCATCCGGGCGCAAGCTTCACGGTCCGGCCGCCGTTGGCGACGGTCTCGCCCGGGCCGACGCCTACACCGCCCCGCCGACCGCGGCCACCTGATCCCTTGTCTCTACGCCGCCGACCCGGCCACACCCGACGAGCGCCTGGTCGAAGGACCTGGCACGCCGGTGCCGGCCACCGTCCGAGCACCACAACGTCGGCTCCGCCGCCTCCCAGGCCCGGAGATCCTCATCGCCCTGGCAGCCCGCGCCACGGAGCGCATCCGGGTGGGCTCCGGCGCGGTACTGCTGAACCACTCCAGCCCCTTCAAGGTCGCCGAGACCAGACCTTCCTCCAGCTCGAAGCCCTTGCCCCGGGCCGGATCGACCTCGGTCTCGGCCGCGCCACCGCGGGTCCGGTGATCGACCTCGCGCCGCGCCGCGACCGCAACTCGCTCGCCGACGTATCCATACGAGCGATCCAGTTCGCGCATCAAATCAGCGGCCGAGTCGTCGCGGAGCGCCGGGGGGCCAATCAGTGGAAGCCACATGGTTGCAGTCCGCGGGGCGAAGCACCGCCGAAGAAGGTCATCGAGCATCCATGGTCACTGAGTCCGGCGCTTCACGTCGGCCACCGGTTCCACGTCTGAGCCTGCACCCTCCTCGCCGACTTGACACTCCGCAGCCTCCGGTGAGGATGCTGTTCCGGAAGACGCCTCGGGAGCAGCGCGCAGAGTACGTACCTGTGGTGAGAGCAGGGCCGCCGCCGTGGCCAGGACGACCAAGACCGCGCAGCCGGCCAGCGCCTGGCTGGTGCCCACGGCAGCCGCAACGGGTCCGGCGACGAGCAGGCCGAGCGGGGCGAAAGCCAGGGAGCCGAACCAGTCATAGGAACTGACGCGTGACAGAACCTCCTCCGGGACCTGCCTCTGGATCGTGGTCGCCCACAACACGCCGAAGACGTCCACCGCGATACCGGCGCCGAACATGGCCACGGCGATCACCCATACCGGGGCTTCGGCGCTGAGCAGGGCGATCGGCAGGGCGGCTGGAAACGTACAGAGCACAGCCACGAGAATGGGGCGATTCACCCGCACGCGGGCGGCAAGTCCCGCTCCCGCGATGGTGCCCACAGCCTGCGCGCCCACGATGACCGACCACGCCCGTGCTCCGCCGAAGTTCTGCTCGGCCGTCAGAGGGCCGAGCACTCCGACGTTGGCGTTGTTCGCGGCGACCACGACCGTGTACTGCGCGACCACGACCCACAGCCACTGCCGGGATGCAAACTCCTGCCACCCCTCCCGAAGATCAGCCCAACCCGACGATCTGTTGCGCGGCCGCACGGACACCCGCAGCCGGGCCGTCAGCACCGCGCTGACGACGAAGGATGCCGCGTTGAGTGCAAGCGCCCACCCGGCGCCCACCAGCGCCACGGTCACCCCGGACAGCGCCAGGCCCAGCAGCAGAGAACCGTTGGTGCCCACCCGCAGCAGCCCGTTGGCCTGCTGCAAGCGGCCTGCGGGCACGACCAACGGCACGAGGCCGTCCATCGCCGGTGAGAACAGAGCCGTGGCCGTTCCGGCCACCACCGCCAACAGGCACATCGCCACCAGCGGCGCGTGACCGGTCAACACCATCGCGGCCAGCCCCGCATACGCTCCAGCCCCCAGCACATCGGCCAGGACCATCAGCTTCGCCCGCGACATACGATCTGCGATCACCCCGCCCACCAGGATGAACACCAACTGCGGCACCGCCTGACAAGCCAGCACCAGCGACAGTCGACCCGCACTCGCTCCCGGCAGAGCGAGCACCGCGAACCCCAGTGCCACCCGCGCGAAGCCGTTACCCAACACGGAAATGACCCGTGCGCATACAAGCAGGACGAACTGCCGATCGCGCCACAACGGCGACCCACCCGAGGAGACTGTCACGGCCAGGCACCCTACGGCAGCCAGGTCGACGCACGCCCTGAACCAGCCACTCCGAGAAGACGAGCGGCCAGGTGTTCCTGCGGATGTGCTGTTCGGGTTGCCGGGCAGTCAGTGCTCCTGGGCCGGCCTGATGTTCTGGTTGGCGTGGAAGAGGTTGTCCGGGTCGTATGTCCGCTTGACCTGTGCGAGCCGGTCGTAGTGGTCGCGGTAGGTGGCCCGGACCCGCTCTTGGTCCTCACCCTGTCCCATGAAGTTCACGTACGAGCCGCCCATCGAGTACGGGTGCATTTCCTCCCAATAGTTGACGCACCATTGCTTGACCGTCTCGGCGTTGGCCGGGTCGGGGTCGACGCCGGCGAAGACGCCGGACCAGACGGCGTCCCGGTAGCTCCACGCGGTGTCTTCCGGGGCGACCCGGTGGGCGGCCGCGTCGACTGGGTAGAGGTGCATCAGCGACAGCGGCGTAGGGAGGTTCTCGCCGTACTTGAGGTGCACGTCCACGGCGGCGTCCGGAATACGGTCGAAGAAGTCGCCGCGCCAGTACCACTGGTATCCGGTGGGGATCAGCTCGTCGAACAGGCTTTGCAACGCGGGATAGGGCATCGGTGCCGTGAAGTGGAAGGCGGGCGGCGCGGGCTCGTTCACCACCGCGAGGGCGTCCTCGGTGCGGTCCGGGTCACCGGTGTGACACCACACGATGCCGCACACCTTCCGACCATGGAGCTCTTCGGGGAAGGGCGGGCCTGGCGGGATGGTGAAGAGCGTGAAGAAGCCATAGATGTCGTCGGGGGCCTGCGGGAGGAAGTCGCGGTACCACGTGAGCACTTCGCGGGTGTGGTCGACCGGCCACACGGTGATTCCCACGCCGACGGTGTCCACCTGGTGCAGCCGGTAGGTGAACGACGTGACGATGCCGAAGTTGCCGCCGCCACCGCGCAGGGCCCAGAACAGGTCCGGGTGCTCGGTTTCGCTCGCGGTGACGAAGCTGCCGTCGGCCAGCACGACGTCCGCGGCCAGCAGGTTGTCCACCGTCAGGCCGTACTTGCGGGTCAGGTATCCATGGCCACCGCCGAGGGTCAGGCCCCCGACACCCGTCATCGACACGATGCCGGTGGGAGTCGCGAGCCCGAAGCCGTGGGTGGCGTGGTCGAGATCCCGGAGTTGGCTGCCGCCGCCCACCTGGGCGGTCCGCGCAGCAGGGTCGACCCGTACCCAACGCATCGGCGACAGGTCGACGGTGACGCCGTCGTCCACGAGACACAGGCCGGGACCGCTGTGCCCGCCACCCCGGACGGCGAGTTCCAGGCCGGTGTCGCGGATGAAGTTGACCGCATCCATGACATCCGCGGCGTCCGCGCACCGCACGATGGCGGCGGGACGCTTGTCGATCATTGCGTTGTAGATGCTGCGAGCCTGGAGATATTCGGGATTCTGCGGGCCTATGACCGGCCCCCGCAGAGAGGTCTGCATCGCGTCCAAGGTCGCACTGTCCATGGTGATCTCCTCGGGGGAGGTGCCGATGTCATGCCCCCTGGCTCGGCCTTCTACGGCTGTCACGTCGATCAACCGCCGCTTGATCTCTCGCCGGGTTGTTCACCACGTACGGTGCACGAGTGTCGCGGGGATCGTGTCATCGGATACCGCAAGGCTGACCTGTCCAGCGTCCCGCCGACTACCGAGTCATGCAATTCTTGCGGACAGCTGCTCGTCGGGAGTCCCGCGTCTTCACCCTGCGTCCTGCCACGGGGGACTCTACGTACACGTGACGGCACGGAAGGCGAGGACGCATGGTGCGATCCTGCTTGCCGAGGCCCGGGTTCATCGAAGGCCACAGCTCCCCCGACGAGTTCCCACCGCAGTCGCACGCCCGAGCGGTTGAAGCGGTGCAGCCGGCAGCGGACCGTTTTCCGGCTGCAGTCCAGTTCCCCGGCGAACGTCGGCACCCGCAGCCCCGACTGACCAGCTCGGCTCGATCATCCGGCCGACCCGCACCACCACTTCCCGCGCTGTCACCACATCCCGCGTCGCCTTCCGCGCCCGCGGCAGCCGGCGAAAACCGCCCGTTCGCTCTCATCGCCCCGCCCCCAGGGACTCACCCAAGCCCAACGCGGAACCCAGCACTAGTGCCGCGGCAGGCAACGTTTGCCCGTCAAGGAGCGGCGTCCGGTGCGTGCTCTCGGCGTGCCGGGCGCAGGCCCTCGTACTGGATGTACTTGGGTCTGTGCCCGGTGCGGCGAGAGTGCGTGCCGGGCGTCGCGACGGGGCAAACGTTGCCTGCCGCGGCACTAGTAGCTGAAGGTGGTCGCGCCCTCGTCACCGATCCACTGCCACATGGGAACGGTTCCGCCCAGTTCCGCCCCTACGATCAGGTCCTGCTTGTCGAGCTTGCGGGCGTCGAAGCAGATGGGACAGACCAGATAGCGCCCACCCGCCTTGGCGTACCGGCCCACGAGGTCTGCCAGCGCAGGGCAGCCGTCGCATGCGACACCGGTCGCCACGCCGTCCAGGGTCAGCCGGGTGGCCTCCTTGGTGAGGAACATGAGCGTGGGACGTCCCAGTTCGGCCGCGCCGACGGCAACCAGGAACGCCACGGTGACCCGCTCGGGGTCCTCCAGGCCGGTAGTCAGGCTGATGACCGCTTTACCAGGCATGTAGCTCCTCCTTGTGGCGTGTTCTGTTTCCGTTCCTGAGACTGGGGCACGCGCCACCGGCGGCCTAGTATGTTTTTTGTAGCGGCGAGGTCCGAACCGCGCGAAGAGGACGGGACCCATGAAGCGCTACGGCCAGTACTGCCCGGTCGCCCGGGCCGCAGAGGTCCTCGCCGAACGGTGGACGCTGCTGATCATCCGTGAACTGCTGTGGGGCGAGGACCGGTTCAACGCCATCCATCGCGGCCTGCCCCGGGTGTCGCCGTCGCTGCTGGCGGCGCGGCTGCGCGAGCTGCAGCGGGCCGGTCTCGTGCAGCGCGACCTGGTCGATGGTGAGCCCCGCTACCGCCTCACCCCGGCCGGGGAGGAGCTGCGGCCGCTACTGGAACAGATGGGCGCGTGGGGCGCGCGCTGGATGCAGGACCTGCGCCCGGACGAGTTCGACCCCGTACTGCTGATGCTCGACATCAGCCGGGATTCCCGATCGGCACGCATGCCCGAGCGCGCGGCCACCGTGCAGCTCCATTTCCGGGGCGCGCCCACCGGTCAGGAGCGCTGGTGGCTGGTCCTGTCCCGGTCCGCCGGTGCAGACGTGTGCGACACCGACCCGGGCTTCCCGATCAGTGTGTGGCTGGAAACCGACGTGCCGACCCTCACCCGCATCTGGATGGGCGACATGAGCTGGTCGGCGGCACTGCGCGACGAAGCGCTGCGCATGACCGGCGATCACACCGCCTGCCGTGCACTGCCGCAGTGGCTCCACGTCAGCCCGTTCGCCGCCGTCGAGCGGGCGGCGGTGTCGTTGCCCCGGTGACGGCACGGCCAGAAACGGCTCGACGGCTCCACGGACGCGGGCCGGCTTCGCCCGGTTCCGTCCGGGCCGCGCAGGCCCGTTCGACCTGCCACCTGCTGGCGCGGCCAGTGCACGCAGCCTACTCAACTCTCACAACTTAGTGTTCAAACGAACGTTGGTGTGTTAGAAAAGCGGTATGGGTGTCGCCAATCGTTTGGACCTGACCCTGCGGTTGGTGCAGGGCTCCGGCAAGGTTTCGGTGTCGGAGCTCTCCCAACGCCTCGGGGTCTCGGAGATGACCGTGCGCAGGGACCTGGACGCGCTGGAGCGGCAGGGCCTGGTACGTCGGGTGCACGGCGGTGCGGTCGCCAACCGCCCCCGCGAGGAGGACGGGGGGTTCGCCGCTCGAGAAGCCTGGCAGGCAGCCACGAAGGACCGACTGGGCGCAGCCGTGGCCGCGCTGGTGGAACCCGGCTCACGCGTGCTGCTGGACGCGGGGACCACCACGGTGCACGTCGCGGAGCACCTGGCAGAGCGGGCCCCGCTGACGGTTGCCGTGCTGAGCCTGCAGGCGGCGCCGCTTCTGGCGGACCGCCCGGGAATCGAACTCCTCGTCGTGGGAGGCCGGTCGCGTCCGGGTGAGCGCTCGCTGGTGGGGCCGTTGGCCCTGCGGACGCTGGAGTCGTTGAGCTTCGACTGTTTCGTGATGTCCATCGGCGGCGTGCATGCCGAGCACGGCTGGTCGGAGTTCTCCCTGGACGACGCGGCCGTCAAACAGGTCGGGCTCGCCCAGTCAGCTCGCACGATCACGGTCGCGGACGCCACCAAGCTCGGCGTCCGCGCGTTCAGTCAGGTCGCTCCGCTGGGTGCCGTGGACTGCTTCGTCACCGATGCTGCCGCCGAAGATCCGCAGACCCATCCCGGCGGCCCGCAGACCCTTCAAGCCCTGCGGGAATCCGGTGTTGAGACCCGGCTGGTCTGACGCCCGCCATATACACCACATCAAGGAGTAGCTCTGTGAAGACTGCCGCGCGCTCGCTGATGATTCTGGTCGCCGGCCCGTACCGGTCCGGCACCGGTGACGACCCGCACAAGCTCGAGGCGAACGTGAGAGCGATGAACGAGACCGCCCTCACGCTGTTCCGCGCCGGCCACCTGGGCGTCACCGGTGAGGCCCTCGCCCTGCCGCTTCTGGAGACCGCCGGAAGCACCCGCCCCGGCGACGCGGCGTACGAGGAGATATTCCACCCCGTCGCCGAACAACTGCTGTCCCGCTGCGACGGAGTGCTGCGGATCGGCGGCCCCTCCGAGGGCGCCGACCGGATGGTCGCCCGGGCGCGCGCCTGGGGCAAGGCCGTCTACACCGACCTCGACGACATCCCGGCCGCCCGATGACCGCGGCCATCGACACCCCGGACCGGCGCGGACGTGCGCAGGACCACCTTCGACCAGCAGCACAGCGACGGCCACTGGAGCCGCGAGCAGCGCGAGACCGCGGGGTGCGCGTGGCCGTACAGCTCTACGACAACTCCGCGTTCGGCATCCACGCATCTGTGAACGTACGGACAGCGGACACCGAGTCGGCCCACCGCCTGGACCGACCGGCTCCGCGCCGTCCCAGCCGGAGATCCGTTCCTACCAGTGAGGTGGTAGCACCATGAGCATCGTCGACCTGGCCGCGCTCGGTGAGTCCTTCACCCGCGATCCCTACCCTGTGTACGCCCGCTTACGGGCCCAGGGCCCGGTGCACCGCATCCGGATGCCGGAAGGGGGCGCTTTGGCCTGGCTCGTCGTCGGATACGAGGCCGGGCGTACCGCCCTCGCGGACCCCAGGCTCTCGAAGGACTGGAGCAAGGCATCCCCCGACCTGCCGCTGGGTGCCATCTCCTCAGGCCCCCATATGCTCAGGGCCGACCCGCCGGACCACACGCGGCTGCGCAAACTGGTCGCCCGCGAGTTCACGGCACGCCGGGTGGAGGAACTCGCACCGCGCATCCAGAAGACCACCGACTCGCTCCTGGACCGGATGCTCGCCGCCCCCGACGGGCGCGCCGACCTCGTCGAGGCGCTGTCGTTCCCGCTGCCCATCTCCGTGATCTGCGAACTCCTCGGCGTACCGGACCTGGAGCGCGAGTCCTTCCGGACGTGGTCGAACGACGCGCTCGGCGCCACCGACCCCGAAGTCCGCAAGGCCGCGGCGGCCTCGATGGCGCGGTACATGGCGGAGTTGGTGGAGGGCAAGCGGCAGCGGCCCGGTGACGACCTCATGAGCGCGCTGATCCACGGCTCCGACAACGACGGCGACAGGCTGTCCCACGAGGAGCTCCTCGGCATGGCCTGGCTCCTGCTCGTCGCCGGCCACGAGACCACCGTGAACCTCATCTCCAACGGCGTCCTGGCCCTGCTCACCCATCCCGAGCAACTGGCCGCCCTGCGCGCGGACCTCTCCCTCATCGACACCGCAGTCGAAGAGATGCTGCGCTACGAGGGCCCCGTGGAGACCCCTACGTACCGCTTCACCACCGAGCCGGTGACGATCGGCGACACGGTCATCCCCGCAGGCGGCGAACTCGTCCTCGTCGCCCTGGCCGACGCCAACCGCGATCCCGTGCGTTTCCCCTCGCCCGGCCGCTTCGACATCTCCCGTGACGCCCGCGGCCATGTGGCCTTCGGCCACGGCATCCACCACTGTCTGGGGGCGCCGCTGGCCCGCATCGAGGCGCGCATCGCCATCAGCACGCTGTTGGAACGCTGTCCCGACCTGGCCCTGAACATCCACCCGGCAGCAATCACCTGGCGCCCGGGAATGATGATCCGCGGTCCGCGGAGCCTGCCCGTACGGTTCGCCCGGTAGGCCGACGACGGGCTCGATCTTTCCCCGGCCCATGGGTACTGCCGCCGCCTTCCGGCACACACGCCGACGTGATCTTTGTGCTGAAGGACGGTCGTCCGGTCGAGAAGGACGGTCGTCCGGTCGAGAAGGAGGCCGACCAGGAACTGCCGACGCTCGTCCCCCGATGCGCGCCTCCGCACGCCAAGCAGGACGTGGGGGTCGTTCTGGTCGCACAACCTGACCGTCGGGGCGATGGCCCGCCACGCCCGCCTGTCCCCGCGCACCTTCGCCCGCCGCTTCCAGCAGGAGACCGGAACGGCCCCTCTGACCAGCAATTCCTCCAGGTCGCCGGTCGCCAGCGGCGCTGGTGAACGCCGGGACCGCCTTGAGGTGCTCGTCGAGGTCGATGGTCTGCTGCGGGGCGTGAGGGCGGCCCGCACCCGCCGTCGCGCCCGCGAGGCCGGCGTGACCTGGTCCTCCAGTGACCGGACCTCGATGTGCGAGAGCAGCGGAAGGGAGGCCCGGCGAGGCCGTCCCGGTGTCAGGAGAAGGGGATCCAGGGGGTCCAGGCGGTGAACGGCACGGACCGGGAGAGTTCGGTGGTCTGGGCGGTGCCGACCACGCGTAGCCCGATGCCGAACTCGCCGGGCGTGGCGCTCCACAGGTGTTCCACGCCCGGCGGCAGGGTCGCCGGTGCTGCGGAGTGGCCGGGGCGCGTGGGCAGGCGCACCGCGTACCCGGCGTCGCCGATCGGCGTGGTCGGGTCGATCTCGGATCCGACGGCGATCGGGCCGGCAGCGGTGAAGGCGAGGTCGTCGAGCTGCCCGCCGGGGCCCGCCGGGAGGGTCGCCCGTTCCCACGCCCGGCCGCTCCAGCGCAACGCGACCGGCTGCCGGGGCTTGCCGGTGACGTAGCCGACCGCCCAGGTCCCGTACTCGCGCGAGGCTCGCACCTTCTCCAGCCAGATGCTCGTGCCGTCCTTCGCGCGCGGCACCGCGACCCGGGTCCATGCAGTGCCGTCCCAATGGGCGGAGGTATTCTCCGGCCCGACCACCCATACATCGTCCGGAGCGAGCGCGCTGACCGAGCTGTACCAGCCGATGTCCCACGGCGTGCCATCGGGGTTCGCGGGGAGCGTGACTCGGGTCCAGGCGGTGCCGTCCCAGTGGGCCACCAGCGCGCCGTCGTCCGCGGTCCCGACGGCCCACAGATCGTCAGGCGTCCCGGCGATGCCGTACAGGATCCCGCTCGGCAGTGACGAGGAGTCAACGGTGGCCCAGGTGGTGCCGTCCCAGCGAGTGATCCACGGCCGGCTGTACCCGTCCCGGGAGAACTCCCCGGCCGCCCAGGCCTGGCGCGCGCCGGTGACCTGGACGGCGTGCAGCCGCGCGACTGGCGAGTCGCCAGGCACCGGTACGGTGTCCATCACCCATCCGCCGTTCTCCCGGTGGGCGGCCAGCGGCTTCCATCCCTTGCCCACCGGCGGCCTGGAGGCACCGACAAATACGCTCGTCGCACCGGCCGTGCTCACAGCACCTGGCACGGCGATCGGCGCGTCGCCGACGTCGGGGGTGTCGATCCGCCACCCCACCCCGGCGGTCTCCGCCGACCGGGCCCCGGGCCCGTCCGTCTGTGCCTGCGCCGTCGGCCAGCCGACCGACAGCGCCCCGACGACGAGCCCTGCGCACACCACACGGCCCACCGGTCCTGGCTTGCTCACCATGCACGTCTCCTGGATCGTTCCGGACGGACCACCCGCTGCCCATGTCGGCGGGCATCCCCCTCGACGTGGCATTCCGCTCCCGCGCGGCCACCCATCCCCAGGCGGTGGTCCACTCCTCTGATGCCGCGAAGGACCGGAAATGTTGCATCAGCCGGTGGGCTGACACGGTCAGTGCCCACAGGACGCCCAGGCGTGCGGCTTGGCGCCGGCTGCGTCCCGGGAAGTGGTGTACGAGCTGATCGTGCGGCTCCTTATTTTCGTGGTCGATTCAGACACCGCCATCAGGACGTTCCGATCCGTCGCACCGGAGCACCGCAGGACGGGCGTGGCGTTCATGCTGTCCGCGTATGCGTGCTCGAGTCTGTCCGGCAGTGGGGCGGGGCCGAGGCTCCCGCCGCACTGATCTCACTCAAACGCCGCGAGGCCGACGGAACGCGAAGGCCGCGGCCACTCCGCCTATCAGGCCGAAGAGATGCCCCTGCCAGCTGACTCCGGCCGTCGTGGGCAGTACGCCCCACAGGATCGAGCCGTAGACCGCGCCGACGAGAAGACCCACGAGTACGTCACCGGCACGGCGGTCGACAAAGCCGCGGATCAGCAGGTAACCGAAGAGGCCGAAGACGACGCCGGACGCGCCCGCGGTCGCGGAGTGTTCGGGTGCCGTGAGCCAGACGCCAAGGCCGCTGGCGACGATGATCACGGCGACGACGGCGAGGAAGCGGCGGATGCCGGACAGCGCGGCGAGGAAGCCCAGGACCAGCAACGGCACGCTGTTCGCTGCGAGATGGTCGAAGCCGAAGTGCATGAAGGCGGCGGGCACGATGTCACGCAGCTCACCGGCCTCGCGCGGGGTGATGCCGAAGGTGTCAAGGGAGTGCCCGCTTATGGCGTCGATGACCTCGAGCGCCCACAGCAGGGCAACCCAGCCCGCGATCACGACGACCGCGTCCTTGGCCCGCTCGCGACGCGGGGCTGGTGTGGGGCGGGCCACGCCGTGCGGTCCGTACCGAGATCCAGGACCGTAATGCGATTCGTACGCCATGGGAACCCCCTGACTTCCTTCGCCTACTGCTCAACGTCGGAGTGGTTCATCCCGGTTCCCGCCCTGCGCTGTCATCTCCTCGGTGCGGCCGTCGCAGAGCATCGCGTCCCTGATCGTGGCGATGAGCGGCTCGTCGAGCCGGGTCTCGTCCGCCCGCGCAGCACCGTTCCCGATCAGTGCTGCGGCGGACTATGCCTTGGCCGGATGTGGCCGACTCGTAGTGAAGGCCTGTGCGTGGTTGTGGAGCCACTGGCCGAGGGGTCGTGGTTGACATCCCGTCAGCTCGCGGACCGTGTCGGTGATGTGCGCACCTGCGCCGTTGCGGAGCTTGCCGAACATGGTCACGAGGTTCGTCACCAGCCAGTCCGGTGCTCCGGAGGCGGCCAGGACCGCTCGGGCGGTGTCATCGGGTATGTCGACGTAGCTGATTTTTCGGCCCGTGACCGCCGACAGTTCGGCCGCGATGTCGTGGTAGCTCAGCGCCGCCGGGCCGGTCAGCTCGTACGTCCGGCCGTCGTGGCCGTCCTCGGTCAGCAGGACCGCGGCCGTCGCGCCGATGTCCGCCGGATCGATCATCGCGATCCGTGCGTCGCCCGCCGGGGCGAACAGTTGTCCCGTCCCGGCGACCGCGTCGGCCGCGGCCAGCAGGTTCGACATGAGGTAGTTGGAGCGCAGGCGCACACTGGGCACGCCCGAGGTGTGCAGGTGTTGTTCGATGCGGGCGTGCCAGTCCCAGAAGGCCGGCTCCGAGCCGATCTCCACGTGCGGGGAGGACAGTTTGACGATGCGCTTGATCCAGGCGGTCGATGCCGCGTCGATGACCGCGTTCTCGTGGGCGACCTTGTCCGGGCCGTCCGCGGAGGTGAGGAACACCGCGTCGACGCCCCGCAGGGCGCACCGCAGTGACACCGGGTCGGCGAAGTCTCCGTGGGCAAGATCGACGTCGGCGCCGAGGAGTCGCCGTGCCTTGGCCTCGTCGCGAACCAATGCCCGTACCGGCGTTCGCCGGGCGCGGAGCGCGGCCACGACCGTACGGCCGACGTTGCCGGTCGCGCCTGTCACCAGCACTGTCTTCATCGGCGCGTTCATCGCCGCGTTCATCGTTGCTCCTTCGCCGACGGCCTTGACGGTCCTCCGCTCGGACTTGACGGTCGGCCACTCGGCGGGATGTTGTCGTTCAGCCGGAACGCGTTTTCCGGGTCGTGTCGGTCCTTGAGCGCGGTCAGCCGGGCCAGCCGTGGGCCGTAGGCGGCGCGGGTCTCGGCCGGAGTCTCGTCGGAGAGGAAATTGGCGTACACGCCCTCGCTGTGCGGGCGTAGCTTCTCCCACTGCTCGCGTACCCAGGCCCGGTGCCGGTCCGCGGGGCCCGCGGGTGGCGGCCAGGCCGCGACGACGTTCAGCTCGAAGCCCGTCCCGCGCGCACCGACCGCGGTCGCGTCCGGGGCCACGCGGCCGGCCTCGCCGCCCATGCACCAGCCCGACATCTGGGAGAACGGGGAGGTGATGTCGGCGACGCCGGAGACGATGACGTCGATCACGTCGTCGGACAGGGCGGGCAGGCGGTGTGACTTCCAGTAGTAGTGCATGCCGTGCGGGGCGCCGCCGTCGAGCATCGACTGGATGGCCAGGTACGGCACCGGGCGTACGACGTCGGCCAGCGGGGTGCCGAGCCTGCGCACCGGTTCCACGGCGCGCAGGCCCGCGGCGATCTCCCCGCACCACACCAACAGCAGCATCATCACGGGGGTGCCGTACGCCTCGGGAGGCAGGAAGGGCATCGGCGGTGCGAGTCGGGAGCCGATCGTGATGCCCAGTTCGTCGGGGGCCCCGGGGGCGACGTCACGGATGTGGCGCAGGACGTCCCCGGCCTGGTCGATGGGCCAGATGACCGGGCCACCGAGGACCAGTGGGCCAACGGGGTGCAGGCGGTATTCCAGGGCTGTCGCGATCCCGAAGTTCCCGCCGCCGCCCCGCAGTCCCCACATCAGCTCCGCGTCGCTGTCGTCGTCGACATGCAGGCGCTCGCCGTCGGCGGTGACCAGATCGACTGCGTGAAGGTTGTCGACGGTCAGGCCGTGCCTGCGCATGAGATGGCCGAGGCCGCCACCGAGGGTCAGGCCGCCGATGCCGGTGTGGCTGACGATGCCGCCGGTGGTGGCCAGACCATGAGCCTGGCCGGCGCGGTCGAGTTCCGACCACAGGACGCCGCCGGCCGCCCGGGCCGTGCGCGCTGCCGGATCGACGGTGATCGCCTTCATGAGCGACAGATCGATCACGATGCCGTCGTCGCAGACGGCATGCCCGGCGACGGCGTGGCCGCCGCCCCTCACAGAGATGACAAGCCCGTTCTCGCGGGCGTACCGGACGGCGGTGACCACGTCGTCCGCGCCGGCGCACCGGGCGATCAGCGCCGGCCGTCGGTCGATCGCGCCGTTCCATACGCGCCGTGCCTGGTCGTAGCCCTCCTCGCCGGGCCGGAGCAGCGCACCGCGGAAGGTGATCCGCAGTTGTTGGTATGCGGTTCGCTCTTTCATGGCGTACCTCCTTTCCGGATGTTCAGGAGCTCGGTGCGCCCGCCCCCACCGGGACCCCGGATTCGGCCACCGCGCCGATGAGCCGCGCCGCGTTGTCAGGAGCGAAGAAGGAGTGCGGGGGCATCGTCCCGGCGATCACGCTCGCGAACCGGTCCATGGCGTCACGGTCGCCGTGCGCAGACGCCAGCAGCCGGGCCGTCTCCTCGGGTGGGGGTGCCAGGACGGCCAGCTGGGTGGTGAACTCGTACATCTCCGAGACCTGCGCGTCGCGTGCCGCCTGGAAGCCGGACATGGCCTCGCCGAACGAGCGGCGCCCGGTGAAGACGTCGTCGAGCGCGCCGACGCACTGCTCGGCATCGCGGAACGCGTCGCTGATGCCCTGCGCGGTGACGGGGTCCTTGGTGTGTCCGGCGTCACCGACCAGAGCCCAGCCCGGACCGTAGGGCCTGCGGAAGAAGTTGGGGACGGCGCCGCCGAGGAACCGTTCCTGGCGGCTCGCGCCCCGCACCCGCTCACCGAACTCGGGCGCGAGATCGAGCGTAGCCAGGAAGTTGGTCTCGACGTCCGCCTTGTACGCCCGCGCCTCGGCGGTGGGCCAGCCGGCGACCACCACCGTCAGCGCGTCGTTGGTCGGAATCGCCGCCCAGCTGCGGCCGGGGCGGGTGTACGTCTGGAAACCCGAGACCGGCAGGCCGGCCCAGTACGAGTAGTAGCCGTACTGCAGGCGCGGCTTCTCCCGGTACACCGGGGCGCCGACGGCCTTGGCGACGTGCGAGCCGCGCCCGTCGGCCCCGATCACCACCCGGGCGTGCTCGACCATGCTCGCGCCGTCCGCGCCGTGGCCGCGGATCCCCACGGCTGCCCCGTCCTCGATCAGCACCTCATCCACGTTGAAGTGCTCGCGGACCTCGGCCCCCGCCTCGGCGGCCGCCTCCACCAGGATCGTGTCGAGCACTCTGCGCCGCGGTCCGTACCCGACCGACGTGCCATCGTGGGGCCGCGGGCTGCCGGTGAGGGTGAACGGCCCGAAGTCGAAGGAGTACGTCGTGACAGCCGGGCAGCCGGTCGCGGTCACGCGGTCGAGCAGGCCCCAGCGGTCCAGCGCGGCCACGCCCGGTGGATGGATCATGTGCGTCGACAGGGTGTCGCTGGGGAAGTCCGCCCGGTCGACGAGCAGCACCCGGTAGCCCTTGCGGGCCAGCAGCATCGCCGTCGGCGCTCCCGCGCAGCGGGCGCCCACGACGACGGCGTCGTATGTGGTGGACATGCCCGTCCTCCTCGTCTCGACCCGGTTCGTACGGCTGGTACGGCTGGTACGGCTGGTACGGCTACGAGCGTGCGGTGAGCGGCGTTCCATGAGCGTTCCTCCGGCGTTCCGTGCCCGGCCTCAGGCGTTGCCGGCCCCGCCCGACACACCCCCGGCCGAGAGCCGCTCCCGTACCCGTTCGGCTTCCGGGCGCCAGACGACGGCCGCGCCGCCCATCGTCAGGAGCCGTTCGGCGGCCCACTGGGCCTGGGCCGCGTCGCCGGCCGCCTCCGCGGCGGCCAGGAGGATCCGGTGGAGCGCGGCGCCCAGGCCGGGCGCGGGCTGCGCCCCTCCCATCCGTGCGATCGCCCGGCGGCAGCGACGTACGCCGCACACCGGGCGGCCGTCGAGCACGTCCACGTAGCCGGAGAGCGCCTCCGCGGGGAGTCGCGCCTGCGG
Source organism: Streptomyces sp. NL15-2K (assembly GCF_030551255.1). Lineage (GTDB taxonomy): Bacteria > Actinomycetota > Actinomycetes > Streptomycetales > Streptomycetaceae > Streptomyces. The sequence continues at coordinate 366,443 of NZ_CP130630.1, forward strand.
CGCGGGATCGTCCAGGGCGGTCAGCTCGCGCAGGTGGGCCCGCAGGGCGTGCTCGTCGACCATGTCCACCGCGAGCAGGCAGGCGAAGATCAGGACGACCGTCTTGGTGAACACGTGAGCGGCCTCCGCCGCGAACGCCAGCGCTGCGTCGCGCGCCCGCACGGCTTCCGTGGGCCTGCCCAGGAACCACAGCGTGTTGGCCAGGCGACTCACGCACACGGCGCGCGGGTCCTGGCCGTAGCGCAGCAGGTGAAGCGCCCGCTGCTGGGGACGGTAGTGGCGGGCCGCGAGTTCGAAGTGCTCGCGCGCGGTCTCGAAGTGCGCTTGCCAGAACGCGGCGATGCCGAGGACGTAGGCACCCTCCACGACCAGGACGTCGTCCGCCGTCTCCCTTCCACGGTCGAGGAGTTGCTCGCCGTACCGCTGCGTGGCCGCGAAGTCCGCGGCGGTGGTGCTCGCCAGGGCCAACGAGCGCACCAACGGCGGTCCGGGCTCCGTGCCGAGCCGGGCGGCCAGGTCCAGGGCCCGGGCGTGGGCGGCCGCAATCCCGGCGGAGGCGTACCCCTCCAGTTGCCCCAGCGGCGCGGGCAGCGCGGTGAGCAACTCCAGTTCGAGCGCGTCGCGCTGAGCTGAAGCAGGCTGTTCGCGCAGGAGCCGCAGCATGCGGTCGAGCAGGCCCACGGCCTCGGTGTTGGCGTGCAGACGGCAGGCGGCGGCCGCGGCGCGCAGCGCCCACGGTACGGCGGTGAGGATGTCACCGGCGCGCTGGTAGTGGTCCGCGATCTGCCCGCACACCTCGTCAGGCGTGGCCTCGCCCGGTTGTGCGAGCGCCTCGGCCACGCGGCGGTGGTGCCGCCTGCGCAGGGCGGGACTGAGGACGGCGTACGCCACCTCGCGGATCTTCTCGTGGGTGAAGTCGTAGGCGTCGGCGCCCCGTTCGCGGACGAGCCGGCGACGCCACAGCTCGTCCAGCCCCGCGATCAGGGTGTGTTCGTCGACGCCGGCCGCCGCGCCCAGGACGTCCGCGGTGAACTCCCGTCCGACGGTCGCGGCCACGCCCAGCAACTCGCCCGCGCCGGAGGACAGTTGGGCCAGGCGGGCCTCGATGACGGCCTGCACCCGCGGGCTCAGCCCGCTCCGGGCCGGCCACCCGACCCGCAGGGCCTCGACCACGAAGAGCGGATTGCCCTCGGTGTCGGTGTGCAGGCGTGCGACGTCGACGTCGACCCCGGTGACGTGGCGGGCCAGTGCGGCGGTCTCGTCCCGGGACAGCGGGCCCAGTTCCACCTCAGCGCACCGCCCCAGCCCCTTCAGGCCGGCGAGCAGGTCGGCCAGCGGATGCCCTCGGTCCGTCTCCTCCGGCCGTGCCGTCGCCACCACCAGCAGACGGGCCACCGGCTCGCCGCGGATCAGATAGTGCAGCAGGCGCAGGGATTCCCGGTCGAACCGGTGCAGGTCGTCGGCCAGCAGCACGACCGGCTTACCGACGGCCTCCATGGCCTGTGCGACGGCCGCGAACAGGCGCTGCCGCTGCTCGTCCTCCGGTAGCGTCTCCGGTGGCTCCGGAGTGGCGACCTCGGGCAGCAGCCGGGCCAGCTCCCGCCGGAGTGCCGGTCCCAGCCGGTCCAGCGCGGTCCGCAGCGCCGGGGTGCGCAGCCAGGCGACGACGGGCGCGTATGCCAGCCCGCCCTCCGCCGCATGGGCCCGCGCGGTCGCCGTGACGGCCCCTTGGCGCGCCGCCCACGCAGCGAATTCCTCGGCGAGGCGGGTCTTGCCGATGCCGGGATCCCCCGTGAGCAGCACCAGCCCCGGCCGCCCGGCCTCCGCCGCACGCCACGCCTCGGTGAGCCGCCGCCGCTCCGTCAGTCGGCCCACCAGCCTGGTGGCGCCGTGACGCGGCGCCGCCGGGGCCGGGGCGGGCCCGTGAGCGCCGTGGGCGGACAGCAGCCCGGCATAGACGGCGCGGGTCTCCGCGGACGGCGCGACCCCGAGTTCGTGCTCCAGCACCGACTCGCATGCGTGGTACGTCCGCACCGCCCGGGCCCGGTCCCCGAGTGCCTCGTAGACCCGCATCAGCTCCCGCCACGCGAACTCGCGCACGGGATCCTCCCGCACGAGGCGCTCCAGCCAGTGAGCGGCCTCGTGGTGGTCGCCCGTCCGATGCAGCAGCACGCCCAGTTCCTCCAGGGTGTCCGCGAAGCGGGCGCGCAGGCGCTCCCGGTCCGCGACCGGCCACGCGTCGTCGCATTCGGCCAGCAGGTCACCCGTGTACGCGGCGACCGCCCGGGCCAGCGCCGCCACACGCTCCCCGGCGGGCAGGCGCCGCGCCCGCTCCAGTGCCGCCTCGAACTCGGCGACATCGAGCCGGCAGGCAACGTCGGCACGCCACGCCACCGTGCGGGCGGTCACCTCCAGTACCCGCTCGGCATCAGGCACCGCGCGGCGCAGCGTGTGCAGCAGATGGCGGAGGTTTGTGCGGGCCTGCGCCTCGGAGGACTCCGGCCACAGCAGCCCGGCCAGCCGCTGCCGCGGATGCGCCTCGCCCCGATGCAGCACCAGGTAGGCCAGCAGCGACTCGGAACGCGCGGAATCCAGCCGCCATGCGGCTCCCCCGGCCGGGCAGATCCGAAACCGGCCCAGCATACGCACCGACAGCGTGTCCTCCCGCACACCAGCAGTGTCCCGCGCAATCGCCGGCGGTTCCTCCCGGACTTGCCCCCCCACGCGGAAGGCATCACCGGCCGATCACGGTGGGCAAGGATCGAACAGCGCGGCCAGGGATGGAGATGCCACCGGACGGTTGATTCATGGTGCCCAGCCAGGGCCTGGCGCGCCGATGGCCATGCTCGTTCCCCGCGCCGTCGGCATGATGGGAATGGCCAGGAGCGGGGATCAGAGGAGCGAGGGCTCCATGCCCGCTCGGAGGGCTGCCGGAGGCGCGCATGCTGTCGATCTCAACGCCTGTCTGCGAACTGCTCGGTATCGAGGTTCCCATCGTCTGCGCCGCTTTCGGCCCCTGGGAGGAGGTGGGGCTCGCGGCAGCGGTGTGTGAGGCCGGAGGTTTGGGGAGTCTTGGCACGGCCGTCCGGACCCTGCCCGAGCTCAGGGAGCAATGGGCCGCCTTGCGCGGGCTGACCGACCGCCCCTTTGCGATCAACCACACCACCCGGCCGTTCGACGAGGAGACGTTCCAGGCCACACTCGAGGAGCGCCCCGCGGCCATCTCGTTCCACCTCGCGGTTCCCCCCGACCTGATCGCCCGGGCTCATGATGCGGGCATTCTGTGGATCCAGCAGGTCTGCGACGCCCGCCAGGCGGCTGCCGCGCTGGAGGCGGGCGCCGACGTTCTTGTCGCTCAGGGTGGCGAGGCAGGAGGACACAGCGGTGACGTGGGCACGATGGTGCTCGTGCCACAGATCGTCGACATGGCGGGCGAGACCCCTGTCGTCGCCGCCGGCGGCATCGCCGACGGACGAGGCATGGCAGCGGCGCTGGCACTGGGCGCGCAGGGCGTGCTGATGGGCACGCGCTTCCTCGCGTCCACGGAGATGAGCGTGTCCGACGAGTGGAAGCAGCGGATTGTCGGTGCGGACGCCGTCGACGCCGTGAAGGCACTCAACAGTGAACGAATCCTGCCGCCGTTCAACCGGCCCGGCAGCTTCGGGGTGCCGCGGTCCCTGCGTACGCCACTGGTGGACGTTCTGCGTGAACATCCCGAACAGGTCGACCCGGCAGAGACCGTGCCCCGGGTGACGGAGGCCGTTCTCGGCGGGCGCGGCGACGAGTACCTGCCTTTCACCGGACAGTCGACGGCACTCGTCCACGACATCCTGCCGGCGCGCGAGATCATCCGCAGGACCGTACGCGAGGCGGAGGCGGCCCTGGAACGGGCAGCCGACGCCGCTCGTCCATGACGCCGACTACGGGGCCCTGCCGGGGTCAGTCGCGGTAGCGGGATCGGGTGTCGGCCGGGCTGTTGACTGCACGCGACCGCGCATGCTCGGCTTGTGATCGCGGCGCGCTGCCACACCCGGGGCCAGAGCCTCCTGCGTGGTCGTCCCACACGGCGCCCGCGCTGCCGATCCGGGCGCACCGTCCCGCCCCCACCCGGCTACCGGCACCTCAAGAGGGAGGCAGATCAGGGTGGTTGAGCACATAGTCGTCATCGGCGCCGGCGTCTACGGCGCGGCGGTGACCGCCTCGCTGACGCGGCGAGGTGCCCGTGTCACGGTCGTGGACGCCGGTGCGCCCGGGAGCGGCACCTCCGGTGCGACGTTCTCGTGGACCAACTCCTGCGGCAAGCAGCCACGGCCCTACCACGATCTCAATGTCGCCGGCATGCAAGCCCACCGGCAGCTGGCGGCCGAAGTACCCCACAGTGACTGGTACCACGAGGGCGGCAACCTGGAGTGGGCCGCCGACGACGCCGAGCACGAGGAGCTGCGCAAGAAGGTCGCCGGCGTCCTGGACTACGGATACGAGGCTCGTTGGCTCAGCCGGGCGGAGGCGCTGCACCTCGAACCGGACATCGACCCCGCCGGGCTGCCGGCGGACGGGATCGCGTACTTCCCCCGCGAGGGCTGGATCGAACCGACCCGCCTCATCGGCCACCTGCTCTCCAGCGCGGTCTCTCATGGGGCCGAGCTGGTACACGACGACCCTGTCACCGGCCTGGACTCGACCGCCGGTCTGGTGCGCACGGTCCGGCTCGCCTCGGGGCGGCAGCTCTCCGCCGACGCGGTCGTGAACTGTGCGGGGCCGCAGGCTGCCAGGATCGCCGAGTTCGCCGGCCTGGTGCTGCCGATGCGCAACACCCGCGGTGTGCTCATCCACACCTCGCCGGTCGCGGTCTCGGTGTCGCGTGTCATTCATGCCCCGCATGTCCACCTACGCCCGGACGGTGCCGGACGGCTCCTTCTGCACAGCCCCGAGACCGACGGCGCGGCGTACGTGTCCGACACGGGTGACATCAGCGTCGAGCCATCGGCGGTGACAAGAGTGCTGGAGGCTGGCCGTGCGCTGTACCCCGGGCTCCGAGCCGCGACCGTGGAAAGCGTTCGAGTGGGTGAACGGCCCATCCCCAGCGACGGCCTACCGGTCCTGGGACGGGCCGTCGAGCTGCCCAACTTTCATTTCGCCGTCTCACACAGCGGTGCGACCCTGAGCCTGCACGCCGGCGACCTGGTGGCGGCCGAGGCGCTCGGCGAGGACCGGGTCGAAGCCCTGGCCGCGTTCCGGTTCGAGCGGCTTTGACCAGCGGTCGTAGCGGCGCACGGGCATCGCTGCCGTGATGTGACTGGTCTGTCACTTCGGATGCGGCTGCCCTCCTCGCTCCCTAAGCTTGTGGTCGAGGTGAGGTGGAGCCGCTCATGAGCACACCCCGGGACCTGTTGATCACCGCCATGGACTTGGCGGCCGGTCGCCCCGTCGAACGAGGCGATCTGTCACTCGCGCTCGCGGGAGGCGAGCTGATCGACCTCCTTGATGCCCAAGTCATCACGCTGGACGGCGATCACATCGTGCCGAACGACCGGCGAGCCGTAGATGACCGGCTGTTGGACGAGGCCGCGTCCTCGCTCCCGCGACAAGCGCCGTACGAGTCGGTCGACGGCTGGCTGTGGCGCAGGGGCCGTGACCTGTCCGCAGCCTATCTGGCCGCCCTCGAAGCGGAAGGGCAGCTCACTCGGCAACGTGACCGCCGCTGGATGATCTTCCAGCCCAGTCACACGGTGCTGGTGGATTCGCCCGCACGCCGCCGGGCGGCGAACCGTTGGGCATCGGATGAGCCCCTCCTCGCGGCGCTCGCGGCGGCCGCCGGGATCGGCGACAAGCCGACCGGAGAGTCACCAAGCGTGGCCGACGATGCCGTGGCGACGGTGCTCGCCGCCGTCCATGACGCCGTAAGGGGCCTGGAGGCCGAACGGCAGCGGCGAGCCCTCGACGAGGCGGCCTTCGACAACATCTGGCGGGGCGAATGAAGACCGCACGCGCGTGGTGGCGTGGTGGGACGTGGGTGGCCGGTAGAGCGGAAGCGGCGCCGATGTCGACGCCGTGGGCCCGTGGTTGCGGATGACATCGACGACCTGGCTTTCAGCCCACTCCGCGGACGGAGGCGGTCGTTCCCCGGTCGTCGCCGAGGGGCGGGCCGGTGGCCGGCCCGCCCCTCGGACTGGGCTCTCGGGAGCGGCCGTGTCAGGCGGGTGCCTCGCTGGCCGAAGGCGTCACCTCCTCGGTCTGGCGCTGCTTCCCGGGCTCGGGCTCGGTGGCCGGTGGGGCGAACATCAGCCGTAGGCCGAGGGTGGCCGCGAGCGGGCCGAGGGCGCACATCGCGGCGGCGCTGACGAAGGAGGCGCCCAGGTTCCCCGCGTCATAGCCGAATCCGCCGAAGTACGTGGCGAAGGTCGACGCGAAGCCGAAGAACATCGCCGGGATGAGAGCGAACGGCTTCAGCCGGCCGGTCGCCAGCAGGGCGCCGTTGACGAAGAAGATCACCACGCCCAGCGCCAGGGTCTGGGCGAACTCCCCGGTGCCGAACATCGTGCCCGTCTCACGGTTGAGGAGTACGGCCACCACCGCGAACCCCGCCCCTGTCGTAGTGGCGGTGATCATGGAGATGGCGTTGGCGATGCTGGGGCCGCCCTGCATGAACGTTCCGGCCCAGGTGATGAAGATCGCCCAGGTCGGCATGTGGAGCGGGCTCAGGAGCAGGAAGACGGTGGCGAAGGCGATGATCGAGGCGCTGATCTCGTGCGGCAGTGTGATGCGGTCGATGCGTCCGTTGCTCATGGCTACGCCAATCCGCCCGGCTTGGCCAGCAGTTCCTTGATACCCGTGTCGATGAATTCGGTGTCCTCGGGGCTGCTGCCGCCGCCGGCGAAGTGGCCCCAGATGCCGGGGATCACCCGGAGTTCGGCGCCCGGTATGTGGCTGACGGCCCAGGCCTCGTCCTCCGGCGGGAAGTAGAGGTCCTTCTCGGCGGGCATGTCGAGAGTGGTCGCCTTGATGGAGCCCAGCGCCGCCTCCGTGTCCCCGTCGAAGCCGGGGGTGAGCCCGACGTCGCCGTTCTGCCAGGTCCAGAGCATGGTGAGCAGGTTGTTGGGGTCACGGCCGTCGAGGAAGAAACCCTCCCAGAAGCCGACGAGGAAGTCCTCCAGAGAGGTGTAGCCGAGCTTCTCGTACTCCTTCTCCCAGTAGAACGCCTGCGAGAAGCCCCATCCCGCGTACACCCGGGCGAGTGCGCGCAGTCCGGTGGTCGGCCACTTGTCCGCGTCGTACCAGCCGCCGTTGAAGACCGCGTCGGCGGTCAGCGCGGCCTTGACGCCCTCCAGGAAGACCTTGTTGTGGGCGCTGGTGCGCGGGGAGCCGCAGAAGGGGGCGATCCGCTCGACCATCTCCGGGTGGCTGACGGCCCACTGGAAGGTCTGCCCGGCGCCCATCGACCAGCCGGTCACGAGCTGGATCTTCTCGATGCCGAACTCCTCGGTCACCAGCTTGTGCTGGGCCGCGATCTGGTCGTACACCGTGATGTCGGGGAAGCGGGCGCGGTCGTACGGCGGCGGGGTGTTGCTCGGCGAGGTGGACAGGCCGTTGCCGAGCATGTTCGGGACGATGATGAAGTACTCGGCCGGGTCGAGGGCCATACCGGGGCCGATGAGCCACTCGTTGTCCCAGTGGCGGCCGGAGTACCAGGTGGGGTAGACGATCACGTTGGACTTGTCCGCGTTGAGCTCGCCGTACGTGGTGTAGGCGAGGTGCGCGCCGCGCAGGGTGGCGCCACTCTGGGTGGTGAAGTCGCCCAGCTGGAAGGTGAGATGGTCGCTCATGGGACTGCCTTTCGGGACGCTCAAGAGGTGACGGCGCACTGGCCGCGGTCGGCTTTTCTCGGGCCCTCGGCCGTCGGCCGGATGTCGAAGTCGAAGATCGCCGTGGGGAGGTAGAGGGTGCTGCACGCGTTGGGGATGTCCACGACGCCGCTGATCCGGCCCTCGATCGGGGCCGAGCCCAGCAGGAGGTAGGCCTGCTCTCCGCTGTAGCCGAAGGTCGTGAGGTAGTCGACGGCGTTGAGGCAGGCGTTGCGGTACGCCATCGTCGCGTCGAGGTAGTGGTTGGTGTCGGTCTCGTGGTCGACGGAGATGCCGACGAACGAGATGAACTCGGTGTACTGCGGCGCGACGTTGCCCGGCATGAAGATCGGGTTGGTCGTGACGCCGTACTTCTCCATGCCGCCCTTGATCAGGTCGACGTGCAGGTCGATGAAGCCGCCCATCTCGATGGCGCCGCAGAAGGTGATCTCGCCGTCGCCCTGGCTGAAGTGCAGGTCGCCGCCGGAGAGCAGGGCGCCGGGGACGAGGACGGGATAGAAGACCCGTGAGCCGCGGGTGAAGTTCTTGATGTCGTGGTTGCCGCCGTTCTCGCGGGCCGGGACCGTGCGGGCGCCTTCGGCGGCGATACGGGTGGCCGTCTCGCCGGCCGCCGTCCCGGCCAGCGCGTTGTCGGTGAGCGGGGGCAGGGCGAGCGCCGGCACCCGGTGCGGGTCGGTGTCGATGAGGGCCTGCTCGCGGGCGTTCCAGCGGGCGAGCAGTTCGGCGGAGGGCGCGGTGCCGAAGAGGCCGGGGTGGGTGATGCCGGTGTAGCGGACGCCGGGGATGTGGCGGGAGGTGGCCTGCTGGCCGTGGAAGTCCCAGACGGCCTTGTACGAGTCGGGGAAGCGGTCGGTGAGGAACCCGCCGCCGTTGTTCTTGGCGAAGACGCCGGTGTAACCCCAGCCCTCCCCGGAACCCTCGCCCTGCGCCTGGGGTATGGGGCCCAGGTCGAGGATGTCCACGACCAGCAGGTCGCCGGGCTCGGCGCCCTCCACGGCGATCGGACCGCTGAGCATGTGGGCGTGGGTGAGGTCGACGTCGCGGACGTCGTTGGCCGAGTCGTTGTTGCCGATCTGGTTGTCGGTCCAGTCCCGGCACTCGATGCGGAAGTCCGAGCCCGGCTTCACGGTGACGGCGGGCGGGATGTCGGGGTGCCAGCGATTGTGGCCGGGGACCTTCTGGTCGCGCATGGACAGGGCCTGGTCGACGCTGAAGACGACTTCGGGCATCGGGGCTGCCTCTCATTTCAGGGCTTGGGGCTCAGGGCTTGGGCAAGTGGGCGTGCCGGGGATCGCCGGCCGGGGACGGCCGGCGGCGGGTGGGCGGCACCTCGGTGACGACGCGCGGTTCGTGGGCGCTGGCCTCCTGGGCGTGCAGGGCGCGGGCCAGCGGAGCGGACGTACGGCTGAGCAGGGGGGCGGTGAAGATCCGACGGGACTGGTCACCGCAGGTGTCGCAGGGCTCTTCGGGAAGGGCGCGGCCGATCGGACGGATCACCTCGAAGGTTCCGCAGCCCGAACAGCGGTACTGATACATGGCCATGGACAACCAACCTCCTAAAGCTTCGAGAGAAAAGTATTTTCAGCCGAAGCAATTGGGCAAGAGTTGGTCGTGTTACGTGCGCGTAAAAGGATGTGCGCCCCGGGCCGGGTTACGGCAGCTGCTGGAGCACGTCCCACTGCAGCCCGTCGGCCACGGCGAGGAACACGCGCTGCTCCAGGTGGCGGTCCCGTATCTGGACCGTGCCACGCGGGGTCTCGTACTCGAGCCCTTCGGCGGTCGCCTGAATCCTGGCCACGTCCACGCCGCCCGCCCGCCGCAGCAGCTCGGTGAGCATGCGGACGCCCTCGTAGCAGGACTCGCCGAGGCTGTTGAGCACCGGCGCCTTGGGCCCGAACCGGCGTCCGTACGCGGCGGCGAAGTCGAGGCCGGACGCGGTCGGCAGGTCCTCGAAGTACCCGGCCGAGGTCATCAGTCCGCGGGTGTTCTCCGGCCCGGTGGCCAGCAGGACGTTCTCCTCGATCAGCGAACTGAACCGGATGTGGTCACGGTCGAGCCCGGCCGCGGTGAAGGCGCGGTTGAAGAGCACGGCGTCGTCCCCGATCAGCAGCATGAGGACGGCCTCGCAGTCACTGGCCGCGACCCGGGCCAGCACAGGGCCGAAGTCCTTGGTGCCGAGCGGCACGTACATCTCGTCGCAGACCTCGCCACCGAGTTCGCGCAGGTAGCGGTGGGCGGCGCGGGCGGAGGAGCGGGGCCAGACGTAGTCGTCGCCGACGATCGTCCAGCGCCGGATGCCGAGTTCGGCGGCGAACCACCGCAGCGCGGGCCGCAGTTGACGGTTGGGGGTCTCGCCGGTGAGGAACACACCCGGGGACCGCTCACCGCCTTCGTAGAGCGCGGTGTAGACGTACGGCACGCGGCCGTCGATGCGCGGGGCGACTACTTGGCGGACGGCGGAGATGTGCCAGCCGGCCACCGCGTCGATGACGCCGCCGGAGATCAGCGCGTCGATCTCGGTCGCCACCTGCTCGGGCGGCGCCCCGCCGTCGACCAGCACCAGCCGCAGCTCCCTGCCCAGCACGCCCGACTCGGCGTTGACCTCCTCGGCCGCGAGCTGGGCGCAGCACTCGCAGGACGGGCCGAAGATCCCGGCCGGGCCCTGGAGCGGGACCACAAGGGCGACATCCAGCGCGTCCCGGGCCCGGCCTGCCGGAGAGCCGAGCCGGACGGACGCCTTCTCGATCATAGACGCCCATCCTAGCGATTGGTTGCTACGAGAATATTTCGCAGCGAAAAGGAAATGACTGTATCGTGGAACCACTTCACGCGATCCTCGTCTGTCGTGCGAGCCCGCACGAACGCGACCGCTGTAGTACTCCCCCACGACCACGACGACAGTTGGCAGGGCGATGACCACGACGACCCCGGCGGCCGTATCCGATCTCGACTTGGCGCGAGCCCTCACGCTCGTGGAACGGAGCGTCGTCCAAAGGCTCGGCGAGGCGCTGAAGGCGGAGGGTGCGACGCTCGAGGAGTGGCGCGTGCTGTCGTTCCTCGGCGACGGCGCCGGCCGCGCGATGACCGAGATCGCCGAGTTCGCCCTGCTGACGGCGCCGACCCTGACCAAGGTCGTCGACCGCATGGTGTCCGTCAACCTGGTCCTGCGCCGGGTGGACGACGCGGACCGGCGGCGTGTACTGGTGTTCGCGTCCGAGCGGGGCAGCGAGGCGCTGTCACGATGGACGGCAGCGGTCGAACGCGAACAGGAACACATCGTGACCGCCCTCGGCGCGGAAGAGACGGCCTTGTTGCGGACGCTCCTTCAGCGGGCTTCGAGGCGGCTGGGCTGACGGCTGCATCCCTGGGTCGGCCCCCGGGTCTTGCGCGGGCGGTGACACGGAAGAGTTGGCCGAGTAGACCGTCGGCCGCCCGAGACGGCCGCCTCGGTCCACGACTGGATCTGCCGCCCTCAGGTCCCTCTCCGACCAGGCGCCGGCCTGGAAGCGAGGTGGACGCCCCGGCGCCGGAGCACCGCACGGCCGTTCCGCTGCGTGAAGGACGTCCTTGACGTCCTCCACGCAACCCGGCCCGGCACAGCGGACGGACCCGTGCCGGACATGGCCGCATCCTCGACGGCGTGCGCCTGTTCTTGGTCGGGACACATGATCACGCAAACACCGCTGCCCATCCGGCGGTTGCCGTCACGAGTGATCAAGTCCAGGACTGCGGTTCGAGGCCGGGAGGCGTTACCGCGTGGTGAAGGCCCCGCCGTTGACGTGAATGGTCTGGCCGGTGATATGCCGAGCGCCTGGGGAGGCTAGGAAGTATGCCGTCGCGCCTATGTCCTCGACGGTGCCCGGGCGCTTGTTGTGTGTCTCATCCACGAGCGCGTTGTGGCGCTCGTCGGTCATCTGGTCGCGGAAGAAGTTGGTGCCGGTGATGTAGCCCGCGGAGATGACGTTGCTGGTGATGCCGTGGGGGCCGAGTTCGCGGGACAGCGAGGCATTCCATGCGGCCAGTGCGGCCTTGGCTGCACCGTACGAGCCGCCGCCGCGTTCGGCTCCGATCGAGCCGATGCTGATGACGGAACTGCCGGAAGTGAGTTTGTCGAGAACCGAGGCGGTGGTCAGGACCGCGCCCAGCAAGTTCTGGGCCAGGTTGGTTTGCCACTGGGCCAAAAGCGCCTCCAGGGCCGGTCCGTCGCCGGGTACCGCCTCGGGCAGTCCACCTGACGCGTTGACCAGGGCGTCCAGCTCGCTGAGCCGGGCGGCGAGCGCCGCGACCTGCCCGGGGTCGGTCGCATCGCAGACGACACCGTGCACGCCCAACTCCTTGGCCGTTCGTTCGACGGTGTCGGGATGGCGTCCGGTGATGTAGACCTCCGTCCGGTCGGCGGCGAACCTTTCGGCGATGGCGCGGCCGATGCCGCTGGTGCCTCCGGTGACGAGCACTGTGCGGGTCAAGGATCCTCCTGCTCACTGCTACGTTTAGGTCTAAACGTAACAGACGCCGACAGGAGAGCGCACGTGGCTGACACCATCGCCGCATCGGGGGACCCCGTACCGACCTATCCCGCCGCGGAGATCGCCGCGGCCTGGCAGCGGGAGCGACCTGGCACCCCAACCGAGTCGATCGAGATCGTCACACCCATCTGGAGGCTGGCCAAGCTCTTCGCCGAAGACCGCAACCGTGTGCTGCGCGAAGCGGGTATCGATGCAGCCACCCTCGACCTGCTCTCGGTCATCCGTCGTTCCGGGCCGCCCTACACCCTCAGCACCCGCGAGATCGCCCAGCGGACACTGGTGACCGCCGGGGCCATCTCGCAGCGCGTCGCCCGGGCCGAACGAGAGGGCCTCGCCCAGCGAAAACCGGGGGCCACCGGCCGCCGGACCGTGCTTGTGTCACTGACGGCCGAGGGCCACGCCCTCATCGAGCGGTCCGTCGACGCCGTCCTCGGCCGCGAGGCCGCACTCGTCAGCGACCTGTCGGCGCACGAACGCGACTCACTGATCGAGCTCCTGGAGAAACTGCTGACCGACGTTCGACGACGCACGACATACATCGGGAGCTGAGCTGTTCCTTGCTCACAAGCGCGCCTCGTAAACCGCGGGTTCGAGAGCGTGCTTCGACTGGCGAGAGCCGGCCCATGGGTGGATGCAAGGGGTCGCCGCCGCACAGCACGCGGCGCGGGCGGCGGCTGTGGTAGCCGCCCGCGTACGTCCTCGTCCTCGACGGCGTCGATACGCCCAGCGAGTGCCGAAGTGGTCGAACACGATCGGCCTGCTCACCCCGGCCACCCCTGACCATCGACCTCCGGCGCGGGGCGCGCCGAACGTCCGCTTCGACTTCGCCATCGCCCTAGGTGTCGAACGACTGCAGACGACTGATCGCCGCCACCGCGTCCACAACCGTCCGGTCGGCCCGCAACTCGCCTCTGGGCCAGGCGTGTTGCTCGCCGACCCACATGGTCCGGAGCCCGGCGGCCCGGCCGCCGGCGATGTCGTGCTCGGGATTGTCGCCGATCATCCAACCGCCTTCGGCCAAGGCACGACCGCACCGTTCAGCGGCCAGTTGGAAGATCTGGACGTCCGGCTTTCGGATGCCGACCTCGCCGGAGACGCAGCAGGCGTCCACCCGCTCCCTCAGCCCGGACCGTTCGATCTTCATCAACTGGTTGTCGGCCATGCCATTGCTGACGATGGCCACCCGCCAGCCCGACGCCCGCAACTGCGACAGACCGTCGAGCACGCGTGGCTCGCACCGCACCAGGTCCGGCATCCGGGCACGGAAGGCGGCCCACAATTCGTCGGCCGGTTCCACCAGCCCGAAGTGGTCCCGGACCGCGCGAAAGAACTGGTCACGCGGCCGGGCTCCCTGCCTGTCCGCGGCGATCAGCCAACGTGCCGCCTCGCCTCCGAGTTCGCGCTCGTCGGCGAACTCCCCCGCCCATACAGAAAACGCTAGCCGCCGGTCGACCAGGGTGTTGTCCAGATCGAACAGGGCCAACCTCTGCACAGGGCTCAACTCCCACTCAGATGCCTGGCCGGTGGTCAACGCGGACGGCGCAGCCCAGCGATGAGGAGTTCGACCAGTCGACGTGCGTCGTAGCGGGGATCGCTGTCCGCGCCGATGCAGAGGTTACCGACGCCGCGCATGAGTTGGTAGGCATCCACGTCGGAGCGGATCTCGCCGGCGACGGCTGCGGCTTCGAGCAGCTCGGCGCACACGGGCACGAGCCGGTCGAGGAAATAGGCGTGCAGCGTGTCGAAGCCGGCGTCGTCGGACTGCAGCACGGCGGCGAGTCCGTGCTTGGTGACCAGGAAATCGACGAAGAGATCGATCCACTGCCCGAACGCGGCGTGCGGAGTCGCGCTGCTCGCGAGCAGGGCCGGCCCGGCCTCGGCACAGGCGTCGACCTGGTGCCGGTAGACGGCGATGATGAGATCCGCTCGCGTCGGGAAGTGGCGGTAGATCGTGCCCAGCCCGACGCCGGCCTTGGCCGCGATGTCACGTACCGGCGCTTCCACGCCGGACGTGACGAAGACCGCGGCGGCCGCGTCGAGCAGGGTCTCCTTGTTACGCCGGGCGTCCGCCCGCTTGGGCTGGGCTGTGGGCCCTGCGCCCTCGTCGCTGTCGTTCACCGCGCCGCTCCCTCCGCCTACCGAGGCTTGCTAAACGGAACAACGTTCCGTATGTTTCCGGAACAAGGTTCCGCTTGCTCATGATGACAGAGCGGGGGACCGACAACCAAGCCACGCGTTGACACCACGCTTCATCCGCAACGGAGGAACACGGTCATGCAGTACCGCACCTTGGGCCGCACCGGTGTACAGGTCAGCTCCCTCGCGCTCGGCGCGATGAACTTCGGCAAGATCGGACGCACCACCCAGGTCGAGGCCACCGCCATCGTCGACGCCGCTCTCGAGGGCGGGATCAACCTCATCGACACCGCCGACATGTACAGCGACGGCGAGTCGGAAGAGCTGGTCGGCAAAGCCATCGCCGGCCGCCGCGACGACATCGTGCTGGCCACGAAGGCGGGCATGCCCATGGGCGACGAGCGCAACCATCGGGGCAGCTCACGCCGCTGGCTGGTCACCGAGCTGGACAACAGCCTGCGCCGGCTCGGTGTCGATCACGTCGATCTCTACCAGGTCCACCGGTGGGACCCGAGCACCAGCGACGAGGAGACGCTGTCGGCTCTGACCGACCTGCAGCGCGCGGGAAAGATCCGCTACTTCGGCTCCTCGACCTTCCCGGCGTACCGCATCGTGCAAGCTCAGTGGGCCGCCCGCGAGTATCACCTGAGCCGTTACGTCACCGAACAGCCCAGTTACTCGATCCTGCAGCGCGGGATCGAGAGCCATGTGCTCCCCGTGACCGAGCAGTACGGGCTCGGTGTCCTGGTGTGGAGCCCGCTGGCCTCGGGCTGGCTGTCGGGAGCGATCCGCGAGGGCCAGGAAATCACCACCAGCCGCTCGACGTTCATGCCGGAGCGCTTCGACACCGCCACCCCGTTCAACCGGGCCAGGCTCGACGCCGTCGAGCAGCTGGCCAAGGTCGCCGACGAGGCCGGCCTGACGATGATCCAGCTCGCGCTCGGTTTCGTGACCGCGCATCCCGCCGTGACCAGCGCGCTCATCGGCCCCCGCACGCCGGCCCACCTGCACTCGCAACTCGCCGCCGCTGACACCGTGCTCTCCGCCGACGTACTCGACGCGATCGACGCGATCGTCGCCCCCGGCACGGACCTGGCCGCGCACGAGAAGTACGACACTCCGCCCGCGCTGCTCGACCCGTCACTGCGGCGCCGCTGATTCCCCGAGAGGCAGCGCCCACATCCTCTCCCGCAGCCCCCGAACCGACGGGAATCGCGCGGGTGAACGCTACGTCATCGCCGCAATCGACTGACCCCCGGCAGCACACCACAGTCGGCGCCGCCCGTGCTGAAAGGACCAACAGCTCGATGCCACACACGTCCCGGCCTCGTTTCGGGATCATGACCGCCCCCATGCAGGTCGACTACCACGACGTCCTGCGGGTCTGGCGAGAGGCGGACATGATCCCGGAGATCGAGCACGCATGGTTGTTCGACCACCTCATGCCGATCGGCGGTGACCCGGACGGACCGACCCACGAAGGCTGGACCCTGCTCTCGGCCCTCGCCGCCCACACCCGGCGCCTGCGGCTCGGGGTGCTGGTGACCAGTAACCGGTTCCGGCCGCCCGCGATGCTGGCCAAGATCGCCACGACCGTCGACATCGTCTCCGGTGGACGGCTCGACTTCGGCATCGGCGTCGGCTCACGGCCCAGCCCTCCCCTGGCCCGGCGCGAGTACGCGGCACACGGCCTGCCCTTCCACGACACCGCACACGCCGTGGGGAGTCTCGCCGAAGCCTGCGCGGTGATCCGGCGGTTATGGACCGAGGACAAGCCGTTCGACTTCCACGGCACCTACCACCACCTCACCGGAGCATTCGGCAACCCCAAACCCGTCCAGCGCCCCCACCCGCCGATCCTCATCGGCGGACGCTCGTCCGCGACACTGCGCGTGGTCGCCGAGCACGCCGACATGTGGAACATCCCGGGCGGCGACATCGACGACGTCGTCGACCGCAGCGCACTGCTGGACCGCTACTGCGCCGAGATCGACCGCGACCCCGCCTCGGTCACCCGCTCGATCCACCTGCCCGTCTCCTACGACCAGCCCCGTGTCACCCAGGACGCGATCCGCGACGCTGTCGACGCGGGCTTCCGGCACATCGTCCTCGGACTGCCGGCGCCATACCCCGCCGAGGTCGCACGGTGGGTCACCGACGAGCTCATCAGCACGTCGGCCTGAACACCTTGCAGTACTAGTGATCGGTGGCCGGCCGACGAGCGCTGAGCTGGGCCGGTTTCGGCGTGAGCACCACTGGCCGGTGGCTGATCGTCAGGTACGCGTTCTCCTCCGTGAGGCGCTCTTGGTTCGAGTGGAGGTGGTTCACGCTCCAGCAGGGGGACGATTCGGCGGCGGTAGAAGCCGTGGCATCGGTCCCCCTGTTGGTACGGGGCCGTCTCCCCAACGCGGTGTTCGAGCCGGCTACGTGCAGATGATGACGACGAGAATGCAGCTTTTCTAGTGGTCATGGCCGTGGTCATGGCCGTGATCGTGGCCGTCGGTCGGGCTCGACTGGGCAGCCGTGGCCTTGGCGGCGGCGTGAGGGGCGGGTACCGCGGCGGAGGCCACTGTCGCAGGCGCTGCCGAGAGCGCGAGGGCCAGGGCGGCACTGACCGCGAATCGCCGGGCAACGGACTTCTTGGGTGTGATGTTCATGAAGTCACCATGCACATCCTTTTGGACCATTGCGCGCCGAGATCGGCTTATCGGCGAATCGCCGCATCGCCCAGTCCCGCTGCAGCCGAGCCTTGTCTGATCCGGGCACCGGGCTCGTTCGAGTCACGGCCACACCGCAGCGGACCATGACCACATTCCAGGTACCCGCACCTGGCCTGGGTGCAGGGTGCGTCGGTGCATGGACGCCGGAGTTCATGTTCCCGCCCGGGAGGTCTCCGGGGGGACGGCCGGGGCGTTCGGCCGCCCGGTGCCGGCCGAGTGCCGGCACCGCGCACCGACCACGACCGCGAGCAGGCAGAGCATCGCGGCGTCCTTGAACGCCCGGCGTTCGGGCGCCTCCAGCAGGGGCCAGGCGAACGCGGGGACCTGGGGCAACAAGGCGATCCAGAACCAGGGCGAGCGGGGAGCGCTCCCCGGTACGCCCGCCGAGGCGAGCAACGGCAGCAGCGGCACCAGGGCGTAGTGGAGGAACGCGGGCCGCGAGACGAGGAAGGTGGCGAACATCAGCATGGCGGCGGTCTCCACCAGCCGCGCGCGGGGGTCACCGCCGCCATGCCAGCGCCGCCGGGCGAGCAGCAGTCCCGCCCCGGCCAGGCCGAGAGCTGCCGCAGTGGCGATCCAGACCGGAACGGAGAGCCGGGGCAGGACGGTGACCAGTGAGGCGTCGTAGGGGCGGGCGAAGTCGTCCTGCCCGCGCAGCAGGAAGGGCAGGACGCGAGTGAGGAAGAGGTCGGGCCGGGGCATGGCCAGCGCCGCCGTGACGGAGGCGACGAGCGGGAGCAGGACAACGGCGGCGGCTCCCCTCCAGGCCCGCGCGAGGAGAAAGAGCAGCAGGAGCGGGGCGAGCATGGGTTTCAGCGCGATGGCGAACCCGGTCACCACCCCCGCGGCCGTCCAGCGCCCGCGGGCGGCGAACAGCAGGGCGAGCGGCATCAGTGCCACCGAGGAGGCGGTCCAGTTGGCAAGGACGACCACGCTCCAGAACGGCATGAGGTAGGCGAGTCCACCGGCGACGAGTACGGCCAGGCGGCTGTGCGCGGGCACGCCGAAGATCCGCAGGGCGAGCAGCCAGCCGGTGAGGACCAGGGCGGCGGCGATACAGGGACCGGCCACGCGCAGGACCCGGTCGTCGAGCAGCGCCTCGGGCACGGCGGCGAGCACGCTGCTGGGCAGGTACAGGAAACGCGGGTTGGTGTAGGGAGATCGGCCGTCGAGGAAGGTGCGGGCGGCGGCCACTACGAAGGTGTTGTCCAGGCCGGGACGGGGGACGGTGGTGGCTCGGTGGACCATGACCGCGAGCAGCGCGACGACGGCCAGCCGGGCCGGGAGTGAGGCGCGTTGGTGCAGCCAGGGAGTGACGGCGGGGGGATCGTCGGGGTCCACGCCCGTATCCTAAGCTGATGGATCGTCACATCTCGTGATGACGCGGGGCAGGGTGAACCGGGGCGAACGCACGCCGCGCTGTCTCGAACTCGCTCACGAATCCGACACGACACACACCTTCGAGGACCGGCGAACGTTTCACAGTCGCAGCACCGGACGCCCGGCCACGACCGCGCTCTGGGCCGGCGTCCGCAGCCGCTCCGGGTCAACCGAGGTCCGATTGTGCCGTGGTGAAGTGCTGATGGGCACCGTCCAGTTCGAGCACGCGCCCGAGGTGCGTCACCGCGCACGGCAGGCCGCGCCCTCGTCGCTTACTGCCTCAACCGGCCTCCCCCACTGGCGTGCCTCAGCTCACAGCCACCATCGCGTCAGGGCGGAACAACTCAAGGCCGACAACCGTTCATCTACATGTGGCTGCGGAGGGGACAGTGTCCCCGGGCCTCACCGCCAGCCCGTGGGGACGATCGTTCGGCTGAAGCCCCACGGAGCCTTTCGCCGCGAGGCGACCGCCCTCCGTACGTCACGACCGCAGCGGCCCCGGCTGGTCTCCCCCGTCCAGCCGGGGCTGCTCGCGTCAGGGACGCCGCCGGCCGGCCCCGGCCGGGTTCAGCCGTCGCCGGCGACCGGCGGTGGCTGCGTCGCCGAGCTCGGACATCTGAGGGCGACTCGTCCCCACCTCGAATTCATGACCGGAGCAAGTTGGAACCCTGTCGATGACGGCACTGAACGCCGCTCCAGCCGGCGTGGCGGCGGCGGGTGACAATCATGGTGTCGCGCTCATGCCGCCCGGGGTGTCGACGAGTTGACCAGGGGCCGCGGGTCGCGGCGTGGAAGCTGTCTCCTCCCCCGGTCAAAGCGCCCCGTATCCAGCGGCCGTGGGGACATGAACTGAACCATGGACGTGCTCGAGGGAAACAACATGCTCCAGTTGTCCGTACTATCGCTATGACCGGGCACTGTGCACGGGATATCGCTGCTGCCCCGCAGACATCAACCCGGGACAGCACAAACGTGTGACAGGCCCTTCGCCTCGAACCGAGGAAAGGTTGTGCACCCCATGTCCGAGAACATCTCCGCCACCGAACTGACGTCGCAGTACACCGCTCAAGTGAAAGCCGACCTCGAACGCAACACCAAGGAACAAGAACGTCTCAGCGCGGAAATCGCCGCACTGCAGGACCAGTTGGCGGCCCTGCAGCGTGACCACACGGTGCTCGTCAGCATTCAGCGAGCGATCGAAGTCGCACCGGCTCCCGCAGAGCCTGCGGCCCAGTCGGACAGCGTCGCGGTGCCCGCTCCCCGCAAGGAGACGACCACCAAGTCCGGCACAGGCAAGCGGACCCGGACGAAGAAGGCTGCTGCCCAGCCCCGTCGAGCCACGGCCGGTAAGTCGACCGCCGAGAAGAACGCGGGTAAAACGGAGGCCGCGAAGAACGCGGGTAAGACGGAGGCCGCGAAGTCGGCACAGCCCAAGCTGGTCGACCTGGTCCGCCGCCACCTCACCGAGCAGGGCGAACCGCGCTCATCAGCGGAGATCGCCACAGCCCTCGGCCAGGCCCATCCCGAACGCAACATCAAGGCAACCGTGGTGCGCACCACCCTCGAAGGGCTGGTCGCCCGGAACCAGGCTCAGCGCACCAAGCAGGGCACATCCGTGTTCTACACCGCTCCCGACGGGCCGGGGCAGACCGCACCCGCGCAGAGCGGGGAACAGGCCGTAAAGGCTGATGCCTGACACCGTCGGACACACGCCGTGACTTCCCGGTGGGCAAGCGGCCTCGGCCACGGCGCTGCCCGGTCCACGTGCTCGGGAGTGGTCATCGTGTGCCCTCCGGGGGGCGGCGCTCCGCTGTGCCGAGGATGTGCGTGGCCGCCGGGGAGGGCAGGCGGGTCTCGGGGAAGGGGAACTTCTCCATCGATGTGATGGTGAACCCGGCGGCGGCGATGGCGGATCGGGTGTCGCGCCCGGTGTGGCAGCCGCCCATCAGCAGGGGCCAGACGGTGGCGTCCAGCGCGCGCTGGACGCGGCGCATGGCGGGTGAGTCGGCGCGTACGTGCTCGAAGAAGCGGAGCTGTCCGCCGGGTCGCAGGACACGGTGGATCTCGGTGAGCGCAGCCTGCGCGTCGGCCACCGAGCACAGGGTCAGGCAGACGACGGCCGCGTCGAACGAGGCGTCCTCTACCGGCAGTTGCTCAGCGACCCCGTCGGTCACCTCCACCGGCGCCGGGGCCGTGGCGGCGGCCTGCTCGGCCAGCGCGCGCAGGCGCGGCTCCGGTTCGACGGCCAGTACCCGCGTCACCTCCGGCGGGTAGTGCGAAAAGTTCAGCCCGTTGCCCGCGCCGATCTCGACGACCTCGCCGGTCAGGCCGGACAGCAGGCGCTTGCGGTGTTCCGTGATGCCGGCCTTGTCCAGGGCGGGGCCGGCGATCTTGGCATAGAAGCGGGCGAAGAGCGGATGGGGCCGGACAGGCTGCCTGGTCCGAGTGGTCATGGCTGGTCACCGTCCTCTTCGTCGGCGGGTCCCTGAGGGCTGCCATGCTGTGCGGAGGTCATACATGGTGAAGTCCCTTCACGGTATGCCCGAGGAGGCCGCCGCTCACAGCTGGGCGCGATCCAGGCCGGCCTGGAAACGGTGATCGCGCGACTGCGCGCCGTCGATCAGGCGCAGCCGGTAGTGTCCGGCGCCCGGAGCACCTCGTCGAACCGGAGGCTGCTCCCGTTTCGTGCCGTCTCCCACCGTCCGGGATACCCACCTCGGTCACAGGACGCTAGCGTCCGTCACCATGACGACTGGCCCCCTGAAGGAATTGCGGTCCGAGCTGAGGGATCATGCGGCGCCCCATGTCCGCGCGCAGCTGGAGCGGGTGCTCAGCCCCGCGGCCGACGACGAGCTGCTCGGCGTACGCGTTCCGGTGATGCGCGAACTCGCCCGGCGATACCGGGAGTTGTCGCTGGAGGGCGTGGACGTTCTGCTGCACAGCCGGGTGCACGAGGAGCGGTTCGCCGGTCTGCTGGTCCTGGCCGAGCAGGTGCGGAGCGCACAGGGCGCTGACCTTGAGGCACTGGTCGATTTCTATGTGGCGCGCACCGAATGCGTGGACAACTGGGATCTGGTGGACGCTTCCGCGCATGTGGTTCTGGGGCCGTGGCTCCTGGACGGACCGCCGGACGCGCTGGACGCGCTGGACGTGCTGGACGAGCTGGCCGGGTCGGACTGGCTGTGGGACCGCAGGATCGCCATGCTGGCCACGCTGGCGCTGATCCGCGCCGGCCGCTTCGAGTCGACCTTCCGGCTTGTCCTCAGGCTGCGCCGGGATCCGGAGCCGCTGATCCACAAGGCGTCTGGGTGGATGCTGAGGGAGATCGGCCGCCGCGACGAGCAGGCGATGGTGGACTTCCTCGACCGGAATCTCGCCGGGCTGCCGCGGATCACTGTGCGGTACGCGACCGAGCGCCTGGCGCCGGACGAGCGGGCCCGTTTCGTGAAGACGCGTTGAGGCCTGGTGACTGCTCCCGTCTCGCACCAACCCCAAGGTGGATGGCGGGCGCACCCTCGACTGGGTGACTCGACCCGGCGCGCGATCTTCGAGAGCCTGGTGGCGGCCCCGAAGCCGGCGCGCGAGCCGGCCGACCTGCTGCCCGTCAGCCGCCCGGCGGTCTCCCAGCATCTGAAGGTGCTCAAGGAGGCCGGACTGGTGGCCGATCAGGCGGAGGGTACCCGGCGGGTGTACCGCGTCCAGCCCGCCGCGATCGCCGCGATGCGCGAGTACCTGGACCGGATGTGGGATCACGCACTGGCCGCTTTCGAGGCGGCCGTGGAGCAGGACGCCGAAGCGGATACGGAGCAGGACGCGACACAACCACCCGAGCCCGCGGAAGGACCGGAATCATGAGCGAGCCCACCCAGACGCAGGACACGGTACGCAAGACGGTCACTGTCGCCACCACACCTGAACGTGCGTTCGAGGTGTTCGCCGAGCGGTTCGGCAGCTGGTGGCCGAGGGAGTACCACATCGGCAAGGTCGACATGGCCGACTTCGTCGTCGAGCCCGAGGCCGGCGGACGCTGGTACGAGGTCGGGGTCGACGGCTCCGAGTGCGACACCGGACGGGTGCTCGCGTACGAGCCGCCCGACCGACTCGTGCTGGCCTGGCACCTGGACGGAGAGTGGCAGTACGACCCTGACCCGGCGCACGCCAGCGAGGTCGAGGTGCGCTTCGTCGCCGAGGGCGAGGGACGTACCCGAGTGGAGCTCGAACACCGCCACTTCGAGCGCCACGGTGCCGGAGCGCCCGCGGTGCGCGGCGGCGTGGAGTCCCCGCGGGGCTGGGACTACTGCCTGGCCGCATACGCGGGCCGGTTCGCCGCGTAACCGCCACTCGCGTCCAGCGGGAAGGGGGCGCGGGGAGGGGCCCGGACAGTTCGAGGAGGTCGGGCCCCTGCCCCGGGCAGCGGCGCTGTGTTGCGGGCCTCCGTGCCCAGTGCGACGGTGAACCAGGGGGCAATGCCGACGGCCTGGCAAGGGACAGCCTTGCAGGTGACGGCATCACGCGTCGATACACGGCTGAACCGCGCCTCACCATTCATGGCGCCTGACACGCCATGAATCGACGCGCGTCCACCAACCGGGTCAAGCGCAAGAGAAAACGGGAAATTCAATGGCGAACGGACCCATGGACAGGCGCGCCTTCGGCGAGCGGCCCTATCAGCCCAATGGCCCTGTCCCGGGCCAGGGTGCGGAGTACACCGGTCGGTACGTGATCCTGCTCGACCTGAGTAACCAGGAGAGCGCGCTGAACGCACTACGTTCCGCCGCCGACATCGCGTCCGTCGAACGTGTCCGAGGAACCGAGGCCACGAACGTCGCCGAACTCCTCGAACGCCCCGACGTCTCGGTGCACTTCGAGGAACTCGGCGTCGCCGTGGTCGAAGTACGGCCCGAACGGCGTCACGCGCTGGTGACCGCGGCGGAGACGGAGCCCTCGATCATCGCGGCGGAGCCGGAGCGCCTGGTCTACGCCTCGCCGATCACCGCCCCGACGCAGGCACCGACCGAGTTCTACCCGGCGTACCGCAGCGACGAGGACGTGGTCGCCCGCCACACCAGAGCCGAAATGGCCGCCGCACAGGGCCCTGCGTGGGACGAGCAGAGGTGCACCTGGGGCCTGCAGGCCATCCGGGCCAACCTGTCCCCGCTGACCGGGCGCGATGTGAGGATCGCCGTTCTCGACACCGGCGTGGACACCAGCCACCCGGACCTGGCCGGACGCATCGAGACAGCGGCCTCGTTCGTGCCCGGGGAGGCCGTCGAGGACCGCCACGGCCACGGCACGCACTGCATCGGCACCGCCGCCGGTCCGGCCAACCCGCAGCAGGGACCCCGCTACGGCGTTGCCTGCGAAGCCCGGATCCTCGCGGCCAAGGTGCTCAACAACGCGGGCATGGGTACCGACGGCCAGATCCTGGCGGGCATGGCCTGGGCCGTCGCGCACGGCGCGCGGGTGGTCTCCATGTCGCTCGGCGCCCCGGTCCGACAGGGTGAGCTCTTCCCGCAGACGTACGAGAAGCTGGCCCGGCGCATGCTGGAGCGCGGCACGGTGATCGTCGCAGCCGCCGGCAACGACAGCGGTCGGCCCCCGCGCGTCGAGCCCGTCAGCCGACCCGCCAACTGCCCCTCCATCGTCGCCGTGGCCGCGCTCGACAAGGCGATCACGCCGTCGTTCTTCTCCAACGGCGGCATCAACGGCCAGGGCGGCGAGATCAACATCGCCGCGCCCGGCAGGGACGTGCGCTCGGCCGCCCTCGGCGGCGGCTACCAGAGCCTGAGCGGCACCAGCATGGCCACGCCACACGTCGCGGGTGCCCTCGCACTGCTCGCCCAGGCGAACCCCAACGCTTCCGCGTTCGACCTGATCGCCAGTCTGCTGTCCGGGGCGTTCCCGCTGGCGCAGCCCGTCCAGGACGTCGGCGCGGGCCTGCTCCAGGTCCCGTGAGCGAATCGTCCCAGTCCGCGCCGGTCGGGGTCGTCCTCGCGGTCGATCCCGACCGGTTCGCGGAGGTGGTCGAGGCCCTGCGGCGGGCCGGTCTGACGGTCACGGGCGAGCAGCCGATCCTGGGCACGCTCTCCGGCACGGTGGCGGAGGACCGGATACCGGCCCTGGAGGCGGTGGACGGTGTCGACTCCGTCGACCGGGATCGCGGTGTTCGACTCCCCCCGCCGGACTCCCCGATCCAGTAAGCCCGAGGAACGCCCCGTCCCTGAGCCCGGGGCGTTCCTCCTACGAAGGTTCATGGCGAACCCCGAGGAGATGGTCGTATGCCTTCCACTGACAAGGCGATCGAGGAACTCACCGGCATCCGGAGCATCGACGTCGAGGCGGCACTCGACCCCGCCGAAGCTGACGGCGTCTACCGCGACAGCCGGGAATGCGCCGCGCTTTCGCTCCTCTCCGGAGACATCGAACTGCTGCTGTCGCCGCCGACCCCCCGCCCCAAGAAGCGCTGAGCGAGCCGACGGGAGCAGCTGAATGGAGCAGTCAGGCACTTCGGCCCTCTTGCGGGGCGCTGTGCAGGACCTCGCGTCCGACGTGGTCTCCGCCCTCCGCGGCGGAGACCACGTCCGGGTGTCCGGCACCGGCGGCGTGGACGGCCTCGCGGGAGGCCTCGGCCTCGCGGCCGTACGCGTGATGGGAGCAGACCTGCTGCTGCCGCACATCCTCTCCCACACCGCGCCCGCTCCGGAGGCGCTCACCGTGTTCCGGCAGACCGTGGAGACCTTCCCGCCCCGTGCCGACGCGGCCCCCACCGTCGTGTGGAGCCACTGGGCCATGAGCCGCACGCTGCGGCGCCTCGATGCGCCCCTGACCGGCTCACCCGCAGGTGACGAGGGCGCGGAACCCGACGCCGGCTGGCTCGACGGGGCGACCTGGCAGTTCCTGACGCATCAGCTCGCCGTCCTGGCTCCTCTCGCGGTGCCCGGTGAGGACTGCGCGGTGGCCCGCGCGGCCCGGCGCCGCCCGGTCGATGTCGCCCGGGGCTTCGTACGGGCGGTGCGCCGCAGGGACTGGCAGCAGGCCGCCGGGGCCGGACGCTGGCTGACCCTGCTGGACGGCGTGCCGGAGGAACTGGGTCTGGAGACCGGGCTGGACTTCGTGGAGCTGATGGGCGACAGCGACCCGCGCGTCGCCCTCCAGGTGGAGGCGGCGCGGGCGATGCGGTGGGCCGGAGCGGTCGTATGACCGCCGTGGACGTCCGGAAGATCCGCGAGGTGGAGGTCGCCGCGCTCGCCTGGTTGTCGGCGCACCGCGGCGACTTCGCGCTGGGGGAGGAAGCGCTCACCGTCGACGGCCAGGTCGACCTCACGTGGAAACCGCTCGGGGAACTGGCCCAGACCTGCGCGAGCATACGTCTGCACACCGCGCCGTCGGACCCGCTGCACGCGTGCGTGTCCGACCTGTTGAGGTTCGCCTGGCAGCAGACCGGCCGGGGCGAGCTGTTCCTGCGCCTCCAGAGGCTGGAGCCCTTCGCGACGTACCCGCTGGAGGTGTACTCCGTCTTCGCCGCTGCCGGGCTGCGGCATGACGGGTACGAGGCCGCCGCCGCCACGGTGGCCCGCACCCGCGGCTGGCGGCTCACCGAGCAGGAACCGACCCGCCGGCTCGGCGTACTGCGCGCCGAGCGGCGCAGCGGGATATACCGGCCGGAGCGGTCCGCGCAGGCGCTGCGGCGCACCTGGCTGGGCGGCCGGCCGGAACCGTGGACGTTCGAGCGCTCCTCCGGGTACGCGCTCACCCACGTCGTCTTCCACCTCACCGACTGGGGCCGCACCGCCGAGCGCGTCCCCGCGGACCTGGCCGCCTACCTGGCCGACTGGCTGCCGCCGTGGCTCGACACCTGCCTGGACGCCGGGATGTGGGACCTGGGCTGCGAACTGCTGGTCGTGGCCGCAAGCATCCCGGTCCCGCCCGACTCCGGGATGCTTCAGGACGCCTGGACCCGGATCGCGCGGGCGCAGTACGAGTGGGGCGCGCTCCCCGCGGAAGACGTGGGCGCGGTCCCCGAGCCGGACTTCGTCCACTGCTATCACTCCACCCTGATGGCCGCCTTCGCGGCGGCACTGACCGCCAAGCGCCTCACCGGCGACGAAGACTCCGCCGGCGCCGTGCAGAGCCGGTACGGGGAACAAGGAGTGCCCGGATGACCGACACCCGTCTGATGCACACCGTCGGCGTCCGCGCCCTGGAATGGCTGTGGGCCCATCGCGACGGATTCCGCCTGCAGCCCGATATCGATCCGGACGTGGGTTTCCTGGAGCGTTTCAAACCGGTCGGCGAACTGGCGCTGATCTGCAGGGTCCTGTTCCGCGAGGGAGTGGCCGGATCGCGACAGGCCGAACTGGCGCGTCGGCTGCTGGACCACACCTGGCGGCACACACTGGACGGTGGCCGCATGCTGGTACGCGGCCAGCGCATCGAGCCGCTCTCGCCCATCCCGTTCGAGGTGTACCTCCCCTACAAGGAACTCGGGTACAGCGAGCCCGAGGTGGAGCGTTCCGCCGCCCTCTGCCACCGGCTGACCAGTTGGACATCCCTCGAGCTGTACCCGAACCGACGCCTCGGCCTGTCCGCGTTCCAGCGCCGCTTCGGCCTCACGCCCCGCCCGCCCGAGGCGGACCTCGTCGGCGCGACCTGGCTGGCCCGCACGCCCGAGCCCTGGACGGTCTCCGGGCACATCGCCTACGACCTCACCCACACGGTGTTCCACCTCACCGACTGGGGAGAGCGCCCCGCCGGCCTGCCGCCGGACATCGCCGACTACCTCGCCACGTGGCTGCCGGTCTGGCTCGACGACTGGCTGGACCTCAAGCGCTGGGACCTGCTCGGCGAACTCCTCGTCGTCGACGCCTGTCTGCCCCGCCCCACCCTCGACGAGCGGGCCTGGGAGGGCTTCGCCGCCGCGCAGCAGCCCGACGGTGCCATGCCGGCCGTGCGGGCCATGCCCGAGGGCGAGCCCGACGAGGTGTTCGACATCGTCTACCACCCGACGCTGGTCGCCGCCTTCGCTTCCGTACTGGCCACCTCTCGCGCCCTGACCGGGCTGGCGCACGCTTCCTCATGACCGGCCGGACCGCGCACTGGCCGGGCGAGCCACAGGACGGGGAGGACTTCCGGACGGTCGACCCCCTCGACTCCCTCGACGCCGACGGCGCCCGTACGGCCGGCGGCCCTTACAGCGAGGAACTGCGCCGGCGGCTGGAGGCGGCCGTGGACGCCGCCGACGCACCCGACGTCGTCTTCGCCGTCTCCCGGCACGGCCGCCGCACGATCCACTGTGGCGGCACCGCCCCGCCCTCGCCGATCCCCCGCCAGGACCTGCGCTACGAACTCGGTTCGGCCTCGAAGACGTTCACCGGACTGCTGCTGGCCCTGCTGATCCGGCGCGGCCTGCTGTCCGGGGGCGAGCCGGCCACCGCCTGCCTGGACCCGGCCCGCAGGACCGACGCGACGCCGGTGACGCTCGCGCACCTCATCACCCACACGTCCGGACTGCCCACTCTGCCGCCCGGCTTCCTCGTCCGCGGCCTGCCCGCCTGGCGCACCAACCCCTACGGCCGCTTCCCCGCCGCGCAGGTGATCGACGCCTTCCTGCGGCATCACCCGAGGCACCGGCCCGGCACCCGGTGGCGGTACTCCAACTTCGGGGTCGCCGTACTCGGTCACGCCGTCGCGGCGGCGACCGGCACGGCGTGGGAGGACCTGCTCACCGAGCACGTCCTGCGTCCGCTCGCCCTGAGCGACACCGCCCTGCGGGCCCGGGGCCCGGACACCGACGCCGCGGGGCACGGCAAGGACGGCCGCACGCCCGTCCCCGCCTTCGACGCCGGCGGCTTCCAGGCGGCGGGTGCCGTCCGGGCCACCCCGCAGGACCTGCTCACCTTCCTCGAAGCCCACCTCGACCCGTCCGGCTCACCCCTGGCCGGCTCGCCCCTGGCCGGTGCGCTGCGGTCGGTGCGCACGCCGGTGCTCCGACGTGGTCTGGGGCACCGTCACATGCACACCGTGGCGTGGTTCCGGCACCCCACCGGCGCCGGGCCGATGTACTTCCACGGCGGGGCCACCCTCGGCCAGCAGGCGTTCCTGGGCTTCCGGCCCGACACCGGCACGGCCCTGGCGGCGCTGTGCACCCGCCGCTTCCGCGCCGGTGATCCGTTCGTCGCCACCGCTTACGCGCTCCTCGCGGAGGAGTAACAGGGGATCGGGAGCGGACAGTGCGGGAGCGTCGCCCCCGCACCGCAAG
This sequence comes from Streptomyces sp. NL15-2K, assembly GCF_030551255.1. GTDB lineage: Bacteria > Actinomycetota > Actinomycetes > Streptomycetales > Streptomycetaceae > Streptomyces. The sequence goes on from NZ_CP130630.1 coordinate 395,325, forward strand.
AGCCGTACGTCTCCTACATCCGCTGCCACAGCGCCGGAGTGCCGTTCGGCGACCACGCGCCCTGTGCCTGGTGGGTCTGCAGGCACTGGTAGCGCACACCCTCGTGGGTCACCGTGGCCCCGACCTCGTAGACCCGGCCGGCGGCCCAGGCGCCCGCCGTCCCGTTGTCCTGCGGAGCGGGCGTGTCGGTCTGGGTGGACGCGGTCTTCAGGATGAGTCCGAAGTCGCTGAGAATCGGGTTGACCGGCTGGTAGAACGTCGTCCCGCCGCTGGTGCAGTCGCCCGATCCGCCGGAGGTGACGCCCTGGGCCTGGGCACCGGCGACGTACGGGCCGCCGGAGTCGCCCGGTTCGGCGCACACCGTGGTCTGGGTCAGACCGTCGACGGTGCCCTGCGGGTAGCTGACACTCGTGTCGTGCTGTTCGATGACGCCGCAGCGCCATCCGGTGGTGGAGCCGGAGCGGCAGACCGACGCCCCGACGAGCGCCTGGGCCGAGCCGGCGACCTGCGTCCTCTGACCGCCCTCGCCCTTGACGTCGGCCGTGGCGGTCCAGTTGCTGTTGACGCCCACCCAGGCCATGTCCTTGCCGGGGAACGTTGACGCCTGGAACGTGCCCTGCTCGGCCATGTTGAAGCCCGTGGTCCGCGCTCCGGCCCTGCCGCAGTGGCCCGCGGTGGCGAAGCCCTGCTGCTGGTCCTTGGTGACGGAGAAGCCGACGGAGCAGCGGGCGGTGCCATTGATGTAGTAGGCGTCACCGCCGACGATGTCCGTCAGCAGCCGGGGCCGGTCCGCCGACACCCGGACGGCCACGCCCCGGCCCTGGACGCCGGCGTCCTTGATGAAGGCGGTGGCGGCCGACTTCTTCGTCGCCTGGACGACGACCCGGTTCGTCGGCACGTCGACGTACCAGACCGGCGTCTCGCGGGTCCTGACGCGTACGGCGGCGAGGTCCAGCTTCTCCTTGACGGCCTGAAGGGTCCTCAACGGCGTCTTGACGACCGCGGCCTTCGCGCCCTGGGCCCGGATGGCGGGCACGTCCGCGGCGTCGGTGGTCGCCACGGTGAGCTCCGCGGAGGTAGCCCCGCGCACCCAGGCTCCGGCGAAGTGCCCGCCCAGGGCGTTGCGGAGGCGGCCCGCGCGGGTGCCCGCCTCGGCCTCGTTGACCAACCGGGTGACCGCCTGCGACGGCGTCAGCCTCAGGTCGCGTTCCATCGCCCGCAGCACCTGAGCCGACGGTTTGTCGGCGCCGAGCGTCTGGGCCGCGGTGGGCGGGGGCCCCGGCGCGGGTGGCGGCTCGGCCGCCGCGACCGCGGGGATCCCGGCGAGGACGAGGGTGCCGAGTGCGGCCAGAGCGGCGTGGCGCGTGCCCGCGGCATGTCTGCCGACCATGCGGTGTACCTCCTACTGAGTACGGGTGAGACTGTGGCGAAGCCATAGGCGGCCTTGCCGGAAAGGCCCTGAACGATGTCAAAGGCCATGGTCTTTCGCGCTTTGGGGGACGCCGGGGGTGCCATGTGCAGTACGGCGACGGGCCTCGCGGCCGGGGAGCCGACGCGGCGTCTCAGGCGAGGTTCAGACCCGGGGAGCCCGCCTCGGTGACGAAGGAGGCGGCGGTGGTGAGGGGAGCACCGGGCGTGGTGACGGCGGAGACGGTCCTGAAGTCGGCGCGGGCCGTCTCCCGGCCGAGTTCGACGCGGAGGTAACCGCGTTTGCCGTTGTAGAACTTCAGGTGGGGGTTGGCCTGCATGTAGACGTCCCAGTTGGCGGGCTTCTCGACGCCGTCCCCGCCGCTGGCGACGGAGGTGCAGGTGAACTCCGTGCCCAGGGTCCTGGACTGCCGGTCGTCGAAGTCGTCCTTGAGCTCGAAGGCGTACCCGACGTGGACGTCACCGGTGAGGACCATCCAGTTGTCGATACCGGCCGCCTTGGCTCCCGCGATGATCCGGTTGCGGGAGGCACGGTAGCCGTCCCAGGCGTCCATGGAGACCTTCGCCTCCGCGTTCAGGTCGAACTTGCGCTGCGAGAAGCACACCTGCTGGGGCATCACCTTCCACAACGCGCTGGAGGCCCGCCAACCGTCGATCAGCCAGCGTTCCTGCTCGGCCCCCGTCATCGTGCGCGCCGGATCGTCGGACTCCGGCCCCGGAACGTGCGGCCTGTCGCCGTAGGCCTGGTCGGAGCGGTACTGGCGGGTGTCGAGGATGTCGAACTGGGCGAGCGTGCCCCAGCGAAGCCGGCGGTACAGGCGCGCGTCGGGGCCCTGGGGCCGCTGCGCGGCGCGCAGCGGCTGGTTCTCCCAGTACGCGCGGTAGGCGGCCGCGCGCCGCAGCAGGAACTGCTCGGGCGGTTGGCCGCTCTCGCTGTTGTCGTCCGCGTAGTTGTTCTCGGTCTCGTGGTCGTCCCAGGCGACGACGAACGGGTGGGCGGCATGGACGGCGCGCAGGTCCGGGTCGCTCTTGTAGAGCGCGTAGCGCAGCCGGTAGTCCGCCAGGGTCATCGTCTCGCGGTTGAACACGTCGGGCAGGGTGCCGGCGGCGTACTGGCGGGCTCCGCCCGCGGAGTCCACGGCGTACTCGTACAGGTAGTCGCCGAGGTGGAACACCACGTCGACATCCTCCTGCGCGAGGTGGCGGTGCACGGTGTAGTAGCCGTCCTGGTAGGCCTGGCAGGCGACGGCGGCGAGCTTCAGGCTGGTGGTGTCGGTGCCCTCGGCGGGTGCGGTGCGGGTGCGTCCCGTAGGGCTGATCCAGGGGCCGGTCCGGAACCGGTAGTAGTACGAGCTGTCCGGGTCAAGGCCCTTGACGTCGACGTGCACGCTGTGGGCGTACTCGGGATAGGCCAGGGCGGTGCCCCGCTGCACGACGACGGCGAACCACTCGTCCAGGGCCACCTCCCACTGGACGAGGACACGCTGCTCGCCCAGGCCGCCGTCCGTCTCGAACGGCTCCGGAGTGAGCCGCGTCCACAGCACCACCGAGTCCGGCAGCGGGTCTCCGGAGGCGACACCGAGGGTGAACGGGTCGGTGGGGATCCGCGTCGCGCCGCGCACCGGAGCGGCCGCCGCGCCACGGGCCGGCAGGTTCGTGGTGAAGGCGAGGGCGGCCGCCGCCGCGGTGACGGTCAGGAAGCGGCGACGGGCGATGTGCGGAGCGGCGAGGCGCAACACTGCGTCGTGCGGGGAGAAGGCATGCTCGGACGGTGGTCTGTGACGGCACGTCAGCGCCATCTGATGTCCTCTCTCACGGTTGGGCGGATCGATGGACGAGCCGACGAGCGAGTCGCCCCCGCGCTTGCCGACAGCGAGCCCTGGGCCGACAGGCGCAGTCCGCGCCCCTGGGCGGTTGGGTGGCGACACCGTTCCCCGGGGCGCGGAATCTGCATGCTAAGCAGACAAAATGCATAAAGCTGGCACGCCTTGCGAGGGGTTCACGCAAGAGGCGGTACGGGAGCGACCGTCTGCGCGCAGGACTCTCGGTCGATGTCGGGGCCGAGACACGACAAACGCCGCCGGCGAACGCCTGCGGCGGGTAAGGGGTGGTCGGAGCGGATACGGTGCTCAGCGGGCGGCTTCCACGGACACGTCGGTCGCCACGCGTTCACGTACGGGCGGGTGGTCGACGTGGAAGGCCCGGCCGATGACCGGTTGGGCCGCGATGGCGGCCGCTGCTTGTGCGGGCTGTGCCGATGACCTTGGACCCCTGAGGGGAGAGGTCAGCGCCGAGCCGAATCGGACCAGCAACTCGATCACCGGCATCACCGCCCGGCACGCGACCGTCAGGCTTGGTCTTCGGGCTGACCCTGCCCCTCACGCTGGTCTTGGCCTACACGCCGGTCTTGGCCTTCACGCTGATCTTGGCCCTCGTGCCGGCCTCGGTCTCCATGCTGAGAAGTGCAGTGGCCCCGCCGCTCCTGGGTGACCTCGGGTCCGAACGTGATAGCCCATAGGACGTTTTGGAGGCCCTGCATCTGCGGGCGACTCATTTCGCATGTGGATTCAGCCCTCTCGCCGCCAGATGAAGGAGCGGATTGGGCCACGGCCGGTGCGGCGGAGGTCATAGCTGCTGCGAGGCTGATGAGGGCTGCTGCTGCCGAATGCGCGAGGGATCGGTGCAGACAGCTCGATCGCGGAGTTTTCATGATCACACCCTGGATGGAGGGAGTGCCCAGGAGGAAGGCTGACAGTCCCTTGGGCAGGCAACTTCACCCGATCGTCTGACTTTTCGTTGACCTCATCGTCAATCAGCGGGTGGAGCGCCCGACCTGAGGCGCGCGGATACCGAAAAGGCTTTCCCGCGGGGTTGACGACGGCCGACGCGGCAGTCACCTTTCAACAGTGCGCGATATGGGAGCGCTCCCAACCCTGGTGGAGTCGCTTCCGCTTCCTGCTCGACCGTCCACCACCAGCAAAGGATGGCCACATGCAGACGCCTCGTCATTGGTCCCGAAGGACTTTGGTCACGGCCGCCGCCGCGGGCCTCGTCACCGCAGTCGCCTCCCCCTCACAGGCATCCGGCGCGCGGGACCGGTTCCACACGCCGGGCCGCATCAAGAGGACCGCCCATGGGTCTGTGCAGTACACCTGGCCCGGCATCTACTTCGAGGGGCGCTTCCGCGGTACGGGTGTCGGCATCGTCCTCGACGACGCCGACAACGACTACGACGTGCAGATCGACGGAACAACCCGCGCGACCCTGGTGACCCCGGGTCAGAACACCTTCTGGATCGACGATCTCCGCGACACCGGTCACACCGTACGGCTCGTCAAACGCACGGAAAGCCCATGGGCCGCAGGCCGGTTCGGCGGGTTCGTCGCCGCTCCCGGAGGCGCCATCCTGGCCAGACCCCGGGCCCGGAGCCGGCAGATCGAGTTCATCGGTGACTCCTTCACCGCCGGCTACGGCAATGCCTCCGGAACGCGCGACTGTTCGAACATCGGCGGAGTCAACCGGAACAGCAACGCCGACCTCGCCTTCGGCGCCCTCACCGCCCGGAGCCTGGACGCCGACTATCAGATCAACGCCTTCTCCGGCCTCGGCATGGTCCGCAACTACAACGGCAGCAGCCCCGACACCGACTTTCGCACTTACTACGACCGGGCCTTGCTGAACGTCGACGGCGACGTCTGGCCGACACCGCACACCTGGCGACCTCAGGTCGTCGTGGTCGGCCTGGGCATCAACGACTTCTCGACCCCTCTGAACCCGGGCGAGCGCTGGACCACGGAGGAGGCCCTCGTCGCCGCCTACGAGACCGCCTACCAAGGCTTCCTCACCAAGCTGCGCGCCCGGTACGGGCCCAAGACGTTCATCGTGGTCAGCGCCACCCGCGTCTCCCGCACCACCGCCTTCGCCCAGGCCACGCTGCGGATCGTCCAGGAACGCAACCGACGGGGCGACAGCCGGGTCCGCCACTGGTACTACGACGATCCCGCCCTGGATCTCCTCGGCTGCGACTGGCACCCCTCGCTCAAGGACCACCGGATCATCTCCGGCCTGCTCAACGACTGTCTCGCCGCCCTTCCGCTGCGCTGGTAGGCGGTCTCGGGCTCATGTCCTACGGCCGGTTGCCGCTCTCGGGTGTGGCGTCGCCCGTGTTGGGGACCGCCGACGGCTCGACGGACGGTGTCGGTGTCACCGAGGGCGCGCGAGTGGAAGGGGCCGGGCTGGGCGCGGTGCTGGGGCTGCCGGTCCCTGTCTCGGCGGGGCGAGGAGTGGAGGCCTCGGATGGTACCGGCGGGGCGGAGTCGGCCGACGGGCTGCTCACGGGAGGCGGGCTGCTCATGGGGGGCGGGGCCAGTGGGATCGTCGGGGACGCGGGTGCCTCGTGTGTCGCCAGGCGCAGGGGCAGTGCGACGAGGGCGGCGACGGCGCAGGCCGCGCCGACTCCGGCCGCCGTACGGAGCAGGCGGCGGCGCGCCGCGGCGCGCCGGATCGCCGTGTAGCGGCCGGGGGGCGGGCCGAGGTGGTCGGAGGGGGGACGCAGGATGACGGCGAGGGGGTCGTCGGGCTCGAAGTCCGGGCCTTCGTCAGAGTGTGTGATCAAGGCTTCTCCTCAAGTGGGCGCGGAGCAGTTCGCGGGCCGCGTGGAGGTCGGCCTTGATGGTTCCTTCCTTGCGCCCGGTCAGCACGGACACCTCCCGGATCGGCATGTCAGCGTAGTAGTGCAGCAGGATCGGGACGCGCAGCCGTTCCGGCAGGGACTGCACGAGCAGACGGACCGAGGGGTCGGCCTGTTCCGCCTGTTCGGCTTGCGGGCGGACGGTGGCTTCGACGGTGGCCCGGTGGACGGCTCTGCGCTCGCGTTCGAGCTTGCGCCAGTGGTCCCGGACGAGATTGGCCGCGGTGACGTAGAGGAAGCCCTGGGGCTCCGCGACGGATGTCCAGCGGGCCCAGAGCCGGGTGAACGCCTCCGAGGCGATCTCGTGGGCCGTCTCGTCGTCGTCGACGAGACGTCGGCACCAGCCGGCGAGGCGCGGGTAGAGGGCGGCGAACAGTTCGGACGCTGCCTTCTCGCGGGACCGTTTCAACGCTCTCCATGGTCGTGATGTCGTAAGGGGGCACTCGTAGGGGAAAGAGCCCGGGCCGTCGGAGTACGTTCCGTCGGCCCGGGCTCCGGGCGGCTGGTCAGGGGCTCGCCGAGTTCAGGCTGGCGAAGACGATCACGTTGTCGCGGTAGTCGTCACCGGTGCGGGGGCCACCGCATGTGATCAGCCGCACCTCGGGACGGCCCACGTTCCCGTAGACCGCGTCCGCCGGGAAGTCGGCCTTGGAGACCGTCCGTACGGCGTCGACGGCGAACGTCGCCGTCGTGCCGTTCTCCAGGCGCGCCACGATCCGCTCGCCCCGCCGCAACCGCGCGAGGTGACGGAAGACCCCGTCCCCGTAGGCGCCGACCGTGACATGGCCGAGGATCACCGACGGGCCGGTCTGACCCGGCGTCGGCGAGTGCCGGTACCAGCCCGCGCGGTCGTGCGCCGTGATCGGGGGCACCTGCGCGCTGCCGTCCGCGGCCAACCCCAGCTGCATGACCGGGGTGTCGACCCCGATGGCCGGAATCCGCAACCGGACCGGGACCGAACGACCAAGGGTGCGCGCCGTGTTCGCGGAGGACCGCGAAGGCCGTGGCGTGGCCGCGGTGGGCGGCGTTGGCGTGCTCGCGGGATGTGCGGTCGTGCCTCGGTCGTCGCCGGTCCGGTGGCCGCCGCAGCTCACGAGCAGTGAAGCCGCCCCGGCGGTGACGAAGGCCCGCCTGGAGAGCGGTGTCATGCCCCGGTCGCCCTTCGGCGCCGTACGAGAAAGACCGCCGCGCCGCCTCCGACCAGCACCGCGGCGGCACCCCCGGCGACCAGCCCGGCCTCGTTCCCTCCGGAGTTCGCCGGCACCGGCGCCACACCGGTGTCCGGCGCGCCACTGGGCACGACGGAGACCTGGCCCGGCGTCGGCGACCCGCTCGGTGCGCCGCTCGGCACCGGGGTCGGGGCAGCTTCGGCGGGGGCCTCGCTCGGTTCCGTGGCCGCCGGGACCGGAGTCGGTGCCGTGGAGGCTGGTACCGGGCTCGGCCCGTCGGCGAACGCGGGGACCGCGCTCGCCAACACGGCGGTACACGCGAGTGCCGTGGCACTGAGGACAGTTCGACGCATGAAACGCTCTCTCTCGTCGGTCCGCCCACCCGGTGACGCGGCGGGCTGCGTTACAGATCGAGCGGAGAGACGAGGCAGCAGCGGTACCGGTTGTAAAGAGATGGCAAAGTCGCCATGCGATGCACAGGTGCCTCACCGACCTCACAACCTCTACGCATGAGGACGTCTGATGCAGGCTCAGGGGAGAGGCTGCGCATTGATCGCCACACGCAGTAGGTTCGTTCCACGCGCGCGGGCACGCCGCCGTGCGCGTTCGGGACCCGGGTGAGGGGGAGACTGTGCGTTCCGGAGAGGAACTCGCCGGCCGCTATGTCCTCAAGGAGGTCATCGGCTCGGGGCGAAGCGGCAACGTGTGGCTGGCCCACGACACGGTGGTGGGCCAGGACGTCGCGCTGAAACCTGAGCGGATCGAGGGCGACCGCGAGACCGCGGTACGGCGGCTGCTGGGCGAGCCGCGTGCCATGGCCAAGTTCCGCGACCATCCCCATGTCGTCACGTTGTTCGATGTGGTGACCGTCCCTCAGGACGGCGACTCGGACGGGACGGACACGTACTGGTTCATCACGGAGTACGTGCCCGGCGGCGGCCTGGACGGGCAGCCGCCGATGTCTCCGCTCCAGGCGGCCCGTATCGGCGCCCAACTCGCCGACGCGCTCGCCGCCTTGCACGAGGCGGGCATCGTCCACTGCGACGTCAAGCCCGCCAACATCGGCCTCTCCCGGCGCGGTACCGCGAAGCTGCTGGACTTCGGTGCCGCCTACCGGGTCGGCGGCACCGAGACCATCACGGCCAACGGCCCGTTCAGCTTCACCCCCGACTACGCCGCCCCCGAGCTGGCCCGGGGAAACGTCCCCCGGCCGGCCTCGGACGTGTTCTGCCTGGCCACCACCCTCCACGCGCTCGTCACCGGCTCGCCTCCGCGCGGCGGGACCGATGAGGACGCTGGGCACCGGCAGAAAGGGGACACGGAGGACACCGAGCGCCTGCGGTACTGGAAGGCCGAGCAGGGCGTCGTCGAGATCGACGCCGCCGCCGTGGGACCGCTGGCCCCCGTGCTCACCGCCATGCTCCAGCGCGATCCGCGCCAACGCCCCGACGCCGCCGAGGTCAAGCGGCGCCTGGAGGCCATCGCCGGGCCCGATCCGGATGCCCCGGAGGGCAAGTCTGCCGGGCGCCCGCGGTGGCGTCGGCCCCTGCTCGCCGCGGCGCTCGGCGCCGGCGTCCTGCTGGCCCTGGGGCTCGTCGTCCTCCCGGGAGACGACGGCGACGGGAGAGCCACCCAGGAGTCCGGCCGGAGCCGGCTCACGGAAGGCACGGACGCCAAGCAGTCGGCGCTGATCGGCGATCCGCACACCGCCAACCTGTGCGCGTTGGCCGATCCTGACGCTCTCGGCAAGTTCGGCAAGGCCGAAGTGGACCTGGACTACGGGAACTTCGACCGCTGCGACATGCTCGTCCGCCCCGACGACAAGACCCGGATCGACGTGTCGATCCAACTCCGCCCGGGCTCACCACCCGAGTCGTCGCAGCCCTCCCGAACCATCGGGAAGGTCGGCATCATCGACGAGCCGCCGGAGAGCGACGAGTGCGGTCTGCTGCTGACGCCGCCCGACGGCACCGTCGTCACGGTCCGCGTCAACGTGGGTGAGGGCTCTGTGCTCGGCGGCAGCGCGACGCTGTGCACGGTCGCCGACGTGGCCGCCGAGAGCGCGGCCGACGTCCTGAACCAGGGGCCGCTGCCCCGGCGTTCCCCGCCCTACCCGGACGCCTCGCTGGCCTGGGCGAGCGCCTGCGAGCTGCTCGACACCAAGGCGCTGAAGGTCGTTCCCGGTCTCAAGGTGGGCGCGCCGGACGTCGGCGTCGCGAACTGGAGCTGCGAGTGGTCGAGTGACATCGACGATCTGGAGGCGGAGGTGGGCTTCTTCCGCGACCAGCCCAAGTCCACGGACGATGGCGAGCTCATCAAGCTCAGCGGATACGACGCCTTCGTGGTACCGGAGGGCAACGGCGACGAGACCTGCACGGTCTTCGTCGAGTACCGCAGGTACGGCGGCCAGAACGCCGAGACGGCCGCCGAGATGCTGCGCCTGCACGTCGGCGGGCAGCGGCCCGTGAACGAACTCTGCGACATGGTCGCGGACCTCGCCGCCCCCGCCGCCGCGGAACTACGCGCACAGGTGGGCACCGGAGGAAGCTGACCCAGTCCGGACAGGTTCTAGTCGTCCGAGCCCGAGCCCGAGCTCCGGCCCGTACGCCCGGCCCGGCGCATCAGCTCGCCCGCCGTGAGGGTGGCAGTGGCCACCGCGCGAGCCCAGCGCGGGCCGCCCCGCGCCGCCCATACGACGCACAGGCACCCTGCGACGACGAGCGCGAGGACACCGGACAAGACGAGCACGGCCATGCTCATCCCCCTCTCTCTCCTGGTGCGGTTCGCGCCATCCTCCCAGTCCGCCGAAGAGGGCGTCGCAGTGGCCCGGGCCCGCGGCGCCGTTTCAGGGCCCGGGGTCCGGCCAGGCGGTGTCGTCCTCCATCAGGTCCAAGTCCGGTGGTACGAGCGTCGTGGACTCCACCAACCCCTTGAGCAGGTTGTGCAACAGGCCGTTGTCGGCGGGGCGGCCCTGCGACTTGTCGTGCATCAGCTGGTATCGGAAGCCGGTGCGGTCCAGACGGCGGCGCACGGCCTCGATCCGGTACTCGACCTTGCGCTCGTTCCAGTTGTCGTCCGGGCGGAGGTACGCGAGCTGCTTGGCGGCCATGGCGTACGTCAGGGGTCGCGGGTCCTCCTCGTACAGCAGGTACCGCTGGCCGAGCACGACCAGCAGCAGTCGCTCGTCGTCGTCGAGTGCCCAGATCTCCGGCCGTACGGTCTCGGCGCGCCGGCGTGACACCGGGCCCTGGTCGTCGTGGCCCGTCACGTACAGCTCGACGAGGTGTTCCCGGTAGCCCGAGCCCTTCACGAACAGCGGGGTGTAGCCGGTGGCGAGCGGGATCGGCTCGGTGGTCTTGTGCATCATCCGGCCGCGGGGCAGCCGTACGAGCTGCTGCCCTGTGTTGCGCAGCCACCAATTCCCCTGGCGGAACGTCAGCTCCCCGTGGTGCCGGCTCACCCGCAGGTCGTCCACGCCGACGCCCAGGTCCACCTCCGGCTTCTCGCCGCGGCCGAAGCGGACCGTCAGGCCCTGACGGGGCGGGGCGCTGAGGTCGCCGGTGACGGTGCGGGCGTGCAGGGTGCCGGGCGTGGTGGGGGCGACACCGCGCGCAAGGCTGGCGGAGAGGGGCATCGCTGGTCTCCTCGGTTCGTGGGATTCTCGGCGCGCGTGCGGCGCACTCCCCAGGATCCGCGCCCGCTCCGGGACCCCTCCCCAAAACGAGCCCGTACAAAGGGGCGTGCCCCGCCGCCGGGGCTCAACGGCGTCGCCAAGGGTACGAGTTGAGGGGTTGGGCCAGGACGACGGCCCCGAGGAGGGGGCGGGACCGTCGTCCACGAGTGCGCCGTCGAGAGAGAGCGGCGCCCACGGGCAGGTGTGCGGGTGTCATGGGCCATCCTCCGTCACTCCGGTGTCTACTCGGCCCGGGCCCCGGCCGAGGCCGCCGTAGCCAGCTGGGTGGCCAGACGGCGCAGCAGCCGGGCGGACGGGTCACCGCCGACCGTGAGGTTCAGGGTTTCGACCATGGCCGAACCGTCCTGGACGTACGAGCGGTGGACGACCCGGATACGGCAGGTGTCCGCGTCCTCCACGTCCGGCTCGGCCACGGCCGTGCGGCCGTCGATCCGGGTCAGGACACCCTCGGCCGCCGTCGGCGGCTGGTCGCGGTCGAAGCGCAGCTCGACGTACAGGTCGCTGGTGGTGCTGTGCCACTCGCAGTCCCAGTTGCCGAAGCCGATGTCGGGGTCCTCGGCGTCGATGTCGGGGACGGCCTCGAGTGCGTCCGCGCCGAGCAGGGTGCAAGCGTCCTGGTGGATCAGCGAGTCCGCCGGCAGGTCCGGTGAACGCCGGGGAAGCCGACCCCGGTTGAGCACCTCGGCGGCATGGCCGGTGGCGGCCTCGGCGATCTCGCACAGTGGCGCGCCGGTCCGGTCGCCGTCCACCTCGGCGACGACCATGACGGTGACGTCGGGATCGCCGGCCGCCCGCAGGCCCTTGACGCAGGCGTCGCTGTCCTCCGCCTCGTCCCACACGCTCACGGATCCCACGGTCCTCTGCGGCGTCGCCGGCTCCGAGGGCCCGGTGGTGTCGTACCAGAACTTCACGTCCACGGCGCCTTCGTCGCCTGTCTCCACGATGACGTCACAGCGGTCGAAGTTGCCGTAGTCCCGGTCGAGTTCCGCCTCACCGAAGCGCCCCAGCACCGCGGGGTCGGCCAGGGCGCAGAGGTCGGCGGTGCGGTGGTCGCCGAACACGGACGCCGACTTCACCGACACCGGCGGCGACGCCGCGGAGCCGGACGCCCCCGGTCCGGCCTTCCCGACTGTCCTGCCCTTCTCCCGACCGCCGCCCGACATGAGCTCGACGACCAGCAGGACGACGAGGGTCAGGGCGAGGACGGCCGCCACCGCGGCGACCAGGAAGCCCCGGGAGGGGGCGGGCACGGCAGGACGGTGCCCGTCGGAAGGCAGCTCAGGAGAGCCCGGTGAACCCGCCTCCTGGGCCCGGCTGCCCGAGGCCCGACCATTCAGCGGGCCGGCCCCACCCTCCCGGCCGCCCCTCGGCTCGGGTCCGGCCTCGGCCGGCTTCGGCGCGTCCGGCTCACCCGTACTGCCCACCCTGGACTCGTCGGCCTCACCCGTACTGCCGGCACCGGGCTCGTCCGCCTTCTCCAGCTGTGGCAGGGGGTCCTGGGGGCCCGCGATCTCTTCCAGGAGCCGGCGGGCCTCGGGCGCGGTCGGGCGGTGCGCCGGGTTCCGGGCGAGCATCGCCGGCAGCAGGGCCGCCAACACCCCGGTGTCCGCGGTGAGTTCGATGTCACCCCGGCCGGCCATCAGACCGGCGAGATACGGGCCTGCGTCTTCGGCGGCCTCGGGGCGCGGAGGGTCGCCGGCGACCAGCGCGTACAGGGTGCAGCCCAGCGAGAAGATGTCGGACGCCGGTTCCGGGCGGCCCGCCACCATTTCGGGGGCCGCGTAGTCGGGCGTGTAGCTGACGGCGCCGTTGGGGGTGATCGTCTCCGTGCTGTCCACCCGGTACGCGGCGCCGAAGTCGGCCAGTTTGGCGAGCCCTTCGGGCGTGACGACGACATTGCCCGGCTTGACGTCGCCGTGCACGATCCGCTTGGCGTGCAGCGCGGCGAGTGCGGCGGCGATCTGGGCGCCGACCCGGGCGGCGCGTTCCGGGGACAGCGGCGGGCGGCCGTCCAGGCTGCCTCCGGAGACGTACTCCATGACCAGCCAGGACGTCATCCGCCGCGGTCGGCCGGTCGGATCGTCGTCAACCGGTTCCCGTCCGCCATCCGAAAGGGTGAGTACGTCATGCAGGGTGACCACATGCGTGTGGCTGAGATGGGCCAGGGCGCGGCCCTCGGCGCTCAGCCGGTCGTAACCGCAGACGCCGGCGTCGGTCGTGTGCAGCCGTTTGAGGACCACCTCCCGAGGCAGCAGCAGGTCACGGGCGAGCCAGACCTCGCCCATTCCTCCCGTGAAGGGGCCTTGCGTCAGCCGGTAGCGCTCACCGACCGTCGTACCCTGGCGCACCCGATTCCCCTCAGCCGTTGCTCCGGATCACCTCGGCCGAACCTACTGGCCGAGCGGAACCTCGTACGGCGCCTTCACGGGATGTTCTCGCTCCACCGCTCGGCGAGACCGTCAGGAGCCTGGTCAGCAGGTCGCCGAGCCCGCGCCCCCGGCTCGGCACGGCGGGACCGCCGTACAACCGTTCCAGGGGCGAGGCGGCCGGGCGTGCCGATGACGCGCCGCGCCGGGCGCCGAGCTCACCGGACCACGAGCGACCGGAACGCGTTCCGCACGTCGGACTTGGACTCCGTGACGTACCTGGTCGTGGGCGGGGTGCCGGAGTCGCCGTAGGTGAAGTACGAGATGACCGCGGGGCAACTCGAGCCGCTGATCTGGATCTTGCGGTTGGCGACGAGCTTGCCGGTGCGCAGCTCGTAGACCTTCACCGGGATCGCGATCTTGTGGAAGCTGACGTACGTGAGGGCACCGGAGTCCCTGTCCCGGTACGGGCACGTCTCGACGGAGGTTCCGAAGTCCTCCAGCCCCATGCAGACCACCAGGACGGCGTTGGCCGGGTCGTCGGCCTTCCAGGAGCCGGGGAGCTTGCCGGTGTAGTCGCCGCCGTACGCGTCGTTGTCGCCGTAGAACAGGGCGCGGTTGGTGCCCTTGCCCATGGGCTTGGCGCCGCTGTACTTCGCCGGCTTGGAGCAGTACTCGGGCTGGGTGTCCGTCCCGCCCGCGAGCAGGTCTCGGACGTTGGCCAGCTCGATGCTGAGCGTCGCCTTCCTGGCCCCCTTCCGCGCCTTGGCCGCGAGGTCGCCGCCGGGGTACTGGTCGAGCAGCCGCTCGTAGTGGGTCCGGGCCGACTCCCAGCTGCTGTCCGCCATGAGGTCGTCACCGCATCCGACGAGCGCGGCGGGCGCGGTCCGCCTGACCGTGGCGGCGGACCCGTCCAGTACGTCGTGGCTCCGCTTCCGGTCACGGAGCCAGTCGGTGACGGTGACCGTGTCACAGGGGTCCTTGGCGGGCAGGCCGCCGAGGAATCCGTTCAAGGTCGCTTGGACCGTCTTCTCGTTGCCGGGTTCCGCGAGGACCGAGGCGAGTGTGCCGAAGCCCGCTTCCAGGGCATGCGTGTCCCCGCCGAGCGCGGTGGCCAGCTCGGCGCGGGCCGTCCGCAGCCGGTCGCACGCCTCTACGGTGTCGTCACCGCGGGCGGTCAGCGGGGCGTCGGCGATGCGGTGCCCGAACCACACCCTGTCCTGGGCGCTCACCACCTGTGCGCAGTCGCCGCTTTCGCGGGCCTCGGTGACGCTCCGCTGGATCCTGGAGGCTTCGAATCGCAGGAGCCCCACGGTCAGCAGCACCACCAGGATGATGCCGAGCGCGACCAGGCGCTGACCACGCACGGCACCCCGGACGGCACCTCTGCGCGCCAGGAACCAGCCGTGGGCGACGACGGCCGCCCACCACACGAGCACGGCGATCTCGTACGACGACGAGGCGGTCGAGGCGAGCCTCGAGACGAGTACGACGGTGACGGCAACGGCCGCGACGGCGAGCCTGCGCCGCCGCAGCATCAGGTAACCGACGCCGAGCAGAGAGGCGTTGCCGAGGGCGACGGCCGGCGGGTCGTGGACTCTGGCCTCGGCAGGCGGGTACTCCGGCATGGCGGGTACGGCGGGAGCGGCGGGCGTGGGGTCACTCATCCTGATCTCCCCCGGGCGCGGAACGGGTGTGGTGCTCGCATTGTTCGGCCGCGCCTGCGGGACCCCTCCCGAGCTTCCTCCGGGGTCCCTCTCTCCCCTCACTCCTCAACTGACGCTCACTTCCCGTACGTTGACCCGGACCCCACCCCACAGCACAATGAGCGCGCATGCATGAGAGCGCTCTCACCCTCGTCATGTGTCCACGCCTCGCACCGTGACCCGTGACCCGTGACCCGTGACTTCCAAGGAGACCCATGACCGGCAGCCAAGGCCCGGCGTTCAGCCGCCGTGCGCTCATCGGGACCGGACTCGGTGCCGGCGCCGCGGCCCTTGTCGCGGTCGGCTCCGGCGGGGCGCAGGCGGTGGAAGGCCCGTCCGCCGGCACGGCCTCGGCGCCGCGCCGGGCGTACGCCTTCCTCGCCGCCGCCATGGACGCCTATCCGGATCACGGCACCATACGGCTGGCCCAGAGCTACACCGACCAGGCCGGCCTGTTCAGCACGGCCTTCACCTACGACAACGCCCTCGTGATCCTGGCCTGCCTCGCCTCCCGCACCGAGGACGGCCGGTCCCGGGGCATGGCGCTCGGTGACGCGCTGCTCTACGCCCAGGCCCACGACCCCGTGTACGACGACGGCAGGCTGCGCCAGGCCTACAACGTCGGGCCGTACACCTTCTTCGACGGTTCGCCGCAGCCGTACGGCTTCGTGCGAGCGGACGGCACGGCCAACATCGGCAGCCAGTTCGGCTTCACCGGGACTGCCGTGGGGGACATGGCCTGGGCCGGCATCGCGCTGAGCGCACTCGCCCGTCGCACCGGGGAGCGCCGCTTCCTCACCGGCGCCGTACGGATCGGGGAGTGGATCGAGCGCGTCGGCCGTACCGAAGAGCCCCTGGGCGGCTACAAGTTCGGGGTCAACGCGGCCGACGAGAAACTGCCGCCCACCTCGACCGAGCACAACACCGACCTGGTCTGCCTCTTCGGACGGCTCGCCCGGCTCACCGGGGACCGGGTGTGGCGGGAGCGGCGCGAGCGTGCCGAAGCCTTCGTCAGGAACATGTGGGAGCCGGACGGGGGCTTCTTCTACACCGGTACCAACGACGGCGTGACGATCAACAAGTCGCCGATCCCCGAGGACACCCAGACCTGGACCCACCTCGCCCTCGCCTCCCCCGCCCATTCCCGGTCGCTGGACTGGGCCGCGACCGAGCTGGCGGTCCTGGACACGGCCGACCGACGCAACAGCACCGTGCCCGCGGGCCAGTCGTACGAAGGGGTCACCTTCAGCTCCGCCGGTCTCCTGGCGAACGAGGACGCCCCGATCGCCGAGTTCCAGCCCAAGCCCGACCGCAACGGCGTGTGGTTCGAAGGAACGGCGCACCTCGCGCTCGCCCTGCGGGACAGGCACGCCCCCGGTGACGAGGCACGCGCCCGGCGGCTGATCGCCTCCATCGAGCGGGCCCAGGACCTGCTCGGCCGCGGCCAGACCCTCGGGGGCGGGGCGGTGGCCGAGAAATCCGGAGTGGTCTCGGCGAGCAGCCCGCTCGACACCGGTTTCGGGTTCGGCTACTACCCCTACCGGCACGCGGGGGCCACCGCCTGGTACCTGCTGGCGGCGGCACGCGCCAACCCCCTGCGGGCCTGACTGGCGGACAAGCCGGCGCGAGCGCCCGCGCGCGGACGTACGAATGCGCCGAGGGCGGCTTCCAGACCCTCCCCTGTTCGCAACCTCGGTGCCATGATGGTGAGTTATGGCTGAGGGGGACGAAGTGACGGGCCGTGGTATCCGGGTGCGGTTGGAGGGGGACGCCACCGAGAGCGATGTCGGCGCCCTGCGCAAGTGGCTGGAGCGGGAGAAACCACTCGACGAACAGGTCCGTGCGGGCCGGCTGCAGATCCACGAACGGAGCCGCGGGGACGAGCCCGGGGCCCCGATGGGCGTCGGCATGGAGATCATCGTTGCGGTGACCGGGGGCGCCGCGTCCATCCTCTTCAGGGAGCTGCTGGACCAGGTCAAGCGGGCCGTGGAGGCTTGGCGGGCCAATCGCAGCGAGGTGGAGGACGGCGAGCCTCCGGAGGCTCGCGTCGACACTGTGGACCCCGACGACAGGTAGTCCGGTGACCGGTTTCGACCCGCGTGGGCTGGTGAACCGGGCGCTGCTGGTCGGGGTGTCCGAGTACGACCTCACGGAGCCGCCGCACGGTGTGCCCGGCGACCTGCCCGCCGTCAAGCACAACGTGAACCGGCTCCGCGACGTGCTGCAGCGTGGGCGCGTGTTCGGGGAGCATGAGATCACCGTGTCCCGGTCGCCGTCCCTGGACGACTTCAGCCGCGCCCTGCGCACCGCCGCCGGCGAGGCCGAGGGGCTGCTGCTGTTGTACTTCGCCGGGCACGGCGCGATCCCCAGCGCGGGCGACGAGCTGTTCCTGCAGATGCGCAACGCGAGTGTCGTCGCGGGCGGGCACGCCGTCTTCCCCGGCGCGGAGATGTTCACCACCGTGCTGACGGTGCTCGCCACCAGTCCCGCCCGGCGCATCGTGGTGATCCTCGACTGCTGCTTCGCCGGCAACGCCGCCTGGCTGTGGGAGACCTTCCGCGACAAGCGGCGCGTGCTGCTGCTGATGAGCGTCCAGGCCAACCACCGCACCGACGCGGGCGATCCGCGGACGCCGACCCCGTTCACCGAGGAGCTCTTACGCCTCCTCGACACCGACGAGGAGGCGTGGTTCCAGGACCTCGCGGACAGACAGCGGGAACGGATGGCGGCGGCCGGTCACCGGACCGTGCGCGGCGAGCCCTGGGAGCCGCAGAGCCGGACGGAGCCGACGGAGGACGTACTGCTGGCGGCCCGCGCGGCCCGGCCGGCGGGCGGCGGCCCCAAGGACACGGCCGAACCGCTGGTGCCGGTGGCACCGGACGGCGGGGAGCAGCCGCGCACAGCGGCACGGCGCGCCGTCAGGACACCGATCGGGCATGCCTGGGCGGCTCCGAGCGCCCTCCTCCACACCTGTGTCGAAGCCGTCGGCGCACGGCTGCGGCGCACCCGGCGGCTCGGCCTCGTCCGCCCGGGGCAGCGCCCCCGCCGCCGGGCCACGGCCCCGGCCGTCCTGCTCGTCCTCGCCACCCTGGGTCTCGGCTCGTACGGCGTCGTCGTCCTCGTCGGCGACGACTCCTCCTGCGCGCCTCCCCTGGAGTTACGCGTCCTGACCGATCCCGACCTGGAGCCGACCGTCCGCGCGGCCGCCGACGCGTACCTGACGTCGGAGGAGAACACCACCGGCGAGGGCTGCCGCCGCAGCGGCCTGACCGTCTACAGCGCGGGTGCCGCCGACGTGGTCCGCGCGCTGCGCAAGCAGTCCGCCTCCTGGCAGGAGCCGCCCGACGAGCGCACCAACCCGCAGCGCGACGTCGGCCCGCAACCGGACATATGGATTCCCGCCTCCCGCGCGGACGTCGCCCGGGTCACCGCCTGGCAGGACACGGACGCCGTCGCCACCCTCGACCCGGAGGACGCGCCCCTCGCCTACTCCCCCGTCGTACTCGCCGTGCCTCAGGACCTCGCCGCCCGGTCCCGCAGCGAGCGCGTCGGCCCCGCGCTGATCCCGATGATCGACGCCTTGCGCGAGCGGCACGAGAACGCCGAAGTGCACCGCCCCGACCCCGAGTTCACGGACACGGGGCTGCTCGCCTCGATCGGTCTGTACGGCAGCGGCGCCCTCGCCCCCGGCCGCGCGGAACAACGGATCGCGCCGGGGCCGCCCTCCCCCACCGCGACCGAGCTGCTGTGCACGCTGCCCGACGACGAGGCCGTGGACAAGCGCGCGGCCGCCCTCGTCCCCGAGTTCCTGATGAAGAGCGGCGTCGGCTGCGACAGCACACGGCGCGAACCGCGGGTGGCCCAGTACCCCGGCAACGTGCCCGGACTGGAGCCCGTCTTCGTCCGGGTCCGCTGGCAGGGCGCCGAGCGCGACGTCGCCGCGCGCGACCGTGCGGCCGACGGCTTCCGCACCTGGCTCGCCGACAGGGCGGGGCGGGAGGTGTTCGCCCGGGCCGGCTTCCGCGAGACCAGCGGCAGCGGCAGCCGGTCACTGCTGGACACGAGCGACATCGCCCCCGGGGTACTGCCCGCGCCCGACGGGCTCGTCGAGCCCGCCGGGCGGGACGCCATGGAAAGGGCACTGACGCGGTACCGCGGCGCCCACGGGCCCGGCCGGGTCCTCTTCCTGCTCGACACCTCGGGTTCGATGGCCGATCTGTGGCAAGGACCCAGCGGCGGCCCCGGTCTGCTCAAACAGTCGCTGGGCGGCCTCGGCGACGACGACGAGTACGCCGTATGGGCCGTGTCCGGCACGGGCGACCGACCGCCGTACGCCACCCTGCTGCCCTTCGGCCACCACGCCCGCAGGGACGCCGAGCAGGTCATCGACCGGAACGCCCGGGTGCGCGACGCCGAGGCCGACCCCCGCGCGGCCCTGCTCGCCGCGCTCGAGGAGATGGAGCGGCGCGGTGCCGGCGACGAGCGCCCTCAGCTGATCGTGTACATCACCGACGACGAGGACGCGGGCCGGCTGACCGGCGGCGACCTGAACTCCGTGCTGGCACGGGCCCGTTCGGCACAGGTGCCGGTGACGATGGTGTCGCTGACGGGCGACGGCTGCGACGAGGACAAGCCGGACACGGCGATCTCCGAGGCGAGCGGCGGCCGGTGCGTGGACGCCGACGAGGACCTCGGTTCCGCTCTGCACGACGAGGTCGCGCGCACCGGCACGGGGGAGGACTGATGGCCCGACGGTTCGCGACACTGCTGACCCTGCTCCTGGTGGCCGCCTGCGGTGGCGGCGGGAACGGCGCGGCGCCGGCGCCCTCCGCGGACGAGCCCGGCACCATCGTCATCGCCAGCGGCCGGGACGTCACCGGCAAGAACGGCGTCCGGCAGCAGCTCATCGACGCCTGGAACGCGCGGCAGGAGAAGGACGGCAGCGGCTACGACGCCCGCCTGGTCGAACTCCCCGGAAGCGCCGACGAACAGCGCGGCCAGCTGCTCGGCGCGCTGCAGTCCGGCAGCGCCGACTACGACGTGGTCAACCTCGATGTGACCTGGGTACCGGAGTTCGCCGCCGCCGACCTGATCCGGCCGCTGCCCGAGACGATGATCGACAGTGATGTCATCGCGTCCGTGGCCGACACGGCACGGTGGGACGACAAGGTGTACGCGGTGCCGTTCAACAGCGACGTCGGGCTGCTCTACTACCGGACGGACCACCTGCGTCAGGCGGCCATCCAGCAGACCGACCTGAGCGGCGGAATCGGGTGGAGGCGGCTGGAGGCCCTGATCAACACTCTCAACGACCACAAGCCCAAGGGCTACGAGAGAGGCTGGACCACCCAGCTCGACGCCTACGAGGGCCGCACGGTCAATGCCGTGGAGGCGTTCGCGTCCGCGGTGGAGGACTTCTCGCTCACCGACGAGGACGGCCACTACGACGCCACCGTCGACGAGTTGACGGCGGGCATCGCGGAACTGCGCCACCGCACCGACGAGCCGTACACCCTCCCGGACGCCGACGACTCCGACGAGGCGGCCTCCCTGGGTGACTTCGCCGAGGGCCGGACCACGTTCCTGCGCCACTGGCCGTACGCCTACCGCACCCTGTACCAGTCCTTCACCGACGACCAGCTCCGAGTGGCCCCGCTGCCCGGCCGGGCGGTGCTCGGCGGCCAGAACCTCGCGGTGACCGGGGCTTCGCAGCGGGCGGAGAAGGCCGCCGAGCTGATCGCCTTCCTCACCGGCCGGGAGAGCGAGCGCTGCCTGCTGGACGCCGGCTTCGCGGCCACGCGCAAGTCGGCGTACGTGGATGACGACGTGCGGTGCACGATGACCGGCGCGCCCGCTTCCCCCTCCCCCGCCGGCGAGAGCGCCGACCGTATGCCACGCGACGGTGCGGGCCGCCCCGGCTACGCCCGCCGGATCCTGCTCCCTGCCCTCCAGCAGGCCGTCTCCCGTCCCCGCACCCCGCTCTACGGCGCCTTCACGCAGACGTTCACCGCGCGGCTGGGACCTCTGTTCGGCGAGGACCCGCCGAGCGACGCTGTGCTGGCCGAGAGCCTGGACTCCGGACTGAGGAAGGCACTGCCGGACTGAACACCGGGTATTCCCTCAGCAGCCTCACCGCGCAACTCTGCCATTGGGCTCGCAACGGCCGACTCCTCCGCACCATGCCGAGCACCTACAAGATCACTCTCGCGTATGCGGTGGACCGGTCACGGCAGATCAACCGGACGGCGCGTGTCGATGTTCACCAGATCGTGCCGTGGTTGCGTCCTTTTGCGCAGGGCAAACTCGTCCATCCCGAGCCCCCCCTGCTGCAGCACCGTCTGCAGCCCGGTGCTTCGCCGCCCGTGCCGGAAGGTGAGTCCGTTGACCTGCTCGGCGAACGTGGCCTGCCGGCAGGGGCTGTCGCGGCAGCGAACCGACGGACCTGTAACGCGATCACCCGGACGCCCGGCGACTGCGGTGTCGGCGCGGCGGCGTACGTATCGGCTGTGCACTCGGCCCGACGTCGTCCCGCAGAACGAAGGCGGCTGCGCCGGCGCTTTGCAGACCATCGGCACGTGGTCACGATGTGTCACCCTTCAGGGCGGTCAGGCGTTTCCTGCAGCGGCGAGAAGCCGTTCCATAACCGGGAGAGCCCGGGAGAGCACCGCTTCGTCGAGTGCCCCGAGTTCGGCGATGGCGGCGGCCAGGGCTGCGCTGCTGGTGCGGTCGTAGCGGTCCAGGAGTTCCAGGGCGGCGGCAGTGGCCGTGAGGCCGACGGTGCGCAGGTCGTGCGGGGAGGGGTGGCGCTCGACCAGGCCGGAGGCGATCATGGTCTTCACCAGGTTGCTGACGGTGGACGGGGCCATCCGACAGCTCGGTGGCCACGGCTCGGGGAGTGGTTCCCGGATGGGCGGCCAGTGCGCGAAGAAGTTCGATCTGGGCTTCCGGCAGGTCAGGCAGGTTGCCGGCACAGCGGACGGATCGCAGTACGGCCCGGGGGTGAGGACATCACCGGATCAATCATCCTGGTCGGGCTCTGTCTCCTGGCGGTCGATGCCGGTGGTACGGAACCGGCTGCGGTAGCCGCCCGGCGAGACTCCGAGGTTGCGGCGGAAGATCCGTCTCATCGTCTCCGGGGAGCCGAAGCCGGCACGCCGTGCGACGGACTCCTGGCCCTCGCCGCCGGTCACCAGGAGAAGCTTGGCCGCCTCCAGCCGGGTCTGCTCCACGTAGCGGGCCGGCGTCATGCCCACCTCGTCGCGGAACATCCGCGCCAGATGGCGTTCGCTCACCGCGGCGCGGGCGGCCATGGCGGCAGTCGAGTGGTCCGCGGCCGGTTCGAGGACCACTGCGTCCAGGACCTGGCGCAGGCCGCGTGTGGTGGGGGCGCCCGCCTCGGACCAGACGCTGAACTGGGCCTGGCCGCCCGGGCGTTGCAGGAAGACAACCATCCACCGGGCGACCCTGCGGGCGACGTCGGTGCCGTAGTCGTTCTCGACGATGGCCAGGGCCATGTCGGTGCCCGCGCTGATGCCGGCACCGGTGACGAAGGGGCCGTCCTGGACGAAGAGGGCGTCCAGATCCACCTTGATACGGGGGTACTCCCGGGCAAGTCGCGCGCAGTGCGCCCAGTGGGTCGTCGCTCGGCGTCCGTCCAACAGCCCGAGGGCGGCCAGCACGAAGGCCCCGGTACAGACGGAGGCGATCCGCGATGCCCGGGGCGCCAGCTCCTGGACCATCGCCAGCGCCTCGGGGACCGTGTCCGGGGTCAGCTCCTCCGGTATGTCGTGCGTGCCCGGAGCGAACGTGAAGTCAGCCGGTACACCTCCCGGCACCAGGAGGGTGTCGATGGAGTCGGGAGCGTCGGTCACTGGAATGTCCGCGCTCAGCCGGGTGAACGCGGTCGTCCCGACCGGTTGCCCCGTGGGCGAGATCAGCAGCACCCGGTAGCGGGCCCCGAAGTCGTTGGCCCGGGCGAAGATCTCCAGCGGCGCCGCCACGTCCTGCAGCGTCACCTTGTCGTACAGGACGAAGACCATGGTCCGCTCGGCGCCGCGGTCCACGGCCGCGATACTCCGGTTCATACTCCGACCTCCTCAGTGGAGCGAGGCTTGCCCTCGTGTCCGAAATCGTGGCTCGTGTGTCCGTTGCAGCCCTTGGCTCCTGTCCCGCCACACGGGAACGTGGAAGCCGAGCAAACCACCCGGCCGGGTATCCGGGTTCCCGGAAATACCGGGTGAGGAATACTAACCGCACGAAGACCTGATTGGTCCAGTGCTCATATCGATCTTGCAGCCTCCCATGGCCTCACCGACAGGCCTGGGCGGCTTTTTTTGCGTTGACACGGCAAGGCCGCCTCCGTCAATTCCGGACACCATTTATTCAGCCATCGTTAACTTGCGTGAAACACGGCGGCCGGAACCTATTGATGTCTCACCGCGCCATAGCCGACACAATTGGCACCGAGGTAACTGCGGTCGAGAGGGTGCCCTGCCAGGGCGTATTCGGCAGCAGAAGCCGAAGAAGCATGCCTGTCCATGTCCGAATCGAAGGACGCGAAGTACCGGATTCGGCACCGACGACCGGGCCTTCATGCGCAACTTTCACGCCATGGATTCCCATTCTTTTCCGCCCCTCAGCGGGCCAATTATCGCCTGCCCATATTCGGGCACGAATTCCGCCGGGCCATGAGAACCCGGCGTCAGAGGAGTGGTTTGGCCATGCGCCAGCTAAATGCTTTGTCGATCAGCATCGGCGTGCTCGGCGGAGTCGCCACGCTGATGACCGCAACCGTCCTGACCGTTCCGGTCTGGGTCATCTTCATTGCCTGGGCCTCCTTCTTCATTCTCGGAGCCGGCACCGACGGCATGGCGAGATCGATCGCCTCGAACCTGACCGGCATTGTCATCGCCTCGCTCACGCTGTTGGTCATCCACGCGCTGGGCGGTGGCACCGCCATCGCCGCCATCGCCGTGGGTGTGGGCAGCGCCGCCATGGTGCAGGCGTCGAAGATCCCTCTGCTCTCGAAACTCCCGGCCATCGTGTGGGGGTTCGCCTCCACGGTCGGCACCGTGGCCGCCACCGGCCACGACATCACCACCGCATCCATCAGCAACCCGGCGCTCGTCGCGGCGCTGTCCATGGTTCTGGGCGCGGTGTTCGGCATCGCCTCGGAGTACTGGGGAGCCGCGATGACCGCACGCCCGGCCGCCGAGCCGACCCTGGAAGGGCAGTCATGAAGCTTCAGCACCATCTGGGGGGTCTGGAGAACCTCGGCCCCGTGGCCTACGAGCCCCGTGTCTTCGTCGAGGACTGGGAGCAGCGCATCTTCGGCATCCACGTCGCGATGATGGGCCTCAGCGCCCACCTCGGCGACGCTGTGCCCCAGTACCCGGTCGAGGACGTGCCCAGCGCCTTCTCCTCCGTCTGGACCTGGGCGGACCTGCGCAAGGGCGCCGAGGCGATGCATCCCTTCGCCTACTTCCAGTACCGCTACTACGAGAAGTGGCTCGGCGGCATCGGCGGGTTCTTCGTCTCCCAGGGCTACATCACCGAGGAGGAGTTGGAGGCGAAGGCCGCGGAGTATCTCCAGGATCCGGGACTCGACCTGCCCGAGGGCGGGGACGAGCGCATCGACGACCAGGTCATCCGCTATCTGCGCGAGGGCGACTCCCCTCGCCAGGGTCCGGCCGGGTCCCCGGCTTTCGCCGTCGGTGACCGGGTGACCGTCACGGACGTGCCGCCCACCGAACACACCCGGCTGCCGGGCAACCTGCGCGGCCGCACCGGCACCGTGGAGCGCGTCTTCGAAGGCAACTACGGCTACTTCTGCTCCACCGGCCCCGACGGCATCGGCGAGCCCATGCCCGTCTACGCCGTCCGCTTCGAACCGACCGACCTCTGGGGAGAACTCGCCGAACCCGGCGCCGTGCTCTACGGCGAGCTCTACCAGGCCTACCTCACCCACGCGATGGAGGAACAGCAGTGACCGTGCAGTTCGGCTACCCCGAGGACCGCGAAGCCCGCAGCGCCGCCCGTGTGCGAGCACTGGAAGCCCTGCTCATCGAGAAGGGTGTGATCACCGGCGCCACCGTCGACAAGGTGCTCGGCTACTTCGAGACCGACATGACGCCGCTCAACGGAGCCAAGATCGTCGCCCGTGCCTGGACCGACCCGGAGTTCGCGGAACGACTCGTCAAGGACACACCGGCCGCCGTCGCCGAACTCGCCCTCCCCATCGGCATGGACGGCGCCGAAGGCGAACACCTGCAGGCCGTGGCCAATACTCCCGGCGTGCACAACCTGGTCATCTGCACCCTGTGCTCCTGTTTCCCCTGGCCCGTGCTCGGCCTCCCGCCGTACTGGTACAAGGACCCGACCTTCCGCGCCCGCGCGGCCCGGGAGCCCCGTGTGGTGCTCAAGGAGACCGGCCTGGACCTCGACCCGTCCGTCGAACTGCGGGTGTGGGACAGCAGCGGTCATTCTCGCTGGTTCGTCGTTCCGCAGCGGCCCGCCGGAACCGACGGCATGACCGAGGAGGAACTCGCCGCCCTGGTCACCACCGAATCGATGATCGGCATCGCCGAGGTTCCCTCACCCGCCGCCTGAGCCGCACCCGGACACCACAGAAAGGAAATCCCATGGAGGCCACCGCCACCACCGCGCCCACCTCACCCCTGCACGACGCCTGCGTCACCGACATGAACGCGCCCACCTTCGACGCCGACTGGCAGCGCCGGGCGTTCGGCGTCGCCGTCGCCCTGTCGGAGTTCGGCCACTACCCCTGGGACGCGTTCCAGCAGCGGCTCATCGCCGCCATCGGCGCATGGGAGGCCACCTCCGCGACCGAGCAGGGCAGCTGGCAGTACTACGAGCACTGGCTCGCGGCGCTCGAACGCGTACTGGTCGAACACGACCTGGTCGCCGAGGACGAGATGCGTGCCCTGCTCGGGGCGTAACCCGCTCCAAGGCCCGGACCACCAGGACGTCCGTTCCGTCCCGTCCGCCAGGGCCGCACCCGCGAGTGACTCACGAGTGACTCACGACCAGCGGGTGCGGCCCGCCCCTTCTCACTGCTGACGACGGCACCGCGCGGTGCCCCTGCCAAGGATGTGTGTGTGACCACAACGACCATCACCGCCGGCCGATGGACCCGCGCCGAACGGCTGCGCATCACGGGCATCGTCGGCGTCATCGCCGCCCTGCACGTCATCGGATGGAGCCTGTACCTCTTCTACGCCGGCAGCCCGGCCGGCGCCGGGGCCTTCGCCGGAGCCGGAACCCTCGCCTACACACTCGGGATGCGGCATGCCTTCGACGCCGACCACATCGCCGCCATCGACGACACCACCAGACTGATGATGCAACGCGGACGCAGACCCGTCGGTGTGGGCTTCTTCTTCGCCATGGGCCACTCCACCGTGGTCCTCGCCCTCGCCTTCGTCGTCGCCCTCGCCGCAGGCGCCGCCGGTTCGGGCATCGGCACCTTCCGCCACGTCGGCGGCCTGGTCTCGCAGATCGTGGCCATGGTGTTCCTGCTGCTCGTCGCCGTGCTCAACCTCATGGTGCTGACCGGCATCGTCGGCCTGTGGCGGCGTATGGCGGAGAGCCGGCTGGACCAGGGCGAGCTCGATCTGCAACTGCTCAACCGCGGCCTGATGAACCGCCTCCTCGGCCGCCGCGCCCGCGGGCTGATCCGTTCGTCATGGCACATGTACCCGGTCGGCATTCTCTTCGGCCTCGGTCTGGAAACCGCCAGCGAGATCACCCTGCTCGCCCTGTCCGCCAGCGCCGCCGCCCACGGGTCCGGCCTGCCGACCCTCGCCGTCCTCTCCCTCCCGCTGCTCTTCGCCGCGGGAATGAGCGCCTTCGACACCGCCGACAGCATGCTGATGACCCGCCTGTACTCGTGGGCGTACCGCAGCCCCGCCCGCAGGCTCTACTACAACATCGCCACCACCGGCATGACCGTGGCCGTGGCCGCGTTCATCTCCAGTGTCTACGTCGCGGGGCTCGTCGCCGACGCCACCGGAGCCGGGGGTCTCGTCACTGCCTACGCCTCCCTGGCCGACCACTTCGAACTGCTCGGCTACATCGTGGTCGCCATCTTCGCGATCTCCTGGCTCTGCGCCGCCGCCATCTGGCGCTTCCGCGGACTCGCCGAGAAGTACGACGACCGGCAGGGCGCCGCTGGTGACGTACCCCAGCGATCCCCCTGAGAGGCCGTGGGCGCCTTGATCAGCCGGTGCGGCGAAGACCGGGCTGTCGGGGCTGGAGCCGGGCCAAGCAGAATTCGCCGGCCGCGACATCCGCTGGGGAAGGAGCCGTCGGGCTCCGGTCGTCCGCTCGTCGCCGTTGCGTATCCGCTCGTCGCGCAGGTGGCTCCGCGTGTCGCGTTCCCGGGCGGTTCCGGGGTCGAGGGCGCCCTCGCCAGGGGAAGGTGGCCGCCAACACATCCAGGGACGGGATCAAGCAAGGCTTGCTTGATCTTTTCGGGAGGATCCCATGTCGAACCCGACGCAGGACATGACGGAACGCGGTTCCGGCGTGGACTACCAGGAAGCACAGAATTCCGTCCAGTTCCGCACGCTCAAGTCCAGGCATCGAAGGTTCGTCCTGCCGGTGACCGCTGTGGCACTCGTCTGGTACGGCGGCTACACGGCCCTCGCGGTAAGTGCTGAGTCCTTCATGTCCATCAAGGTGCTCGGGAACGTCACGATGGGCATCGTCCTCGGACTCCTCCAGATCGTGACGACGTTCCTGGTCACGCTCGCGTACGTCGCGTACGCGAACCAGAAGCTCGATCCCGCCATCGCTCGGTTGCGCGCTGAAGCAGAGGTCACCCACGACCCGGACCAGGAAGGCACCCGATGAACAGCCCGTCGTTTCTCTCTGCCGGAGGGGCAGCGCCGGCGAACCCGGTTCTGAACCTCTCGATCTTCGCCGTGTTCGTCGTGGCGTCGCTCGTCATCGTCTGGAAGGTGTCACGAGGGGGTAGTCGCAGCGCCGAGGACTTCTACGCGGGCGGCCGTTCTTTCACCGGCGGGCAGAACGGTCTCGCGATCAGCGGTGACTATCTGGGCGCGGCGTCACTCATGGGCGTCGTAGGGGCGATCGCCGTCTTCGGCTACGACGGATTCATGTATTCGATCGGGTTCCTCGTCGCTTGGGTGGTGGCGTTGCTCCTGGTCGCGGAGCTCGTGCGCAATGCCGGCAGATTCACGATGGCCGACGTCCTGTCGTTCCGTCTTCGGCAGCGGCCGGTCCGGATGGCTGCCGCCGTCAGCACGCTGACCGTCTGTCTATTCTACCTTCTGGCCCAGATGGCCGGGGCCGGTGCACTGGTGTCGCTCCTGCTGGGCATCCACGACGACCTCGGTCAGATCATCGCGATCAGTGCCGTCGGAGGGCTCATGATCGTGTACGTCCTCGTCGGAGGGATGAAGGGGACCACGTGGGTGCAGATCATCAAGGCCGTACTGCTGATCGGCGGTGCCGGTGTCATGACCGTCTGGGCTCTCGCCCGCTTCGGCTTCGACTTTTCGCAGCTGCTGGGTGAGGCGGCCGCGAGGACGAAGGCCGAGACGGGGATCGATCTTCTCGCCCCAGGCAATCAGTACGGCGCCTCGCCGAACTCGAAGCTCGACTTCGTCTCCCTCGCTGTGGCACTCGTCCTGGGCACCGCGGCGCTTCCGCACGTGCTGATGCGGTTCTACACCGTGCCGACCGCGCGGGACGCACGGCGTTCGGTGGTGTGGTCGATCTTCCAGATCGGCCTGTTCTACCTCTTCACGCTCGTCCTCGGCTACGCCGCCGCAGCGCTCATCGGACCCGATCGCATCGCTGCCGCTCCGGGCGGCGCCAACTCGGCGGTCACCATGCTCGCGTACGAACTCGGCGGACCTGTGCTCCTCGGGTTCATCTCCGCGGTCGCCTTCGCGACGCTCCTCGCCGTGGTCGCCGGCCTGACGATCACGGCCGCCACCTCGTTCGCCCACGACATCTACGCGACGATCATCCGCAAGGGTGCGGTCGACTCCCGGACCGAGGTCCGGGTCGCCAAGCGCACCGTCGTGGTGATCGGTGTCCTGGCCATCATCGGCGGCATCGCCGCGAAGGGCCAGAACGTGGCCTTCCTGATCGCGCTCGCGTTCGCGGTGGCCGCCAGCGCGAACCTGCCCACCCTTCTGTACTCGCTCTACTGGAAGCGGTTCACGACTCGCGGTGCGCTGCTGAGCATGTACGGCGGGCTGGGCACCTCGGTCATCCTGATCGTTTTCTCGCCCGTCATGTCCGGGACGCCGAAGTCCATGCTCCCCGGGGTGGACTTCGCGATCTTCCCGTTGAACAACCCCGGGGTCGTGTCCATCCCCCTCGCTTTCGTGCTCGGATGGCTCGGCTCCGTCGTGGGCCGCTCGGGCGAGGACCCCGTCAAGTCGGCAGAGATGGATGTGCGGGCCCTGTCCGGGCTCGGCGCCGAGGAGGCGCGCGCCCACTGACAGCCGGTGAGGTGTACCGGACGTCACGATCCACGGACCATGGACGAACAGGAAGACTGATGAGGAGCCTGACCGCACAGGAACTCGGCCGGTTGAGTGCTCGCCGCACCGCCGAGCTCGTCCGTTCCGGCGAGCTCGCCCCCACGGAGGTCGTCGATGCGGCGATCACCCGGATCAGCGACTCGAACGACGTGCTGAATGCCGTGGTCTTCGCCGCGTTCGACGAGGCGATGGTGCGGGCACGGGACATGGAGCGGCTGCTCGTGAACGGCGCCGACCCCGGACCGCTGACCGGGGTCCCGGCCCTGATCAAGGACTCCTTCAGCGCCAAGGAGGGCTGGCCCGTCTCCAGCGGGCTGAGCGTCCTCCGGGACAATCCGGCCCGGCACACGACGAACTTCCCCCGCCGGCTGGAGGCCGCCGGAGCGATCCTGCTGGGGACCACCAACAGCTCCGTGTTCGGTTTCCGCGGCACCACCGACAGTGTGGCGTTCGGTCCGTGCCGCAATCCCTTCGATCCACGGCGGAACGCGGGTGGGTCCTCGGGTGGCAGCGCGGCAGCGGTCGCGGCCGGATACGTGCCGGTCGCCGGCGCGACGGACGTCGGGGGGTCGATCAGGATTCCTTCCGCGTGGTGCGGGACGTTCGGCTTCCAGCCCAGCCCCGGCCGGCTGCCGTTCCCGGCGCCCTCGAACCTCTTCGGCCCGGGCCCCTACTTCTTCGAGGGGCCGATCACCCGGACCGTCGGTGACGCGGCTTTCACCATGGACGTCCTGCACGGCTTCGACGCCGCCGACCCGGCGGCGCTCACCGACCGCGTGGACTTCCTGTCCGCCCATGACCGGGCACGGGACGAGGGACTGCGTGGAGTGCGGGTCGGCGTGACCGCGGACTACGGGATCTTCCCCGTCGACTCAGAGGTCCGGGCCGCGTTCGAGCGCGCGATCCTCGTCTTCGAGCGGCTTGGTGCCGACATCGTCGAGGTCGACCCGCGGATCCCCTTCACGCAGCGGACCCTCAGTGACGTATGGAGCCGACTCACCGCGATCGGCACCTACGCCGCCATCGAGGCGCTGGCGAAGCAAGGCGTCGACGTGCGCTCCGAATGTCCCGAGGAGCTGCCGAAGCCGATGATGCGGTGGGTGGACACGGTGGCCTCGATGCCCATCGCACAGCTCCTGAATGACCAGACGGTGCGCTCCGAGGTCTTCAACGCCTTCGAACGAACCTTCGCCGATATCGACCTCCTCGTGGCGCCGACGCTCGCCTGCATGCCCGTGGAGAACGCCAGGGACGGGTTCACCCAGGGACCGACCGAGATCGACGGGCAGGCCGTCGATCCGCTCATCGGCTGGTGCATGTCCTACCTGACGAACTTCACCGGCCACCCCAGTGCGTCGGTGCCCGGCGGACACGTGCGCGGGCTCCCGGTGGGCATCCAGATCACCGGCCGCCGCCACCACGAGCTCGACGTCATCGCTGCCAGTGCGGCCTTCGAGCAGGAGTCGCCGTGGCAGCACTCCTACCAGTTGTGCACATACGCTCCTCCGCACAGCCTTCCGCCCCCAAGAGGGCTGATCGGAGGATGCCGTGGTTGGCTCGCTTGATGTCCTCGTGGTTGACGACGAACTGCCGGCGGTCGACATGCTGGCCCACCACCTGCGCCGGGACAGCCGGATCCGCCGGGTCCATACGGCAGCCTCGGGAAACGAGGCCCTTCGCCTCCTGCACGACCATCACGTGGACGCGGCGTTCCTCGACATCCACATGCCGTCGCTGACCGGGATCGACCTGGCCCGCGTGACCAACAGGTTCGCCGAGCCGCCCGCGATCGTCTTCGTGACGGCGGACGACGGCCTGGCGCTCACGGCGTTCGAGGTGCAGGCGACCGACTATCTACTGAAACCCATCACCGAGAGCCGGGTCCGGGACGCGGTGGACCGGGTGCTCGGCGGACGCCTCCCCGCGCCACCGCCGCCCCAGCTCGTCACGGTCGATCAGGGCGACATCAGCCGCATGGTCCGCCAGGACGACATCCTCTACGCCGAGGCGTCGGGGGACTACGTACGACTGCACACCGCTCGTTCCGACTTCCTCGCGCGCGTTCCCATTTCCACACTCGCGGAGCAGTGGGCCGAGGCCGGGTTCGTCCGCATCCATCGCTCGTACCTGGTCGCGCTCCAGCACATCGACCAGGTCCGTTTCACCGGGACCACTGGTTGCGTCGTCGTGGGGCAGACCCAGCTGCCGGTGAGCCGACGCAGCACTGCCCTGCTACGAGGCGCTCTGAGAGCCCGGCGTGTTCGACCCACATCCTGACCACGGCGGCCACGGTCGGCCGCGACGGGAAGCAGACGCCGCGCGCCGGGTCCGTGTCACCGCTCCGGACCAAGCGGCCCTCCCCGACCTCGGAACGCCGATCCGAGCCGCGTTGTCCGGCGAGCGGCGCGACAGCGAGGAACACATCGGGAGACTGATCCGTTCCCGCCTGCGGTTGGCGCTCACCTGTGCCGCGACGCTCGCAGCGGTGCTGGCCGTGGCCGTCCTCAATATCCTGGCCGGGGCCGCGCCGCGTGGCGCGCCCGACCCATACGCACTGGTGCGCTGGGGGGTCACCGGGGCCGCCGTGCTCCTCGCCGTTTTCGGGATCGCGGTGTGGTTCCACGCCCGCAGCAGCAGGCTGGAGCAGACCTGGCACGAGGAGCGAGAGGCCAGGGGCGCCGATGATGCCCGCTAGACCCGGGATGGCCGCGGTGCTCGCTATCGCGGCGGTGGTGGGCCTGACCGTGATGGCCGGGATCCGCGGCTTGCGGCTCGCCCGCTCCACGAGCGACTTCTTCGTCGCGTCCCGCACGGTACGGCCCTGGTGGAACGCCGCGGCCATCGGCGGCGAGTACCTCGCCGCGGCGAGCTTCCTCGGTGTCGCCGGCCTCTTCGCCGGAGGTGACGACCAAGCCCTGTGGCTCGTCATCGGATACACCGGCGGCTACCTCGTGCTGCTGCTGTTCATCGCCGCACCCTTGCGGCGCTCGAACGGCTACACCCTCTCCGACTTCGCGCAGGTCCGCTTCGACTCGATGGCGGCGCGCCGCGCCGTGTCGGTCGTCGTGGTCATCGTGTGTGGCGCCTACATCGTCCCGCAGCTGCACGGTGCCGGGCTGGTCGCCACGACCGTTCTCGGTGCGCCCCGCTGGGCCGGCCCGGTTCTCGTCGCGACAGTCGTGGGCCTGACCGTGGCCTCAGGGGGCATGCGGTCGATCACGCTCGTGCAGGGCATGCAGTACCTGATCAAGGTCGCGAGCCTGCTCGTGCCTCTGGCCTTCATCGTCGCCACCCTGGCGGCACGCGGGTTCACACCGGCCAGGGTCCCGACGCCCCCGGCCGAGCTCAGCACCAGGTCCCCGTACGGGACCGTCTCACTGCTCATATCGCTGTTGCTCGGCGCGGCGGCGCTCCCGCACGTCCTCCTGCGGCTCGCCACGAGCCCCGACGGACGTTCCGCCCAACGCACCGTCGTGATCGCCACGGCACTCGTCGGCACGTTCTACGCGATCCCCTTCGCCTACGGCGCCATCGGCCGGTGGGCGGTGCCGCAGGTCGTCGCCGACGGCGGTGCGGATTCGCTCGTTCTCGTCCTGCCGTACTTCGTGGGGGGACCTTTCCGGGAGGTGCTCGTGGCGATGGTGGCCGCGGGGGCGTTCGGTGCCTTCATCGCCACTTCCTCGGGACTGGTCATCACCATGGCGGGTGTGGTCAGCCAGGATCTGTTCGGTTCGGACGTGAGGCGCTTCAGGCTTTCCGCCCTGTATGCGACGGGCCTCCCCCTCGTCCTGGCCCTCGTCACAGCGTCCCAGAGCATCACCGACACGGTCGGGTACGTCTTCGCGTTCTCGGCATCGACGCTGTTCCCGGTCCTCGTGCTGGGCATCTGGTGGCGGGGCGCCACCGCGGCGGCGGCGGTGTCCGGGATCACCGTCGGCGCGGGCCTCGTCGCGGGCGCGGCCGTCGCCTACTACGTTCTGGGGCGCCCGGTCGGCGCGCTCGGTGATCTCCTCGCCCACCCGGCCGCGGTGACCGTGCCGCTCGTCTTCACTGTCGTGGTCGTCGTGTCCCGGCTCAAACCCGTGGGTGTGCGGGCAGCGGAACAGTTCATCCATCAGATCCACCGGCCCGACGACGTGGAGACGCGCCTCGCCGTACCCGTCCGGACGCAGCGATGAGCGCCGCGAACACGACGCCGGGCGCCTCGGGACTCGTCGCGCTCATGCTCGTCGGGCTGGCCGCGTGCGCCGTGGGTCTCCTCGCCGGCGTCGCGCTCGCCCGACGACGTCCTCGTCCCGGATCCGGCCACGACCGGAGTTCGGTCGACGCCCTCGGCCGAGCTCTCGTCGGGTTCGGCGTCGGCCTAGAGGGCCGCGACGTGGAACGCGCGGTGCACCTGGTCAGGGCCTGCCTCGCGGTGGAAGGCGTCGCGCTGGTCGGCCGCGACGGCGTCAGCACCGTTGACGCGGCTGACGGCCGAGCGGACCGAGCCCTTCGGGTGGCGGTGAGTGGCGGCGCGGAACGGGCACCGCTCCGCCACGACGGGTTTCACGTCGTCGAGTCCCAGATCCTCGTCGAGGGCCGGTTGGTCGCCCACCTTGTGGTGCTGAACTCGCTCGCCGACCGTGGGCTGGGCCGCACCGTCGCCACCCTCGCCAGGCTCATCGGGGCTCAACTCGCCAGTGCCGAACTGACGAATGCCCGGCAGCGACAGACCGAGGCGCAACTCCTCGCGCTCAAGACCCAGATCCGGCCGCACTTCGTCTACAACGCCCTCAACGTGATCTCCTCGTTCACGATCACCGACCCTGAGCGAGCACGGCTGCTGCTCGCCGAGTTCGCCGACTTCACCCGGTACTCCTTCCGGAATCGCGGACCATTCACGTCGCTGGCGGACGAGCTGAGGGCGATCGACAGCTACCTCCTCCTGGAACGGGCCCGATTCGGAGACCGGCTGACGATTCGCCTGGAGATCAGCCCGCAGTCCCTCACCACCAGGATCCCCCATCTGTGCCTACAGCCCCTGGTGGAGAACGCCGTCCGTCACGGCATCGAGTCCGGCGAAGGACGGGGCACCATCACGATCACCTCCCGGGATGAAGGAGCCATGACGATCGTGACCGTCGAGGACAACGGGGCGGGGATGGACCCCAGCCGGCTCCGCGACGTCCTCGCCGGCGAGTTGGAGGGAGTTCACGTCGGGCTCCGCAACGTCGACCTGCGTCTGCGGCAAATCTATGGGCCGGGGATGGGACTCATCATCGACACCGCGCTCGGAGCAGGCACACTGATCACCGTTCGCGTCCCCAAGTCGACGAAGTCCACGCATCCCCGCCGGTCCTGATAGGCCCGACCCAGCTACCGGGCCCTGTGATCCAGAACCTGAACGGCCCGGTCGGGGCCGCCGCGGTTCCTACGCTTGTGCAACGGGGTGGTAGCGCACATCGACCTCGGCAAAGGGCTGTGAGCCGTGGGCGTGTCGCAGCCGGATCGGCCGCCCAGGACCGCACCGGTGGTCTCGATGTACTCCTCTTCCGCGCCGTCGCGGCCGGTGACGCCGGCCAGCCAGTCCATGGCATGGTTCGGGCCCGCCACGAACCCGTCCAGCGACATGCTGAAGTGAAAGATCACCTTGCCGGCGGCAGACCAGACGGACGCCCCAGACTCATCGCAGCATCCCAGACCGTTCGGGCGCCGCAGACACGGAGCGACCCGGCGGTTCACCACCGTCGGGACCGACGCTGTCCGAAACCGTCCGGTTTCTCAGTGAAGGGCTCGATCGTCGTCAGGAGCAGCGACGCCCGGAGAAGGCGTGGCGGCCTGCTGACGTCGGTTGTCCTGCCGCTGTCGACCGCGGCAATCCGTGGCTGCTCGCCGCGACCGTCCTGAGTCGCGTCGTCTGTGTCACGGCCGCGATCACCCATGCGCCATGGCGCCAGGAGCACCAGACCAAAGCCCTGATCAGCCACTGTCGCCGACGAGGCGACCCACTGCCACATGATTTCGGAATGTAGTACCGGCGCGCAGGCGGGTGATGTCCTGGACCGGCGGCAGTCCGTAGAAGGCCCGGTATTCGCGGCTGAACTGGGTCGCGCTGGTGTATCCCACGGTGTGGGCGACCTGGGCGGCGGTGGCGTCGCCGGCCAGCAGTTGGCGCCTGGCCGACAGCAGCCGCAGATGTTTCTGATAACGCAGCGGGCTCATACCGGTCGCAGCCTTGAAATGGCGGTGCAGGGTCGCCGGGCTCATACCGGCCTCGGCGGCGATCTGGTCGATGCTCACCGGTTCGGCAAAGCGCTCGCCGAGCCAGGTGATGACGCCGCGGATCCGAGTGCTCGGGGCTGCCGCGGCATGGCGCAGCGCCGGACCGAGCGGGCCGGTCAGCAGCCGGTAGATGATCTCGCTTTCGACGCGCGGCGCCAGGGCCGGGATGTCGTCGGGGGCATCCAGCAGGCGCACCAGGCGGGTCACGGCGTCGATCAATTCAGCGGGCATACCGGCCGTGGCCCGCCATGCGGGCTCGGCAGCCGGGGGCGGCGCGGCGGGGCCGAGTTCCAGCAGCAGTTCGGTAAGGATCTGCTTGTCCAGGGCCAGGACCGCCGAGCGGTAGGGCACCTGTTCAAAGACCGCGGTGACCGGCAGTCGCACGGTATTCAGAAGCATGCGGCCACCGGGCACGCGCCAGCTCTGCGAGCCCGCGACGGTGTGCTTGGCGCCGGCGGCGATGAAGCTCACCATCGGCTCGTACAGCAGACGGCTGGGCGGCAGCAACTCGTCGGTCGCGACCAGCGACAGCCGGGGCACTGCGGTGGTGGACCACGGGCCGTCGCGGTGGTCGGTGATCGCCTGAGCGAGACGGTCCAGCATTCGGTTCCCTCGACTGCTCAGTCAGCGCTCCACACGCCGGCCATGGTGAGACGATCAGGCAATCATACGCGAATGTTGCCCAATGACCTGCGGATACGTTGGCCCCTAGCGTCAGGGGCATGAACGCACAGCACGATACAGAGCACGCCATGCCGGTCCGCTCGCTCGGCTCGCAGGGCTTGACCTCTTCAGCGCTGGGCCTGGGCACGATGGGCATGACCATGGGATACGGCCCGGCCGACCCCGAAGGCGGGATCGCCGCCATCCGCCGCGCCTTCGAGCTCGGCGTCACCCACTTCGACACCGCCGAACTGTACGGGCTGGGCAGCGGCACGAGCGAGCAACTCCTCGGGCGGGCGGTCAAGGACTTCCGCGACGAGGTGGTCCTGGCTACCAAGTTCGGCTACGACCTGACCGACATGAGCCGCATCGGCCGCGCCCTCGACAGCCGACCTGAGCACATCCGCGCGGTCGTAGAGGCAAGCCTGCGGCACCTGGGCACCGACCACATCGATGTCCTCTACCAACACCGCGCCGACCCGAACGTGCCGATCGAGGACGTCGCCGGCACCGTCGGCGAGCTCGTGGCCGAAGGCAAGGTGCGCTTCTTCGGCCTGTCCGAAGCCGGGCCGGACGCCATCCGCCGCGCCCACGCTGTCCACCCGGTCTCGGTCTTGCAGACCGAGTACTCGCTGTTCGAACGCTCCGTCGAGGCCGAGGTGCTGCCGACAGTCCGCGAGCTGGGCATCGGCTTCGTCGCCTACTCCCCGCTCGGCCGCGGCTTCTTGACCGGGACAGCCACGCCTGCCGCCGACTGCCCGCCGAACGACCTGCGCGCCCACGACGCGCGCTGGCAGGCCGGCAACTACGAAACCAACCAGGCACTGGTCCGTGACCTGGGCGCGATCGCCGAGTGGAAGGGCTGCACAGTGGCGCAGGTGGCGCTCGGCTGGCTGCTGGCCCAAGGCCAGGACATCGTGCCGATCCCTGGCACCCGCAGCGCACAGCGCGTGGCCGAGAACGTCGCCGCCGCGCACCTCGCCTTCACCCCCGAAGGGCTGGATCTGATCGGCTCGCTCCTGCCGAACGGCGCGGTCGGCGACCGCTACCCCGCGCCGATGATGCCCGCCTGGTAACACCGGGCCCGCCACAGCGACGTGACAGCAGAAAGGCATCCCCTCATGACGCAGGGCAGACAGAGCACCACTGCCGCCCTGCGCCGCGCCCTGGACACTCCCCTCCGCATTCGAGGGCGTAGTTGCGGACTGAACCCGCCGGTCTCCAGAAGCGATCTCGGCGTAGTCGTCGATCAGTTCCGCGCGTCGGCTCCCGCTCGAGGCGGGTCACACCAGCTCGAGGAGGTGAAGGACATGGGGTTGTTCGAGCAGCTCGGGGCGGCCCCACGCGGCGAAATGCGCGGCGTGCCAGAAGTGCATCTCGAGGTGGCTCTTGCCCTGCCACGAGTTGGTCACGAGCCCGGTCTCCGCCGGAGGCATCGCCCCGCACGAATGCACGCGAGTGAGGTACTGGGACAGCACGACCCGGCGTTCGAGCTCGCCCGCTCGTGGGTCGGTGGTCTCGGAGAGGTCGATGGCCGCCCCCGACATCCAGAACGACTCCCATGACCGCGCGGCCCTCTCGGCGACGGCCTCGAAGTCGGATTCGCGCACAGCCTCGGATCGGGCGTGAAGGTGACGACCACATCCACGGAATCCGCGTCGGTCGTGAGGAGGAATACATGTGGGCCCGCTCCAGGTGTGACGGCCCCGTTCGTGGACCTGACGGCGACCGTGTATCGGGTGTCGTCCGCGATCCGCGCGATCTGCGCGTGCCCGGGCCGGCTCTCCGTGAGCGTCGACTCGTGCCGGTCGGTTGCGGCCCAGTCGTCGGTCTGGAAGAACCCGTCATGGGGACAAGGGAACGGCAACCGCACGGCGGCCCGCTGATCGGCAAGCAGGGGGCTGGTGATGCGGAACACCGCGGTGGCGTCGTCAGGCGACGCGACGGTGACCACTTCCACCGGCTCGCCGAGGCAGGAGAAGGCGCTGCGGATCGTCCCTGTCCACAGATCAAGATGCTGACTCACATCCGTGAGCCGGCCCGGGTCGGTGATCCCGGGCTCGTGCGCGCTCGGTGTCGAGGCCGGAGGACGGCCACCGGCCGCGCCGACCCGGCGCTGACCGCCGGACTGCCGGCGGTGGTGGCCCACCCGGCCGGGTTGCCGTACCCGCCGGCGTTCAACGCATCCGCGGCACCGCAGGCAGAACGCCGGATCGCGGAAGCGTTCGGCGCCGCGTCGGCCCTGGGAGGTCTGCAGCGGCTGCGCGGTGCGGTGGAAGCGCCGAGGGCGCTGCGTGACCATGGGTTCGACGAGGCCGATATCGACGACGCCGTGCACGCGATCCTGGACGTGGTCCCGGCGAAGAACCCATGCCCTGTGACTCCCGACAGTCTGCGGCGGCTGCTGCGAGCCGCGCGGCAAGGCGCGGACCCGCTCACGACGGACGGCCAGGAGAGCTGAGAGTTCTTCCGTCGGGCGGAATCCGTGTGGAGCGCGCAGTGCCGATCCATTTCAATCCTCTCAGTTGTCCTCCGTATGGCATGGCCGAACCTCGGAGGCCCCATGCGAGCCGGTGGCCGAAGCCGATAGCCGGTCATCACAAAGGAGTGATCATGTCCGCTGGTTCCACCCCGCTGATTTTCGTGCACGGCTACTGGCACGGGTCCTGGTGCTGGAGTGAGGTCATCGCGCGTGTGGCGGCCAAGGGCCGCCCGGCGGTCGCGGTGGACCTGGCGGGGCACGGGCTCCGTGCCGGCCGACCGCAGTGCCTCACCAGACGCCCGTTCGCCCCGGAGGCCGTGGCCACCGAGGTCTCGCCGGTCGCCGGGGTGAACCTCGACCAGGCCGGCGACCTGCTCGTCTCCCAGATCAGGGAAGTCGGCCAGGGTGGGCCCGTCACGGTGGTCGCCCACAGCATGGGCGGGGCCGTGTTGACGCGGGCGGCGCAGCTGGCACCCGAGCTGGTGGCGCACGCGGTGTACCTGACCGCTTTCATGCCGCCCTCGGGCGTGCCAGCCATCGCCTGCGTGCAGATGCCCGAGAACGCGGGCGAGCTGGTCGCACCATCTCTTCGGGCCGACCCCGCCGCGATCGGTGCCCTGCGGCTCGACATCGCGTCGGACGAACCCGCCTACCGTCAGCAACTGCGGGACGCGTTCTTCGGTGACGTCGATCCGGCTGTCGCGGACGCCGCCCTCATGCTGCTGTCCCCCGACGCTCCGGCCGGCATCGCGCTGGGGGCCACCACGCTGACTCACGACGGCTGGGGCTCGGTACCCCGCACCTACGTCACCTGCGCCCGCGACATGGCCATCCGACCCGCTCTCCAGCAGAAGTTCATCAGCGACGCGGACGCGGCCTTCCCGGACAACCCGACCTCGGTGGTCGCGCTCGACTCCTCCCATTCGCCGTTCCTGTCGATGCCCGGGCAAGTGGCTGACATCGTCGCGAAGCTGGACTGACCGACCTGGCCCGCAAGCCACGGTCGGCGACGCAACCCACCTTGCTCGCCAACCGGGGCTGCCACCGCACGGACGTCGGCGTTGTTCCCTTTCTCCTCTTGCACCCTGCCAGGCCTCGGCGTGGGTGCGTGCGGCACGGCCCGGTCGGCCTGGCTGCCTGTGGCGGGAGCAGGGTGAGACCGGCCGGGCGGATGGGAGGGGGCGGCTCCGTCGGCCTCAGTAGCTCCGGTCGATCCACTCTGCGAGATGCGGAGCCTCGGGGCCGACGGTGGTGAGCTCTCCGTGGCCTGTTCGGACCACCGTTTCCAGGGGCAGCAGCAGACGGTCGCGGATGGAGCGGATGATCGTCGGAAAGTCGGAGTACGACCGCCTGGTGGCTCCCGGACACTGACGCCCCCAGCGCGGATTGACCAAGGGCGGCGTGCGACACCCGGCGTATCAACGGCGCATCACGCGCTGAGTGCGGTGCGCAGGGTGGCGGCCATCAGCTCGATGGCCTCCTTGCCGACCTGCACCGGGCCGGTGTGTGTGAAGTAGTGGTCGACGCCCTCGAAGACGCGGTGGGTGACCGGGACGCCCACGGCGTCCAGGGCCTTGGCGTAGGCGTCGCCCTCGTCGCGCAGGCGATCGTTCTCCGCGGTGATGACCAAGGCGGGCGGCAGTCCGGCGAGGTCGTCGGCCAGCGCGGGAGAGACGAAGGGGTCGGCACGGTCGGCCGGGTCCGGGACGTAGGCGGCCGTGAAGACCCGCATGATCTGGGGGCTGAGCAGCGGCTTGGCGAGGGGCGACAGCTTGGCTGCGGGATCGGTGACCATGTCGAGCGGCGCGGAGTCGAGGATCTGGAGTCGCGGTGAGAAGGCGCTTCGGTCACGGGCCAGTCGGCACACGGCGGCGGTCAGGTTGGCCCCGGCGCTGTGTCCGCCCACGGCGAGTCGCGAGCCGTCCCAGTTGTTGGCGGGGCCGTTCTCGGCGACCCACGCGGTGACGTCGTAGGCCTGGGTGACGGGTGCGGGGAACGGCCGCTGCGGGGCGACGGCGTAGTCCACGTTGATCACGACGCAGTCGGCCGTGGCGGCTATGTAGCGGCAGATGTGGTCGTCCTGCTCGGGGCGGCCGACGACGAAGCCACCGCCGTGGAAGTTGACGTACACCGGGGCGGGAGTGCCGGTGGTGGCAGACGGGCGGTAGACGGTGCAGTTCACCGGTCCGGCGCCGGTCTCCACCCGGAGAGGCTCCGTGTGCTTCGGGATGTCGGTGAAGCGCAGGTCCTTGTGCACGCGGGAGATCATGCCGCCGAGCAGCAACTGGATCCCTCTGGCCTGGATTCTGGGGCTGAACGCCATTGCTCGCCTCCGGTCACTACAACCTTAAACTAACAGGATTCCTGATGATGGCCCATAGCCTTGCGGTGCGCAACGGCGAGCCCGCCCATCCCGAACGGAAGTGGCGGGCGAAGGAGAAAGTGGGGGGTCCGCCTGACCGGAGCCCCACCCTCCCCGGTCCCCTGCTTCTTCCGGCGGAACAGCCAGTCCCGGAAGCCCTCGATCGAGTAGGCGATCCGCCAGGTGTTGACGTGGTTGGCGCCGCTGCTCTCCGTCTGACTGTCGGGAACCACGGCGCCTCGGCGATCTCGGCTGCTGTCGACTCGCCGCTCCACACGGCCCGGCTG
This sequence comes from Streptomyces sp. NL15-2K, assembly GCF_030551255.1. GTDB lineage: Bacteria > Actinomycetota > Actinomycetes > Streptomycetales > Streptomycetaceae > Streptomyces. The sequence goes on from NZ_CP130630.1 coordinate 436,976, forward strand.
ATCTGCGCGCCCTCGTCCGCGAGGGTGTCCACCCAGTCCGCCTGCCAGGCCTCGAGTTCAGCTTCAGTGGCGCCCTGCCGCACCCGTGGCGAGCAGCCCGTTGACCACGATCTCCGCCAGTGACTCCGCCGTGGCCGTGAGCTGCTCCGGCGAGGTGGGCACGGGCCTGCCCATGCGCCGAGCCAGAGGCCCCTCCACAATTCCCGAGACGGGAGGGATGACGGCGAAGAACAGCACATCCATCGGAATGGGCGCGATGCGTCCGGAGGCGACGAGCCGCTCGATGCTCGGGACAACGAGCTGCAGGGTCGGAGCGATGTAGCGCTCGTACAGGTAGTCCAACCGCTCGGTGTCCCGGGACAGCTCGTCGAGCATGATCCGATCCATCCGCGGTGTGTCCACCGCGGTCAGGTAGAAGCCGGTGATGAACTGCCGCAGACGCTCGGCGTCGTCGAGCGAGGGATCCACCTGTGGCAGACGCGCCAGCTGCGCCTCCAGCGCGGAGTCCACCACCGCGCGCCAGAAGGCCAGCTTGGACCCGTAGCGGTCGTTGATGAAGTTGTGGCTCACGCCCAGGCGGCGGGCCAGCTCGCGTGCGGAAGCCCGCTCGTAGCCCAGCTCCGCGAACGTCTCGAGCCCTCGTTGCAGGATGTTCTCCTCCTCAGGCACCGCGGGAGTACCCGCGCCGGGGCGCCCCGGCCGTCGAGTGAATTCGGCTCTTGCTCCCACTGCTGCCTCCAAGACTGCTTGCTTGCGCCGGCATGGCCTGCCTTGCCTGCGTCCCGACAGGTGCTGCCAGGCGGCCATCTCGTGAATGCACCAACAGCTTACTTGACACCTGTCAGAATGAAGCTAATCTGACAGTTGTCAGAGAGCACCTCCTGGTGCAGCGAAGTGACTTGAGCAGCCGCTTTCCGCAGGACTGAACAGCGCCGATCGGCGCACGAGCACGTCTCCCCCAACTAGCGGCCGGACCGCCGCATCCGCTCGAAAGTGAGAGCCCCATGGACGCGAACCACACACTGCGCAAGGCCCCCGAGCGTGTGGGCGGCCTGGAGGCGGCCCGCCGTCGGCACGGCGCCAAGGCCGACCATGTGGTGACCCTGCTCACCGCCGGGGATCCCCTCGCCGATGCCGTCATCGCCGAACTGGACGTCTACGGCCCGCAGGCCCGGCGTGCCCTCGACGCGGGCCTCAGGCACGGCCTGGCGAGTCTTGGCCAACAGCCCCCCCGCGGCCATCGCCGCGCTGCTGAGGCAACTGGAGGCCACCCCTTCCTGGGCGGACCCGCTGACGCTGCACAGGGGCGATGTCGTGAGCCTGTCCGTGCCCTCCATGTGGTTCGGGCTCTGCTCGACCACCGGCGCGCTCGCGCACAGCTACGCCTCCCCGGCCACCGCACGGCTGCTGGCCGGAACAGGCAGGCCGGCGGACCTGGCCGCACGCCGGCTCGCGGAGACCGGGGTGTGGGCGCGCCAGACCATACGGCCGGGAGGGCTGCTGCGCGGACGACCGGGGTACCTGGCCACCGTGGAGGTCCGGCTGGCCCATGCCCGTATGCGGGCCACGACCCTCACGGACTGGGACAGGGGCGCCCGGGGCCTGCCGGTCGGTCAGCTCGACATGGCCCGTACCTGGCTCGGCTTCACCCTCATCGCCTTCCAGGCCCTGACGGCCGTCGGCATCGACATCACTGACGAGGAGGAGCACTACCTCTACCAGTACTGGTCGTACGTCGCTCATCTCCTGGGGCTCGACGAAAGCCTTCACAAGGACGTGGTCGACCACGCCGGCGCCCGCCGACTGCAGGACCTGCTGGACGCCACGACGGACGCACCCGACGAGAATTCGACCGCGCTGACCGCCGCCATGGTCGGCGCACAGGCCCACGCGATGGCCGACGCGCCGGGCGCCGTCCTGTCCGAGGAACAACTGCGCCACCTCATCCACAGCGTGCTCCGCCGGGCCTTCGGGGAGGAGTGGGCAGACCGCCTGGGCATCCCCGGCGTCCCCGCCGCGACCGATCTCATGCCTCTGATCAGCCACCTCAATCGCCAGGCCCACTACTGGCAGACCTACTCCCCCACCTCGGCCCACGAAGCTCGCCGCCGGGCGCTGGAGGGACCCGCGCCCGAACTGAAGGCGGCCGTCCTTCCCTGTGACACCTCTTGCCGTCGTCACGCGGGAGCCGTCCGCCCGAGCGTCTGGGCGGCCTGATCACCCTTCCCGCCGCAGCGCGCGGCCGACGGTGGCCGGCTCCGGGAATGCATGTCCCGCTCATCCGCGCGCCCCACCTCGCCGAGCAGTGACGGTCGGCGCCCCGGTTACCTACCGCATCACGTGACGAGCTCCAACGACGCAGCCGTCCGGCTCCGCACCACTGAACCTCCCATCCCCTTGACCTTTCTCATGGAGACCTCGTCATGTCCAGTAGCCCCGTAGAAACGGCCGACACGGCCACCGTGTCCACCCTCCCGTCCGCTGACACACCACCACGTCACCGCTGGTGGATCCTCGCCGTCATCGGCATGGCCCAGCTCATGGTCGTGCTGGACGCGACGATCGTGAACATCGCCCTGCCCTCCGCGCAGAAGGACCTGGGCTTCTCCGACGGTGACCGGCAGTGGGTCGTCACCGCCTACGCCCTCGCCTTCGGCAGCCTGCTCCTGCTCGGCGGCCGTATAGGCGACCTGTTCGGCCGCAAGATGACCTTCCTGGTCGGCCTGGTCGGCTTCGCCGGCGCTTCCGCCCTCGGTGGCGCCGCGACCAGCTTCGAGATGCTCATCGTCGCGCGGGCCGGGCAGGGTGTGTTCGGCGCGCTGCTCGCCCCGGCCGCGCTGGCCCTGCTGACCACGACCTTCACGGACGCCAAGGAACGCGCCAAGGCCTTCGGCGTCTACGGTGCCATCGCCGGCGCCGGCGGCGCCATCGGCCTGCTCCTCGGCGGCCTGCTCACCGAGTACGCCGACTGGCGCTGGACCCTCTACGTCAACCTCGTCTTCGCCGCCGTCGCCTTCGTCGGCGGTGTCCTCCTGCTCCAGCGCACCACCCGCGACAAGAGCGCAACGCTCGACATCCCCGGCGCCCTGCTCGTCGGCGGCGGCCTGTTCGCTTTGGTCTACGGCTTCTCCAACGCCGAAAGTCACGACTGGAGCTCCCCGCAGACCTGGGGGTGGCTGGCCGCCGGAGCCGTGCTGCTCGCCGCGTTCACCTGGTGGCAGACCCGCTCCACCCACCCCCTGCTCCCCCTGCGGGTCCTGCTCGACCGCAACCGCGGCGCCTCCTTCATCTCCGTGCTGATCAGCGGCGCCGGCATGTTCGGTGTCTTCCTCTTCCTCACCTACTACCTGCAGCAGAGCCTGGGCTACACCCCCGTCGAGACCGGGCTCGCCTTCCTGCCCATGACCGCCACGCTCATGATCGGCGCCACCCTCGCCACCAGCGTGCTGATCCCCCGCCTCGGCCCCAAGCCGGTGGTCCCGCTCGGCATGGGCCTGGCCGCCGCCGGCATGGTCTGGCTGACCGGCCTCGACCTCAGCAGCAGCTACACCACACACGTCCTGCCGCCGCTGCTGGTGGCGGGCCTCGGCCTCGGCCTGGTGATCGCCCCGGCCATGAGCCTGGCCGTCGACGGCGTGGACGCCGAGCACTCCGGTGTCGCCTCCGCCACCGTCAACGCCATGCAACAGGTCGGCGGCTCGATCGGCACGGCTCTGCTCAACACCCTCGCCACCAGCGCCGCCGCCGACTACCTCGTGGGCAAGGACCCCAAGGACCCTGCCGTCCAGGCCCAGGCCGGCCTGGAGGCCTACTCCACCGCCTACTGGTGGTCGGCCGTCTTCTTCGCCGTCGGCCTGGTCGCCAGCGTGGTCCTCTACCGACGCGGCGTACCCGCCACCGACCCCGACGCGGCGCCCGTCGTCCACATGTGATCCGCAGCAGCCTCCACGAGAACCCCCACCACACTCGACCTCCAGAGAGAACTCCCAGGAAAGCACCACGCGTACCAGGCTCGGCGTCGCCATCACAACCGTCACCGCCACCGCACTGCTCGGTGCGGCCGTCCTGCCCACCGCCCAGGCCGCGGAACAATACAAGGACAGCCGCACCACCCGCGTCGTCAACGCGGGGATCCCGACCACGGTCGCCCGGACGCCGACCTCGCCGCCCACACCCTGACCTCCGACCCCGCGGACAGCGAGTCGATCTTCGCCACCAGCTGGGTGAGGGCGGCGGCCACGACTTCGGGATCACGCTGAGTACGGCGACGTTCCCCAACACAGGCCAGCACGTCATAAGCGTCGGCGTCACCGATGTCACCACCGGCTGGTTCAAGGAGTACCAGGTCCCGGTCGCCACGAAGAACCTGGACTGGGCCAAGACCGGACTCGACATCAAGACGCCCGACATCACCTGGAAGGGCACCACGCAGAACATGTCGGTGAAGGCGAGCACGCCGTGGGGCTCCCTCGACCTCCAGCTCAAGGCCAAGGGACCGGCCCTGAAGGCGGCCGGCACCGGATCCTTCCCCCTGTACGGCAAGACGAACTACGAGTACGCCCTGCCGTCCATGCAGACCACTGGCACTCTCTCCGTCCAGAACAAGAACTACAAGGTGTCCGGGGAGACCTGACTGAACCGGCAGTGGGGCCCTGTCGACATCAACGACACCTCCATGCGCTGGACCTGGATGCCCATCCGCCTCCCGGGCGGCGACAAGCTCCTGGTGTGGGACTCCGTCAACAGCAAGGGGGAGAACGCCTGGGCCACGGTCATGCACCCGGACGGCTCCTACGAACTGGCGGCGGTCAAGCCACTCGACGAGGGCGCCCACCGGATCTGGACCAGCCCCACCAGCGGCAACGCCTACCCCACCCGCTGGAGCATCGACATCCCCGCGCTCAACACGCACCTCTCCGTACGCGTCACAGGCACCGACGCCCAGGAATTCGCGAGAAGGTCAGCGGACTGACCTACGCCGAGATGGTCGGCCACTGGCCCTCCTCCTGACACCGTCGCCCACCCGGCACCGGAAGGTGCCGATGCCCGCCGCCGCGACCGGCCACTTGGGAGACACTTGCTCCCCCGCCACGCCGACGCCGCCCAGTACGGCACTACTGGAGCGCCAACAAGCTTTGTTCGCCGGGACTGTCGGCGGCGCACCGCTCTCCGTGGTCAGGCAATACATCGAACAGAGAGCTGTCCCGCGTGAGGATCGCCCGGCTCCGCCGGGAACAGCCTGCAGCCGGGTTGAAGCCGGCAAGACTTCGACAGTTCACTCAGGGGCTCCCGGCTGACTGCTCGGCCCAGATGGTCTTGCCGGTCGAGGTGTATCGGGTTCCCCAACGGTCGGTGAGCTCAGCGACGAGAAACAAACCTCGGCCTCCCCCGTCATTCAGCTGAGCCAGACGCAAGTGAGGCGAGGTGCTGCTCCCGTCGGAGACCTCGCAGATCAGGGGGTCGTCTTTGATCAGCCGTAGCCGGATCGGGCCGGTGGCGTACCGGATCGCATTGGTGACCAGTTCACTGACCACCAGTTCTGTCGTGAACGCCGCCTCCTCCAGCCCCCAGGTGGCAAGCCGCTCACCCACCTGTCTGCGGGTCTCAGCCACGGCGGCGGGGTCATCGGCCACCTCCCAGGAGGCGACGTGGTCACGGTCCAGGACCTGGGTGCAGGCGATGAGCTGCGCGAGTCATCCCTCCCGGCGTGTATCCCCAGAGCTTCTGTGCACCGGCGCTCCAGCAGGTCGCCCTGTGTCGGCGGTCGTTGAACCTGGACCCCTTTGGGGTCGGTGACTTTTGACCCCGCCTGTGCAATTGTTCACCCGGTTGCCGCGCTCGGTGTGCGGCCGATGTCGCGGTCTTTGAGCCGGTAGGAGTCTCCCTTCAAGGAGAGCACATCGGCGTGACGGACGAGACGGTCGATCATGGCGGCGGCGACGGTGTCGTCGCCGAAGTCCTCTCCCCAGCGTCCGAACGTCGAACGGGATGTAGCCGACCTCATCGATCACCAGAACGGGGACGCGCGCGAGACGGAGGAGTTCCTCCTGGAGTTTTCCGGTGCTATGGGCGGCGGCCAGGCGGTCGACTCACTGGGAGGCGGTGGCGAACGCGACGCGGTGCCCGGCCTGGCAGGCACGGATGCCCAAAGCGATGGCCAGCTCCTCGCCCGCACCCGAGTGTTCGACCGGTCCCAGGTGGTCCCATGGGACCACCCCGACGATTTCGCCATCGTCTCCCAGGCACGTGAGCGGGCCTGCGACCGGCTCGCCGCGTGGGACCTGGAAGAGGAACTGTTCATCACTGAACTCGTGGTCAGCGAACTGGTCATCCGTGAAGTCTCCGCCGAGCCCGCGTATTCGACGAAGGCGGCCGTGGCCTGCTCCTCGTCGCTCAGCTGACCGAACGCTGGGGCCCCATCACAACAGAGTGAGCAGCAGACCCCGCTGGACCTCCACGCGCAACGCGTCCTGCGGGCGCTGCGCCTCGGCCGCCAGCATGTCGGCCAGCATCCAGGGCGGGAGGCGACGCGGTGCTCAGCGCGCGGCCGTCGCCAGGTCCTCGATGTCGCCCACCAGGTCGGCCGGGGAGGGGAGCGCGGCGATCTCGTCACGCATGGCAAGGGCGGCCTTGCGCAGGGAGTCGTCGTTCAGGAGGGTGTCGAGCAGGTCGCCGTCCACCATCTGGGGCTCGGCGCGCAGGGCGAAGCCCTGAGCAACGGCGGCCGCGGCGTTGGTGAAGTGGTCGGCACCACTCGGCAGGAACAGCTGCGGGATGCCGACGGCCGCCGCCGCCATCATGGTGCCCGCTCCGCCGTGGTGGACCACGGCGTCGCAGCCGGCCAGCAGCTGGGCGAGCGGCACCCAGTCCGACAGCGGCCTTACGTTGGGCGGCAGTTCGCCCAGCGGCGTGAGGTCGGCGCCGCCGAGGGCGAGCAGGAAGTCGGCGTCCACCGTGGCCGCCTGCTCGGTCAGCCGGTCGACGTACCGCGCGCCTGCCGTCCGCGACAGCGCCGTGCCGAGCGTGACCACGACCCGCTGCCGCCCGCCGCGCGCGACCAGGTCCGCCGGCACCGGGCCGCCGCCGTTGAACGGCACGTACCTGACCCGCCAGCCCGTGCCGTCGCCGCCGAGCGAGGCGGGGACCACGTCGAGCACGGTGCGCTCGGGCGGCCCGGTCACCCCGCGGGCCCGGTACTCGTCGGCCAACTCGGCGGCCATCCCTTCGACGTAGGGCAGGCCCGCGGTCACACCGAAGTTGTGCACCACCGTGGGGATGCCCAGCGCGGCCGCGACGAGTGGCGCCGTACCTTGCATCGTGGCGTGCACGATCACGTCCGGCCGCCACGTCTCGGCCAGCCCTCGCCACCGAGGTCAGGACGTTGGTGAAAGCACTACCGGCGGTCACCACGGCAACCCCGATATCGCCACACACCGGGGCATACCCCGGGTCGCTATAGGCCCCGTTGATCTTGAAGGCCGTGTGCACGCCCGCGTTCTGCAGCGCGCGCACCGCGAGAGCACCACATGTCACCGATTCGTGCAGTGGCGGCGAACCATCAGGAGTCCGCCTTGTCGGGCGAAGTCGCAGCGAGGTCACCGGCGGCATTGAGCAATACGGGGCGCGTTGTGATCATTGAAGTCTCCTGTCGTCGGGCGGCTTGTCAGGTAATGGTTTCTTGACTGGTTGTGATCAGCGCACGGCCTCGCGTCGCTCATTCTCCGGCGAGTTGACTGCTCTCGATGAGCTCCAACACAGCGTCCCTGCTTTCACGCAAGACTGCGATGACCTCATCGGCGGCTGTGGCGATGGCCGGTTCGGCGGGTTCGACAGACGGTTCGAGCTGCTGGGCCACAGTGTCGGCGAGGACCTCGGCAGGGTCGTCGACGCCGGGTGGGGCCATGGTTGGGTCGGACATGGTGATGCCGAATCCGGTGATCACGGCGTGCACGGCGTAGGCCTGGCTGGCCAAGGGGCGGTCGTCGCGGATCAGGCCGCGTCGGCGGAAGATCGGCATGGCCGCGTCGCACACCGAACTGGGCGTCACGCGCGCGAACAGGTCCCGGTCCTCGGCTTGCCGCGTCAGCAACCGCAGCAGGTCGCCGTCGCCGGTCTTCAGACGAGACCCCAGCGGGAGTCCCAGCCCGGTGCGGATCAGCAACGGGGCCAGGCGGCGTGGCAGTACCGTGGCGGGGTCGGCGGTGATGCGGGCAATGATCTCGTCCAGGAAGGTCAGCAGTTCGCGCGCGAACAGCCCGAGGATCAGGTCCTCCTTGGCAGCCCAGTACAGGTAGACGGTGCCTTTGCCGACACCGGCCGTCCGAGCGATCTCGCTGACGGTGACCTTGCGGACGCCGTGGTCGAGCACCAGCTCGCGCGCGCTGTCCAGGATGCGGGCAGCCTTGCGCGAGCGTTGTTCGATCAGCTGGCTCACTGGAGTCGTCCTCTTCCTTCTGTCACACGGCGGCGACATCGCGTTCCTTGTTCGTCAGGTCCGGGCCTTTGGGCATCTTGCCCAACGCCCATGCAAAGACCGGCTTGCCCATCAAGCGCCGCATCGCGGTACGCATGATCTGCTCCTTGCGGTCGGCGGGCGTGAACAGCGTGCGCATGAACATCGCGCTGTCCTGTTCGGTCTCGATGAACGGCCGTATCCGAGCCTCCCATGCCCGCAGCGCCCCAGGCAGGTCGCCTGGGTGGCGCTGCAGCATGGTGCCCAGCAGCTCGCCCCCGGCAATGCCGCTGGAAGCGCCCATGCCCGCGTACAGGGTCACGCACCAGGCCGCATCGCCGACCAGGACGCCCGGCTGCGGTGCCAGCGCTGCATCTTGACCCCGAGCGTCCCGGCTCGGCCAGGATCAGGCCCTCACGCAGGCCACAGCCCTCGATCGGCTCATCCAGCACCGTGGCGCCGATCATGTAGTTCAGCGGGGCAGGTACTCCTCGGGCCGAACACCAGCCTGCGCTGTGGCGGGGCCTGCTGGCCGCGCCCGGGATGCTGGCCAAACTCATGCCAGGGGTACGGCGCCCGGCCCGATTCACCTCGTAACCGACGAGCTGCGGATGACCGCGGTCGCCGATCGCATCCAGCACACCCAGCCGCCGCGCCGACGCGACCCCGGCGCCGAACAACAGGATGAAGTACCCGCCCGAGCGGCGCGCAGCGGCTCGCTCCACCAGCACCGCTGCTTGGCTACGTCCGCCACCTCGATTCCTTCCCCTCGTGTCCCGCCCCACGCTATGACTAAATGACCAAAGTGGCTCTAGGGGTCAGTCCTCTAGTACGCTCAGTGGCATGAGTGAATCGCTGAGTGTGGTAGTGACAGGTGGTAACCGCGGCATCGGGCGGGCCGTGGCGGCGGAGGCCGTCCGGCGGGGGCACCGGGTGGCGATCGTGGCAAGGCGGCCGGACGAGGGGGCGGCCGTCGCGCGTGAGATCGGGGCGAACCTCGTCGTCGGAGATCTGTCGTCTGCCCGGACGGCACGGCAGGCCGCGGCAGAGATCACCACTACCGTCCCCGACATCGACATACTCGTCCACAACGCGGCACTCTGGCCCGGCCGCCGCGAGCTCAACGAGGACGGGTTCGAGCAGGCGTTCTTCACGAATCATCTCGCGCCGTTCCTGATGAACCACCTGCTGGAGGAGCGGCTGCGCAGGGTCGTGCAGGTCAGCGCGGGCCTCTACCTCAGGGGAAAGATCGATCCCGACCGAACTCCGACCGGCGAGGACTTCCACTCCATGAGGACCTACTGCAACACCAAGCTGGCCAACCTGCTGATGGTCCCGCTGTTCGCCGAGCGGTGGAAGGACGCCGGGAAGACGATCGATGCCGTGCATCCCGGCGTCCTGCGGACCGGGCTCGGCGAGCACGGCCGGGCTGCAGGGCTGGTCGCCAACGCCGCCAAGCGATTCTGGAAGTCCGCCGACGAGGCAGCCCCAGCCATTGTTGACCTCGTGACATCCAAGGGCACGGGCCGGTACTTCAACAAGGCGAAGGAGGAACCGTTGAAGGGGCCTGCTCGCGACACCGCCCTCGCACACAGGCTCTGGGACGACGCCGCGAAGACCCTCGATGTCGCCTGACAGATCGGCGTCCAAGCCGGCCGTCTCCTGACGGCGAGGCCGAGGCGTAGACCATCTTCGGCCTCGTCGTCGGCCGTGTCCTGTTCAGGCTCCGGTCGAGGGAATCGGTGTGGTGGGTTTCTGCGCTGTCGCGGGCCGGGTGAATATGCGGCCGGTCGTCGATCATGGTGTTGAGCAGCGCAGGGTCATGGGGCCTTGTGACGCTTGCGCTTCGGTGTCACCGGGGAATCGTCGGTGTTCCTATTCGGTCAGCTCCCACAGGTGTTCTCGCCGTCGTGTTTGACGCCGAAGGGGAACCGGTGCACGCGCTCGGGATCGCTGGAGGGGATGGAGAACAACGCCCGGTGGTGGGTGTCGTCGCTTGCACTCGGGTGGTCCTATGGAGACGAAAGCCAGACCGTAGCGTTCCTCGACCGGATACCACGGCTACCGCGCCGCATCGCGACGACGCCCACGATCAGGCTCGCAGGCCTGCCCCGGTGCGCGCAGTGTTCGACGACCACACCGGGACGGCCTCGGCGATAGCGGAACACGGTCAGATCCTCGCCCAGCCCGGGTCCAATGCGGCACATCGAGAGTCGGCGTCGCCGACATATCCGAACGCCGTCCGGGTCGAGACACCACGGCCGCTCGTTCAATGAACAAGGGTCGTGGGAAACATCTTACTGATCTTTGATCCGTGAAGTTACGGACGATGAGGGTCAGGCCGGTCACGGCGGCATCCGTCGATCAAGTCAGATCGGTACTGGATCTTCTTCAGGGCCCGTCTGATCACGTCCAACGAGTTCGTCGAAGCCGCCCACGGCAAGGTTCGCCAGCGGCTCGCGGACCAGCAGCGACCAGATGCCTTCGGCCGGGTTCAGATCCGGCGCGTAGGACGGGAGCCGGAAGACGCGTACCAGCTGGACTTGGCCTCGATGAAGGCGGTCATCTCGGCGCAGGTGTGCCCGGTTGAGTCCCAGATCAGCACGATCGGGGTGTCGAGCTCGTGGTGGGCCAGCACGAGGAAGTCGCGGTAGTCGCGCCAGGTGAAGCTCGCCTGCTCGCCCTTGCGCCGCTGGTAGCGGTGGAGACAGAACAGCAGCCGGGAGCGGTGGCCGGGCCGGTAGCAGACCAGGCCGGCCACCGAGATGCGGCCGGAGGTGCGAGGCCCCTGGGATCCGCATCCCCAGGTTCATGGCCTTGCGCACAGCGAGCTCCGCATTGTTGGCGGGCACGAAGAACATGCGCTGATCCATGCCGTTCTGCTGGAACACGTCCACGTGGGGGCGCAGGGTCTGTTCCCAGACGGCCAGGGCGCGGCGCACATCGGTGGGGTTGCGGTCCAGCATGGTGCCGAGGAGGTCCGCCCCGGTGATTCCCATCGAGACGCCCATGCCGGCGTAGAGGCTGACGCACCAGGCCGAGTCACCGACGAGTACGACCCGGCCGCGATGCCAGGTGTCCATCCGTGTCTGCTCGACCGAGTCGAACAACAGGTCCTCGGCGGTGTCCAGCCCGTCGAGCACCTCGCCCAGCAAGCGGCCGGTGGGCTCGGAACGCCGCGCGTACGCGCTGGGCCGGTGACTCCTTGAACTCGGCGTCCACGTCATCGGTGTGGTAGTTGAGCAGCACCGTCTGCGGACTGCCGGCGAAGGGGAAGAGCCACATCGACCGGTTGGCCTCCATCAGGGTGGCGCCGGCGTCCTGATGGAGTTCGCTGAGCGGGCCGGGAAGCTGGTAGGCGACCGCCATGTAGTTCAGCCGGTGCAGGTACTTCTCGTGCGGTCCGAACACGAGGGAGCGCACGGTGGAGCGCAGCCCGTCCGCGCCGACCACCAGATCGAACCGCTCCGTGACCGAGGTGTCGTCCGCGGTGTTGTTCATCGTGACGTCCACGCCGTCGGCGTCCTGCGCGATGTGGGACGGCACGGTCGAGTAACGGATCTCGACATCGTCGGGGAGCGCCGTGAAGGCGGCCTCCTCGACGTCGCCGCGCACCATCATCCAGGGACTGCCGGGCAGGTCGCCATAGCCGAGGCCGGGCCGACGGTTCCCCACGCGGTCGATGTCGTACGAGGCACTGCCGGCGGGGATGCGGTCGCTCAGATAGTCGAGGATGCCCAGGCGTTGCGCCGGGGACCGGCCGCCACCGAACAGTGCGACGAAGTACCCGCCAGTGCGCGCGCTCCCGCAGCAGCAGTTCCGCCGAGGCAGGCCCCCGCACCCCCGTGCCGGGGGCCTGGCCGGCGACCGCTCGATGACGACGGGCGTCCATCCGCTCTGCCGCAGTCGCACAGCAGTTGCGATTCCGCTGACACCGAGCCCGACCACGAGGGCCCGGCGTTCCTTGCTGTTCTGTATCTCGATGTCCTCCACTGAGCGTGCCGCATACCAGTGGCACAGCATCCTCTCGGCTGATTCCCGGGTGGCTGACCTCGGCTTCTCAGGTCGTAGCGCGAAGATTGGCCGCGTCCTTCGCCGCCTGCCGGCGGGCCGACTGACAGCGGACTCTCCGTCAATTCCCAGCTTGCTCCCCGTGTTTCCCCTGCCGCGCCGGTCAGAGTCGACCCGGCGCACCGTCAGGACGCGGGCACGAACGGGAGCCGCCCTCCACCGACCCCCACCGTTCGAGGAACTCATGACGCATACCAGCAGCAGCCTGCGTACGGTGCAGCGTTTTCAGCCGGCGTCGCGGGCCGGTGCCCACGGCTCGACCGTCACGCGCACGCCGACCGTCGAGATCGTCATCCCCGTCTACAACGAGGAACGCGCCCTGCCCGGCTGCGTCCGAACCCTGCACACCCGTCTGCGTGACGAGTTGCCCTACCCGTGGCGGATCACCGTGGCGGACAACGCCAGCGTCGACGGCACCCTGGCCGTGGCCCGGGAGCTCTGTGACGAACTGCCCGGTGTCGGCGTCGTCCACTTGGAACGCAAGGGCCGCGGTCTGGCGCTGCGCACCGCCTGGGGGACGAGCGACGCCGACATCGTCGTCTACATGGACGTCGACCTGTCGACCGGCCTCGACGGACTGCTGCCACTCATCGCCCCGCTGGCCAGCGGCCACTCCGACCTCGCCATCGGCAGCCGTCTCGCCCCCGGTGCCCGCACCGTGCGCGGCCCTCGCCGCGAGTTGATCTCGCGCTGCTACAACGCGCTGATCCGGCTCACTCACGGCGCTCGTTTCAGTGACGCCCAGTGCGGATTCAAGGCCGCCCGTACCGACGTGCTCCGCCCACTCCTGGCGAAGACCCGGGACGACGCGTGGTTCTTCGACACCGAACTCCTGCTGCTCGCCGAGCACAACGGACTACGCATCCACGAAGTCCCCGTGGACTGGGTGGAGGACGTCGATACCCGGGTGGACGTCGTCGGCACCGCCACCGACGACCTCAAAGGCCTGTGGCGCATGGCCCGGCTCAAGGCGTCGGGCGCCGCCCGCGTCCCGGTGCCGCGCCGCCCGGAACCCGCCGCCGAGCACCCCGACGCCGTCCTGGCCCCGGACGCCGCCCGCTCCCAACTCGCCTGGCAGATCAGCTGCTTCGTCCTCATCGGTATGGCCTCGACTGCGGGACAGGCCCTCCTGTACTGGCTGCTGCGCGGCTGGTGGCAGCCCGCCGCCGCCAACTTCGTCTCGCTCCTGGTACTCACCCTCCTCAACACCGAGGCCAACCGCCGCCTCACCTTCCGCTACTCCGCCGACGGTGTCAGTGCGGGGCGGGCGCACCTGGGCGCCGGAGCGCTGTTCGTCCTCGGGTATCTGATCACCTCGGCCGCGGTGCTGCTCTTCCGCGACGCCGTACCGGACGCGTCGGCCGCCGCCGAGACGCTCGTGCTCGCCGCCTCCTCGGTCCTGGTGACCGGCATCCGCTTCCTGGTGCTGCGGCTGGCCGTCTTCCGCAGCGGCACCCCCTGACCGCTGTACGACCTCCCCGCGACCGATCCCCGTACGACTCCCCGAGAGCGAATCCCACCATGACCCACACCACCGAGACGCAGCCGAGCACCGTCGTGCGCCTGCCCGTCACAGGACACGCCCTGCCGCGCTGGGCAGCCCCCGCCGCCCTGGCCGCGATCCTGCTCCTGTCCGCCCTGCTGTACGGCTGGGCCCTCGGCTCGCTCGGCTGGGGCAACAGCTACTACTCGGCCGCCGTGAAGTCGATGGGCCAGGGCTGGACCAACTTCTTGTTCGGTTCCTTCGACCCGGCCGGAGTCATCACGGTCGACAAGCCACCGGCCGCACTCTGGCCGCAGGTCGTCAGCAGCAAGATCTTCGGCCTGCACGGGTGGGCGCTGATCCTGCCCCAGGTGGTGGAGGGTGTCGCCGCCGTCCTGGTGCTGCACCGTACGGTCCGGCGCTGGGCGGGCGAGGGCGCGGCGCTGCTCGCGGCCCTGGTAATGACGCTGACGCCGATCACCGTGGCGATCAACCGGGACAACAACCCCGACACGCTGCTGGTGCTGTTCCTGGTGTCCGCCGCATACGCGCTGACCCGCGCCCTGCAGACCGACTCGGGCCGGCGTTCCACGTGGTGGCTGTGCGCGAGCGGGTTCCTGATCGGCTGCGGGTTCCTCACGAAGATGATGGCGGCCTGGATGGTGCTCCCGGCCCTCGCCGCGGCCTGGCTGGTCGGCGCGACGGGGACCTGGCTGGTGCGTGTCGGGCGGCTGCTGATCGCCGGTGCCGTGTGCGCGGTCTCCTCGCTGTGGTGGGTGGCGATGGTCGCCTGGTGGCCCGGTGAGCAGCCGTACATCGGCGGCAGCACCGACGGCGGCGCCTGGGACCTGGTGACCGGCTACAACGGGCTCGGCCGGGTCTTCGGCGAGAGCACGAGCACCGGCGGCATGGGCAACTTCGGCGGCACCTTCGGCGGCGAGGCGGGGCTGCTGCGGCTGTTCAACGATCAGGTGGCCGGGCAGATCAGCTGGCTGCTGCCGGTGAGCGCGGTGGCCCTGGTCGTCGCGGTGGCAGGGACGGTGCTGCGCCGGCGCGGCAGCGGCTCGGCGGGCGAGGCCCTGGCGGGCTCCGGGTGGGTGCTGTGGGGGACCTGGCTGCTGGTGTGTGGCCTGGTGTTCTCCAGTCAGGAGGGCGTCTTCCACCCGTACTACACGACCCAACTGGCCCCCGCCGTAGCCGCGTTGACTGCGGGTCTGGTGACTGCGCTGGCGCGGGCGCACCGGGCCGGGGCGCGCTGGGCACTGCCGGTCGGCGCCGGGACCGTGCTGGTGACCGTGGGATGGGCCGCCGTCGTGATCCGCCGGGTTCCGTCCTGGAACGGGTGGCTGGCCTGGGTCGTGCTGCTGCTGGGACTCGTCGCCGTCGCACTGCTGATCGCCGCGTGGCGGACGGTTCGCCTGGTGCCGGTCGCCCTGGGCGGTGCGCTGCTGGCGGTCCTGCTCGCGCCGGGCGCGTGGGCGGTGAGCGTGCCGGGCGGGTCGGGGTCAGCGTTGAGCGGGGGCAACCCGACGGCCGGGCCGGCGACGATGTCGTTCGGCGGGAGCGGCGGCGGGCTGCCTGAGGGGCTCGAGTTGCCCGAAGGCGTCGAGTTGCCGGAGGGCCTCGGCCAAGGCGGGTCGGGAATGCCCGGCGGGACGTCGGGCGAGCCACCCGAGGGTATGCCTTCCGGGGCGCCCACCGACATGCCCGGGGCCCCCGGCGCGGGCGGAGGGGACGGCTCGGGCTCCACGGGAGGCTCCATGCCCTCCGTCCCCGGAAGCGGCGGCGGGAGCGGCTCGGGCAGCCGAGGCGGCATCGGAGGCTTCGGTGGCACGACCCTCAGCTCCGAGCAGCGCAAGATTCTCGACTACGCCACCGAGCACTCCGTCGACGCCCGCATCACCCTCGCGGTCGAAGGCGGATCCATGGGGTCGGCCACGTTCATCCTGAACAGTGACGCCACGGTCATCGGTATGGGCGGCTTCAGCGGCAGCGACAACGCGCCTTCCGTGCAGCAGCTGCGGAAGTGGACCAAGAGCGGCGAACTGCGCTACGTCCTCGGCTCCGACTCCGGCTCCTCCGGCGGCTTGGGCGCTCTGATGGGCGGCGCGGACAGCGCGGCATCCCAGCGGTCGACGTGGATCAGCGAGAACTGCACGAGGGTGCCCGCGAAGGAGTACGGCGGCAGCACCAGCGGCTCTGGCGGCGGCGACTCAGCCGCTGGCGGCATGATGGGCCTTACGGCCACCACCTTGTACGACTGCGCCGCCAACAGCACCACCCAGTAGCAGCGGCGGCAGAACGGATGACACAGCACCATGCCCGAACCGCCCTCCGCCCCTGCTCCGCACCGCCTCCTGGTGGTCGAGGACGACCCCGGCATCCGCATGCTGCTCGAGTCGGCGCTGCGACTGTCGGGCTACGAGGTCGCCGGCGCCGCCACCGGGCAGGACGCCCTGCGGGACATCGAGGGCCTGCGCCCCGACCTGGTGCTGCTGGACGTGATGCTGCCCGACCTGGACGGCCTCGAGGTCACCCGCAGCCTGCGGGCGGCCGGCGTGCGGACACCGGTACTGTTCCTCACGGCCCGCGGTGAGGTCACCGACCGCATCGCGGGCCTGGCCGCGGGCGGCGACGACTACGTGACCAAGCCGTTCAGCATCGAGGAGGTGCTGCTGCGCATCCGCGCCATCCTGCGCCGGACCGACCCCGACCACCTGCCGGCCACCGAGGGCGCCGGCAGCGGGATCCTGCGCTTCGCCGACCTGGAGCTGGACGAGAACGCCCATGAGGTGTACCGGGCCGGCGAGTACATCCCGCTGTCTCCGACCGAGTTCAACCTGCTCGCCTACCTGATGGAGAACGCCAGCCGGGTGGTGAGCAAGACGAAGATCCTCAACCATGTGTGGGGGTACGACTTCGCCGGCGACGGCCGCATCGTGGAGACCTACGTCAAGTACCTGCGCCGCAAGATCGATCGCTTCGATCCGCCCCTGCTGCACACCGTGCGCGGGGTCGGTTACTGCCTGCGGCTTCCCCGGGGCCACCATGCGACAGGGACCGACCGGTGACACGCGCGCCGCGGACACGGCGCCCCCGTTCGCTGCGCAGCCGCCTCGTGTGGGGCATGACCCTGCTCGCCGCGGCCACTGTCCTCACCGCACAGACCATCGGGGTGCTGGTCCTGCACTCCTGGCTGCTGAACCGAGTCGACCAGCAGCTCACGGAGTTCATCCTCCCCGGCCGCGCCAAGCTCCCCAGCAGACCCGCCCCGGACTCCATCACCCTGCCCTCGGACTTCCGGCTCACCTTCTACGACGCCTCAGGTGACGAGCGGGGAACCCTGGGCGATGGGGAAAAGCCGGGGCCGGAACTGCCGCACTCCACGAGCGCACTCCAACTGACCAAGGGGCACCAGGCCATCGTCCCCGCCGTATCCGGCGACGGCCACTGGCGGGTGCTGTGGAAGAACGGACCCGTCGAGGACACCAGCTTCGTGGTCGCCCTGCCCCTCGACACCGTGGAAGGGGCCATGGACAAACTCCTGGCCCTCAACATGGCCGTCTTCGCCGCTGCCGTGGTCGGGCTCATCGCCGTCGGCCGGTGGGTGGTCCGCCTCGGCCTCCTTCCGCTGACCCGGATGGAACACACGGCTCAGGACATCACCGCCGGGGATCTGAGCCTGCGACTGCCCGACACCGATCCGCACACCGAGACCGGCCGCCTCGGCACCGTGCTGAACGACATGCTCGACCGCCTCCAACAGGCCTTGCGACAGCGAGAGTTCTCGGAGGCCCGGCTGCGTCGCTTCGTCGCCGACGCCGGACACGAGCTGCGTACACCCCTCACCTCCATCCAGGGCTTCGCCCAGCTGGCCCTGCGCCACCCCGACCGCCCCGCCGCACAACGCCGGGAGGCCGACGAACACGTCGCCAGGAACGCCGAGCGCATGAACCTCCTCGTCGACGACCTGCTCCTACTCGCCAAGCTCGACCAGGAGCCCGCGTACCGCACCGCCCCCGTCGACCTGCTGTCCCTCGCGGCCGACGCGGTGAGCGCGGCGGCCGTACGCACGGGCGGCGAGTACCGAGTGACGCTCAGCCCTCTCGACAAGAACGACGAGAAAGCCGAGGACTCCGGACTCGAGGTCGTGGAAACGGTGGGAGATGCCCACCGCCTGCTCCAGGTCGTCAACAACCTTCTGTCCAACGCGCTCGTCCACACGCCCCCCGGCACCTCCGTCGACGTACGCGTGGGCACCGCCCGCGCAGGGGCGACGACGGGCGGCACCGACCGCCCCGGCCGCACCAGCGCCTCCCCACCCCTGACCGAGGACACACCGATCCACGTGATCGAAGTTGCCGACCAGGGGCCCGGTCTGCCGCCGGAGGAGGCCGAGCGGGTCTTCGAGCGCTTCTATCGCGTCGACCCCGCCCGCTCCCGTGACCACGGCGGCAGCGGCCTCGGCCTCGCCATCGCCACAGCGATCGCTCAGGGCCACGGCGGGCGCCTGGAACTCGACACCGGAGCCGGTCCGGGATGCACGTTCCGCCTGGTTCTCCCCGCCCGTGAATGACCGGTGCCCCGCTCGGACGCCGCGGGCGTCCGCGAAGCACAGCGCGCGCTTCTCGGTGACGGCGGCGGAACCAGGCGCAGCACCGATCGAACTGATAGTTCGGCTAGTTCAGAGAGGTCGGGCGCCTTGACGTGAGGGTAGAGGACGACGACGCCGTCGGGGCGTCGGGCCTGATCGACGGCTAGGTGGATGCGATCAGCGGGACCGCCACTGAACAAGACTTGACCTGTTGTTCGTCGCCAGTGCTTCCCGTTCCCCATGCTCGGACTCTACGAGGCCAATCCGCGGGTCCGGGATGATATGGCCATCCGGGCCGACGTCCGCCGGGCACGCGCAGCCGCTCGGGAGACTCCGCCGCCCGGCGGGCAGCAGACGGGTCGACGACAGCCTGCGCGAGCGCCATTGTGGCGTGCCTTCGCCCTGGCCCCACACCGCTGCGAGACGTTCAAGCTGTCCACGGATCCGCTGTTCATCGACAAGGTACGCGACGTCGTCGGCCTCTACCTCGACCCGCCGGAGAAGGCGCTGGTGCTGTGTGTGGACGAGAAGTCGCAGATCCAGGCCCTGGACCGTTCGCAGCCGGTGTTGCCGATGATGCCCGGAGTCCCCGAACGCCGCAGCCATGACTACATCCGCGCCGGCACCACCACCCTCTTCGCGGCCCTGGAAGTGGCCAGCGGCAGGGTGATCGGCTCGATCCATCGCAGGCACAGGGCCGCCGAGTTCAAGAAGTTCCTGACCAAGGTCGACAAGGAGGTCCCCGCAGACCTCGACGTACATCTGATCCTGGACAACTACGCCACCCACAAGACACCCGCCATCAAGAGGTGGCTGCTGGCACATCCCCGCTTCCACCTGCACTTCACGCCCACCGGCTCATCCTGGCTGAACCTGGTGGAACGATGGTTCGGCGAGCTGACTGCAAAGAAGCTCCGCCGCGGTGTCCACCGTTCTGTCCAGGCCCTCGAACGAGACATCCGAGCCTGGCTCGCCGACTGGAACGAACACCCCAGAACCTTCATCTGGACCAAGACCGCCGACGAGATCCTCGGCAAAGTCGCCGCCTACTATGCCTCTTTGGAGACCACCGCGCGGCAGTTGGTGCGGGTCGCCGGGTCGCGCTGGGCGATGGAGGAATGCTTCCGGTCCGCGAAGAACGAGTGCGGCCTGGACCAGTACCCAGTTCGAAGTCCGTCGTTATGTGGGCTGGTACCGGCACATCACCCTCGCCATGCTCGCGCACGCCTTCCTGGCGGCCACCACACACCAGGTCAGGGAAAAAGGGGCGGAACCGGCGGGACGGCCAGGGTCATCGAGCTCACAGTGGCGGAGGTTCGGCGACTCCTGGCAGCTTGTCGGCCCCGGCCCCCGCACCTGCGCGGGCACCGGGGCCGATGCCACGCAATGAACTGGCCGAACTGGCGTCGGCGACGCCAAGCAGTCGCCCGGCGCTGCCATTACCAGCGGCGACGGCACACGTTCCGGGGGGCGGCCTCCGTGAGACCGCCCCTCACCACTCCATGACCCGCCACACTCCAGCCGCCCAGCGAAACCCGCAGGTCAGACAGCGAAACGCTGCTGGAGTACTAGGCGCGGAACATGCCTGCGCCGGTGGTCATTTCGGCGTTCAGGGCGGGACCGGCGTTCCACCTACTTCACAGACACACTCTCGCCGGATGCGATACCGGATTCGCCGAACGCGTCAACGGCGACCCAATACTCCGCGCCCGCGTTCAGTGACCGCAAGTCGAGTGCCGTTCGCTCGTACACCAGCCAGCTGTGATAAAGCTTTTCCGGGTGTCGGCCGTAGCGGATGTTATAGCCGATGGCTCCCGCGACAGCGTCCCACTCGATCCTGGCGGTGCGGTCATCCACACGGGAGGCCCGAGCGCGGACTGGGCACGGAGCGTCGCCGTCGCCCGCCCCGAAGACCCGCACACCGCTGATGGCGAAGACGCCATCGAACGGCAGTCGGCCGCTGGTCACCCGTACGAACCGTGTCTGCTGCGGCGCGTCGAGGACGATGAAGGCGTGCGGAGCATCGCCACCCGCGCTCCGGGAGTCCCGCACGAAGGTCCACTCCTGACCGTCCTTCGAGATCTCGACCACGATCTCCGCCGGCTGATGGCTTGGAAAGATGCCCCGCCAAGAATGACCCATGTCGGCTCCTTCGGACGCCTGGGGTGCGACGCCGCTCAACTCATGATCTGCCAGATTGATCTGCAAGGAGTGCACGGTCTTGCTCACGCCCAGGTCGACGGTCAGAGACTCGCCCGGTTCGCGGCTGGCGGCCGCCCACCAAGTGCGGACGTTTTCGTCAACGGCCGACGCCGGGTCGTGACCGGACGCCGAGGACGAAGCGACGACATCCGCCTTGTACGAGAGCAGCATCCAGGCGGGGGGCGTCCACGGATCGAACGGTCCGTCCGGGACCACCAACGGGAAGTCAGCAAAGTTCTGGTTGCAGAACAGCACACCGTCGTCGTCGAAGCCTGCGGGGAAAATGCCGATGCGTCGCTCGAACACGTCATTCACCGAGATGCGCATGGTCGCCGCATGCCACCAGTTTCCATGACGATCCTGGAAAGTGCTGCCGTGTCCTGCTCCGGTGATGAACCCTCCCGGTTTGGAGGAGAAAGGGCTGTCAAGCGAGTACTCAAAGGGCCCCAGGGGGGACGTGGCCGTGTAATACCCGTCGGCATAGGTGTTCAGCTGTGTGGCGGGCGCTGCGTACTGCAGATAATACGTCCCTTCATGCTCGGTCATCCACGGACCTTCGATGTACGGGTCAGTACCCTCGACCAGGGCGACGAGTTTCTCTCGCTCCGTCTGCGGCGGTACGACAACATGGTCCTCGCCGAGTTGCTCCCAGCCGTGAGCAGAGACATCGGACCTGATCAGAGGCGACGGGTCGCCGATCGGGCTGAAGGTGTCCGAGAGCCGGACTCCGTAGAGGGGCGTCTTGTTGTCACATCCCCAGTAGAGGTACACGGAGTTGTCGGTGTCCTGGAACAGGTTCGGATCCCAGAAGGGGAAGGCACCGGGCGTGACCTCGACGAAGTCATCAGACAAGGGATCGATGCTCCGGAAGAAAGGACAGTTGTCCTCCTTGCGGGACGCGCTGAGGTAGAGCGCTTCGTCGATCTCCCGGACATCCGGCGCGTAGTCAAGGGCCGGCAGCTTGGATGTCGCGCGGTACTCCCACCGCACGAGGTCCTCAGAGTGCCAGAACCCTGCGGACATCGACGCGAACATGTAGTAGCGGCCCCGGTACAACACGATGGACGGATCCGCTGCCTCCCGATGCACGCTTCGCCGCGGCTCACCGAGCTTCATGCCATTGACCGTGCCAGAGAAACGGATGTCCTGGTAACGGTAGGCAATATCGAGCGGATTACAGATCACGCGTTCAGTAGAGGTCATCGGGACATCGTCCTGTCGGTCGGTTTCTTCAACTTGGCTGCCGGGCTGATCAGTTGTGTCTGGAAAGAAGGGAAGCCCCTGGTAGGCGGGTTTTCGGCCACGAGTAACCCATTCGCCCGAAGCAGCACTTAAATGTCTACCCGTGGGAAAACGATCTGTCCAGATCGACCCTGCGGCAGGGGAATTGCGTGATCGCGAGCTGCCTGGTACTACAGTTTTCCTGGAGCCGCTGGGTCACCCTCGCCATGCTCGCTCATGCCTTCCTCGCCGTCGTCCGTGCAGACGACCGCAGGCATCCGGCGGACAGTTTCTGCCAGGCCCGTTCTGGGAGCTTCCTGGCCGGCGCGTCGGTGCGGAACCTTCCTGCGCCGGTGGCCACGTCAGCCGAGTAGAGTTGAGTGCCTGGTCCGCGGAGTTGAACACGGCCAGGCCAATTCCGTCGATGACGGTGTAGGTGAACAGCGCCGGGACGGACTGGAACACGGCGAGGATCAGCAGACCGCCGGCGACGACGATCGCGTCGCCCATGACCAGGATCTTCCGACGCCCCAGACGGTCGGATATGGGCCCCGGAAATCGACCCGAAGAGCAGGCCGAGCACGAGGTTGATCAGCGCGGTGATGCTGATGATGCCTCCGGCGTCGGCCTTCGGAAGGCCGATGAAGTCGGTCAGGATGTAGAGCTGGAAGGCCGAGACGGAGTACGCGGCGATGACGAACAGGAACTTCCCGGCACCGGCGAGGTAGAAGTCGCGTGCTCCCCTGGTGGGGAAGCTGAAACTTGCGAGCAGTGTTCGGGCGTCGAGCGGCGAGCGTTGTAGGTCGGTGCTGGGGCGGTCCGGTGCCAGCAGCGCCATCACTGTCCCGGAGATGAGCACGACCACGGCGAACATGAAGAAGCCGACCGAGGGTCTGGAGACGAAGGCCCCGGCGGTTGCGGTGCCGACCCCGGCGCCCGCCATCAGCGAGACGCCGTAAACGGCCGAGTACGAGCCCTGGTGAGCGGTAGGCACCCGATCGGGCACCACGGCGATGAGCCCGGCGGTGATCGCGTTGACGAAGAACTGGAAGAAGAGCCATCCGGCGATCAGTATGGGGATGTTCGCTGCGAACCCGCAGATCAGCAGCCCCACACTGCATCCGGCGGAGCCCAGCAGCATCGAGGGTGTCCGGCGTCCGAGACGGCCACGTGTCCGGTGTGAGAGGGCGCCGAAGACGAGGTTCATCGGCAGGGACAGGTATCTTCCAGGCCCTGGAGCGGGCGTTCGACTACTCCGCGGCCAAGGCCCCGGTCGTCATACTGACCGAGCATCAGACCTCGGCAGTCATCCGCCGGATCGGCGTCAAGCGGCTGACCGCCTGGCTGGAACGCCGCAAGGTCTGCGGCGCCGCCGACGTCGCGACCGGGGCCGTCGAGGCCGCCCGGACCGCCGCCCTGTCTCGGGAGGCCCGGGCCCAGAAGCTGGTACTCGACCCGGCCCACCTGCCCCTGGCGCTGGATGAACGGATCAAGGACAACGACCGAGAGATCCGCGACAGCCTCCGCACGGATGACCGAGCCGAGATCATCGAGTCGGTGCTCGGCATGGGCCCCATTCTGGGCGCCGAGTTCGTCACCATCGTCGGCGATCTGTCCGGCTACCGTGATGCCGGCTGCCTGGCCTCGCACGCGGTTTTGGCCCCCGTGCCCCGCGACTCCGGTCGCTCCACCGGCAACCATCACCGGCCTGAACGCTGTAACCACCGTCTGCGCCGGCTCTTCTACAGGTCCGCGCAGTACTACCTCAAGAAGCGAGCCGACGGGATGATCCGCACCCAGGCGATCCTCTCGCTCGCCCGTCGCCGCGCGAACGTGCTCTGGGCAATGCTGCGTGACAAGAGGCGGTTCACCTCCGCCCCGCCAGCCACGCAGGCGGGTTGACACGATCATTTGGATTCTCCTTGACTGCGCGTGCGTGATCGGGGAACCGACCGCCTCAATCCCTAAGTTAGGTTCGTATTTCGAGATTGTTTTGGACGCTAGCACACGGCTCAAGTCGTGTGGAAGCTCTCAGACCACGTCGTCAATCACCCCTGCGATGAAGGCCTCGATGCCTGTCGAGATGTCCACCGCACCTGGGTTGTACAGCCACTGGATCTGGAGTCCATCGATGACAGCGACGAGCAGGTTCGCGAGGACGTCCGGCTTCGTGTCCACCTTCAGGCGTCCGCGACCGCGCAACTCTGCAAAGATCCGGGTCAGGTGGAGGCGCAGGCTGTCGTAGCGGGCCCGGTACAACTCGTGCGCGGGATGCTCGCTGACCGTGGCCTCACTCGAGATGATGCTGTGCAGCTGAATCAGCCCTGGTCGGGTCTCATTGGCGTGCGCGACTCGCAGTTGAGTCTGCAGTACGTCCAGGTCGTCGGCTTCCCGGACGATCGCGGCCGTCTCCCGTTCGTGTGCGGCGAGCACCTCGACCAGCAGTTCCGCCTTGCTGTCGAAGTGGTGCAGCAGTCCGGTCTGGCTGATGCCGGCTCGCTCTGCGATCTCCTTCATGGTGGCGCCGTGGAATCCTCCGGCCCCGAACGCCTCGATGCAGGCGTCGAGGATCTTCTGCCGCACCTCGGCGGTCTTCGCGTAGGCCCCCCGGGGGCCGCGGGCCCCGATGCTCGCTGCCTTCGTCTGCTTTGTCACAGGTCGAGCATAGGGTCGATCCCAGCACCTGTCTCAATGTAGAATCACGCTTCTATTTTAGGCGTAGGCGAGGCTACGGTTGGCGCATCCATCCGGTACCGACGTCGCAACCCGCGTGTGCCCCCAGGCGTCGGCTCATACGCGTCCCATGGAGACCTTGTGACCACGATCCAGCCCGAACTCCTTTTGGGGGTCCGCCACGGCGAGCCAATGGGTGGAGGGCGACAACACCAGCAGCAACCGGGGGGCTGGCGAAGAACGCACGCTCGGCGCAGCCCGGCGGCGAGGCCGTCGCTCACGACCACCGTTACGACGAGGGCGCGCCGCTGCCGGCCAGGGGCCCTCTCACCCCCCGTCGACGCGGTGGCGAATGGACCGGCGTCGGATTGTCGAACAAAGTGGAGCCCGTGCTCCGCTCCGCATTCAACGACAACTGGCAGGCCCGCCCCAAGGTGAACCCGTTCGTCGAATTGTCCGGGGTATCCCTCCCGTTCCAGCCGGTGACCGTGCCGCACGACGCGATGATCGGGCAGGAACGGGTCGCCCCGGTCGAGTCGACCGGAGCCGAGGGTGGCGCCGGCACCTACTTCCCAGGAGGGACCTTCGAGTACCGCAAGACGTTCCACGTCCCCGAGGAACTCCGGGGCAAGCGGATCCTGTTCGAGTTCGAGGGCGTCCACCGCGACGCCACGGTGCACATCAACGGCGACTACGCCGGGCAACGCCCGTATGGCTACTCCCATTTCCACATCGATGCCGACCGGTCCCTGCGCTTCGGCGAGGACAACGAGATCCGCGTGGTGGCCCGCAGCCACCACGACTCCCGCTGGTACACCGGTGCGGGAATCTACCGCGACACCTGGATGCTGTTCACCGCTACGGCGCCGGGCTGCGACGTGGCCCAGACCACTGTCACAGCCACATGAGCGAGCACCCCATGGCCGACCCCGATGCCCCGCTCCGAGTCCACCGACTGAGAGAAAGACCATGTCTGCAGCTATCCCCGGACAGCCCACCCGAGTGCGACTGGAAGGGCTGGACCTGCTCATCGACGGTGCTCCCTTCGTTCTCCTCGGCGCCGAAGTACACAACTCCAGCTCCAGTACCCCGCAGGCCATCAGCACGGCCTTCGACAAGGTCAGCGCTCTGGGCGCGAACACGGTCCTCGCGCCCGTGGCCTGGGACCTGTGGGAGCCGTCGGAGGGAACCTTCGACACCGCCCTGCTCGATAGCATGATCACCGCGGCCCGTGAGCGCGGCCTGAAACTGGTGCCGCTGTGGTTCGGATCGTGGAAGAACGCCATGTCCTCGTACGTCCCGGCATGGGTCAAGCAGGACACCGACCGCTTCCCCCGGGCTCACACCACGACGAGCGGCCGGATCGAACACCTGTCACCGTTCGCCGCCGAGTCACGCGATGCCGATGCCCGCGCCTTCCACGCACTCATGGACCACCTGCGGGACGTCGACCAGCAACAGACCGCGGTAATGGTCCAGGTGGAGAATGAGGTGGGACTCCTCGGCGACTCCCGCGATCGCAGCCCGCTGGCCGAGAAGGCATTCCACTCCACGGTCCCGCCTGCCGTCGTCGAAGCCATCGCACGGTCTGGCCACCTGCCGGTGCACCAGGACTGGCTCGCGGCGGGATCGCGCCGCGAGGGGAGCTGGCCCGAGCTACTCGGCCAGGGGCCCAACGCCGACGAGGCGTTCATGGCCCACGCCTACGCCGCCTACATCGAGCACGTCGCCTCTGCCGGGCGGAAGGCCAACGACGTGCCGCTGTACGTCAACGCCTGGCTCGACGCCCCACTGGAACTGGACCTGCCCACAGGCCTGAACCGCGAGCAACCCCCGCAGGAAACCGCGCCCGAGACAGCCGGCACCGTCGCCCTCGCCGGCGGCCAGCAGCCCGGCACCTACCCCAGCGGCGGACCGCTCCCACGCGTCGCCCCGATCTGGCAGACCGCCGCCCCCACACTCGGCTTCCTGGCCCCGGACATCTACTTCGGCGACACCAACGCGATCTGCCGCGACTACACCCAGGCGACCGGTCGGCTCTTCATCCCCGAAATGCGCCGCAGCCCGGCGGGCATCGGCCTGATGTTCACGGCAATCGGCGAGTACGGCGCGCTCGGCGTCGCCCCGTTCGGCGTCGACTCCCTGCCTGGCGACACCCCGGACGGCGTGGCCCTCGCCGACGCCTACCGCCTGCTGACCGCGGCGACCGACCGCACCCGCGCCGGAGCGAGGAGGGTCACGGGATTCATGCTCGACCACGAGCGCCCCACTACCCGGCACTCGGCCGACCCGTACACCCTGGCCTTCGACGCCCCAGGTCCGTTCAGGCAGTCCGGCGGCCCCGCCTACGGGCTGGTCCTGCAGGAGGAACGGGACCAGTTCCTCCTGGTGGGCCGCGGTTTCACGACGAGATTCACGGCAGCTCAGGACGCCAGGGTCGGCATCCTGTCCGTCGAGGAACTGGACTTCGACGGCCGATGGACCGTCACCCGCCGACTGGGCGGCGACGAGACCTCGTCGGGCGCCTCAGTGCGGCTGCACAGCCTTGACGCTTCCCAGCCGGCCTTCTTCCCGATCCCTCTCCCGCTGACCTCGACCGGGATCGTCCGCGTCCGTCTTTACACCTACTGAGCGGACAAGGCCGTCCCCGACTGCCTCGTGCCTTCATCCGTGCTGCCACCTTTATCAGGGCAGTGCCCTGGCTGCCCTGCGACTGACCGGACCGGGCGAGATCCGCCTCACCGCCACCGCGCCCGGATGCGAACCGGTCGACGTCACCGTCAAGTGACAGAGCACCTGGTGTCCTCACCCAACGAGGCGAGGGCACTCCGGCCGCTCCCACACCGGACACAGGCCTGCTGTCCGCGCTGCGCCCCCACGGCGTGGGACACTTGTCACTCGCTTGGTTCCTGGGACACGACGCCGAGAGCCTGCGCAGGGCGCTCGCTGACATCCAGGACGCGGTCCGGCAGGCATCGCCCTTCGGTATCGGAGCCCTGGTTCACAACGAGGGCATCAACGGGTTCCTGCACGCGTCCGGCTCCCAGTTCCCGACGGCATGGGGACAGGCTGCCACCTGGGATACCGAGCTGATCCAGCGCGCCTCCGCGGTGACCTCCGCGCACATGCGACACGCGGGAATGCATCTGCTCTTCTCCCCAGTCATGGACATCAACCGCGATCCGCGCTGGGGCCGCGTACACGAGACCTACGGCGAGGACCCAGAACTGGTTGCCCAGGTCTCCGTCGCGTTCGTCCGCGGTGTCCAAGGCGCCGACCGGGACCCGGGTGTGCTGGCGGTGGGCAAGCACTTCCTGGGCTACGGTGCCTCCGAGGGCGGCCTCAACACTGTGATCACTCAGTTGGGCCGGCGCGCCATGACCGATGAGTACGAGCCGTTCCGCCGCTCCCTCACCGAGGCTGGGCTCTGCGCGGTGATGAACTCCTACAGCGAGATCGACGGCATTCCGGCGAGCGCGAACCGCTGGCTGCTGACCGAGTTCCTGCGCAACACGCTCGGCTTCGAGGGCCTGGTCGTCAGCGACTACGACGCAGTGAACCTGCTGCGCACCGCCTACCGCACTGCTGACCATCAAGGCCCGGCTCGGCCTCATCCCCGCGTTCACCGCGCCCCGAGCGGCCACGCGGTCGGCGCTCCCCGACCGTGAAGAGGCCGTCCGTGTCCGGCAGGCGATCGCGGAAGCGGGCTGTGGTCCTGCTCGACAACGACGGCACTCTGCCGCTTACCCCGGGCGAGCGCAGGATTCTGGTGGTCGGTCCCGCCGCGGACGACCTGCGCATCCACTTCGGCACCTACACGTCCGTCGCCCTCGGTGAGATGCCTTTGGGCATGCGAGCGGTGATGGAGGGCCGGGTCCCCGGCGTGGACCCGAAGACGTTCGTGTTTACCGACATCTTCCAGACCCGCATCCCCGCCTTCGAGGGGATCTTCGAGGCCGAGGCCCGGAAGATCCACCCGGATGCCCTGACCGTACTCGAGGCCCTGCGCCAGATCGATGCAAGGGTCGACTTCTCATCGCTGGCCGGTTCACCTCGGACCCCGAGGCATCCCCGCCTCTCGACGCCGCGGCAGTGCGCACTGCAGCTGAGGGTGCCGATGTCGTCATCGCTGTAGTCGGTGAGCGCACCGGCTGGGTGGGCACCAACACGGCCGGAGAAAGCCAGTCCACCGCTTCACCCTCACTACCCGGAGACCAGGAGGAACTCCTCGCGCTCCTGGCCACCACCAGCACACCCCGGGGACCCGACGAAATGCGGCTCGTGGAGTGACGGAATGCCCGGGGTGGGTCAGCGGGCCGCACGGCCGCCGCGTGTTCGTCGGCGCTCGCGCCGGCCTCCGTGAGACCGCCCCTCACCACTCCATGACCCGCTACGCTCCAGCCGCCCAGCGAAACCCGCAGGTCAGACAGCGAAACGCTGCTGGAGTACTAACCGGGTAGTTCGTCCAGCTGGGCTTGGTCGATGCCTTCACGGAGGCAGTATTTCTGGATCTTCCCGGAGCCGGTCAGGGGGAGGTCGGTGGCGCGGAACCAGCGAGTGGGACGCTTTTCGCGAACTGCGCGATCTCCTCGCACAACGGACGGGCACCGTAGCTGTCGTGGACGGAGGTGGCCGCCCCACGGGATCGACCACGCCGCTGAGCCAGTCCGCCTTGGCCGGTGCGACCCCGACGGCGTTGCCAGCCTGGCCGCGCGCCTGGACCGCGAGCAGCTCCCGGTACGCCGGGTAGCTTTAGGTCGTTCCGCCCCTTCACCCGCGATAGCGGTGACGTCGATGTGCTCGGCGGGGTACGGGTTCTCGAAGAGCCCGGACTCGAACTTGGCCCGCAGCACCCGGCGGACGCAGACATCCACGGCACGCTCGTCCACCGCACCCCGGCGTACCTCCTCGACGAGGGTGCTGCCTTCCTCGCCTCCCCCGCCGCCGGCGAGATCAACGGGGTCGTGCTGCCGGTCGACGACGGCTGGTCGGCCGTCTGAGGGACGGCGTCACAGCTTCCGCCGGTCCGCGAACCGGCCTTCCCCGGCGGTGACCTCCTCGCCGCCGGGGAAGACGACGGTCGCCCTCGACCCGGGCGGCACGTCGAGGGTGATCAGCAGCTCCTCACCCTCGACGTACCACTCGACCGCGATGAGCCCCTGCGGACCGTCGAACGTCCCGCGTGCCCACGTGATCGAGGCGTGGGGCACCGGCGCGACGACGAACGACTCCCACGCCACCGAGCCCTCGGCCTGCCGCAGGCCGAGGGTGTGGGTGTGCAGGAACCGGACGACCGCGCCCTTGCTGTAGTGGTTGAGCGACGCGTGCGCGGTGCCGTCGGCGTCGACGCCGTCCCAGTCTTCCCAGATCGTCGTCGCGCCGCGGTCGAGCATGCCGAGCCACGACGGGTAGGTGCGCTGGAACAGCACCTCGTAGGCGACGCCGGCGTGGCCGTGGTCGGCGAGCACGGGCAGCAGGTCGGCCGTCGACAGGAGGCCGGTGCCCAGGTGCGTGCCCGCTTCCCGGACCAGTTCGACCAGCCGCGCCGCGGACGCCGTGCGCAGGTCGCCGGGCACGAGTCCGAAGTGGAGCGCGCGGACGTAGCTCGCCTGCGTGTCGGCGGCGGTGCGCCCGCTGTCGTCGAGGAATTCGGTGCGCCACGCGTCCTTCACCCGGTCCGCCAGTTCCGTGTAGCGGGCCGCGTCCTCGGTTCGGCCGAGGACTTGCGCGGTCGCGGCCAGCGTGGCCGTCGACCGGGCCAGGTAGGCCGTCCCTACCTCCCCCTTGTCGGCGGTGAACCAGCCGGCCGGGTCGGCCTGCACCGGGTCGATGAGCGAGCCGTCCTCCGCGCGCGCCTTCGGCTCGATCCATTCACCCCAGTGGAATGAGCCGTCCCAGAGGAATTCCTCGTGGGGCAACGGCTCGGCCGACCGCTCCACCCGCGACGGGTGCCGCGAAGTCCGTGCCGTCGCCAGTGCCCATTCGACCCAGCGGACCATGGCGTCCCAGTTCTCGGCCAATGCCTCGCGGTCGCCATACGTCTCGTACAGCAGCCACGGCACGAGCGCGATGGCGTCGCCCCAGCCGGACGAGCCCGTCATCATCGCGAACAGGACGTCGGGGTGCTCCTTGATGCGGTGCCCGTCCGGGGAGAAGTTCGCGACGCGGCCGTCGGGCAGCTGGTCGTCCCGGACCGAGCGCAGCCACTTGCGCGTGAAACCGGCGACGTCGTAGAGCCGCACCGCGGTCGGCGCGAAGACCTGGTAATCGCCCGTCCAGCCCAGCCGCTCCCGGTGCGGGCAGTCGGTCGGCACGTCGACGGCGTTGCCGCGGAAGCTCCAGCCGGCCGCCTCGTGCAGCCGGTTGAGGTCGTCGTCGCCGCAGGCGAAAGTCCCGGTGGGACGCAGGTCCGTGTGCACGACCTGCATGACGATGCCCGCCGGGTCGAGCGGCACGCCACCGCGCTCGAGCCGCGCGTACCGGAAGCCGTGCACGGTGTGCCGCGGCTCGAAGACCTCACCCGGCGCGCCCGAGGAGACCACCTCGTCCCGCTGGACGAACGGGACCGGCGGCTCGCCCGGGCGGGCCGCGTCCAGGTGCGACGTCGTGAGATCGCCCGCAGGGTCGAGGTGCTCGCCGTAGTCGAGCACGGTCCTGGTGCCCGCCGGGCCGAGGTCGGTAAGGGTGACCCAGCCCGAGGCGTTCTGGCCGAAGTCGGCGATCCAGGCGCCGGTGGGCAGCTGCGTGACCGACACGGGCGGCCGACGTTCGACGCGCTGCACCGGCGGGGCGGGCGACCAGCCGATCGGCGGGGCGGTGACCGCGTCGAGGAGCACCGGGCGTTCCGGGCCTCGCGGGGCGAGGAAGTCGGTGGTCTGCCCGGCCATCAGATCGGCGCGGGTGATCCGGCCGGGGCCGCCGGTCCAGTGCTCGTCGGTGCCGGCGACGCGGGTCGAGCCGTCGGCGAAAGCCAGGTGGAGCTCGAGCCGGGCGCCGAGGCGCGGCCCCCAGTCCGCGGGTTCGCGGAAGGCGCCGACCTGGCCGCGGAACCAGCCGTCCGACAGGACGATCTCGATCGTGTTCGCCCCGGGCCGCACCGCCGCGGTGACGTCCGACGCCTGCGCGTAGAGGGTGCGGTCGTAGGAGGTCGAGCCGGGCGTGAGTTCGGCGGTTCCGGCGCGCTCGCCGTTGACGAACGCCTCGTAGACGCCCAGCGCCGTCGCGTAGAGGCGGGCGCGGGTCACCCCCGCGGGTACGGTGAACGAGCCGCGCAGGATCTGCGCGGGCCGGGCTCCGGGCTCAGTGTCCCCGGCTTCGGCCGGAGAAATCCACCAGGCGGTCCAGTCCTCGTCGAACAGCCCGGCCTCGAAGGCGTGCCACTCGCTCCACGGCAACGTGCCCGTCCGGACCCGCCAGCGCGCCTGTTCGCCGCTGCGCAGCGGCCGAACCGGCCACGCGACCCACCGGTGCTCCCGGGTGCGGGCGACTTCCCGCACGCCGTCGCCGATCACGATTTCCACGTCGTAGCCGGCGCCCGGGGGCACCTCCGCGGGCGGCTTCCACGACAGCCGCGGCCGCGGCCCGGACACCGGGAACCGGTCGCCACCGAAGTCGATCGACAACGCATAAGGCACTGAGCTGACCATGAAAGCGGTGCTCCGAGGATCGAGGTGTGCAGGGCGCGTCGCACTGCGACGTCGTGTCGTTCGTCAGGTGATGCTCAACTGATGGTGAAGAAGCGCTCGGCGAAGGCATCCCACACTTCGAGCATGTCCACCGTGGGATCAGCGACCCAAAGCGCCTCCAATCCCGTCCAGAAGGAGTACAGCTCCCGCGCGGCGAGCATCGGCTTCGGTTTCCAGGACAGCGCCCGCGCGAAACCGTCGAGCGCCCGCTGCTCCCTCTCCAGGAAGTAGCCGTGCGCGGGGTGGCCGACATCCAGAGCCTCAGCCCGGAGCACGACGTAGAGCCGGACCAACTCACGCTGCTGCTGGTTGTGCTCCACCGAGCTCCGGAACACCTCGTTCACCGCGGCAGGGTCGGCGAAATCCTCAACCTCGTGTCGCACGGGGTAGGACAGTTCGTCCCGGTAAGCGAGGACAGCCGCGAGGAGATCGGCCATGGACGGGAAATGGTGCAGCACCGACGGCTTCCGAATGCCGCACGCGTCCGCGATGTCCGCCAGGGACACCGCGTTGAAGCCGGCAGCAGAGATCAGCCGCGTTGCCTCCAGGACGATCTGACGGCGCCGCACTTCGGGCGCCAGCCGTCGCTGGGCGCGGGGAGCGCTGTCAGTTGCTGCATTCATCGATCTCCTCGGGCGGCTTGACGACGGTATCCACGCATCCTAATCTACCACCCGGTAGGCGCAACCTATCGATCGGTAGATTAGTCGAACAAGGGAGTTCGCATGACCGAGCGTGAGTCCGCGGCCACATCCGGCCACCGGAAGGTCGACACAGTTCCCACGCTCGTCAGCGAGGAGGGCGGCGAGGCGGCGATGATTGCGGAGCAGCTCACACATCAGACAACCCCGGGCGAGGACCGTCCCCGGGTGAGCGCTGTCTACGTCTGGCTGGTCGTACTGGCGACGTTCGGCTCCATAGTGGCGCTCGTCGGACCGATCGGATACTCGCTCTCCGTTCTGCTCGAGCGCATTGCGCCCGAGAACAAGGAGTTCCTCGGCTACGTCACCGGAGTGGGGGCGCTCGTCGTCGTGCTCGCCGGTCCGCTCGTCGGCATTCTCAGCGACCGCACGCGCAGCCGGCTCGGACGTCGACGTCCCTGGCTCATCGGCCTCACCATGGTCGGCCTTGCCGGACTGCTGATCGTTTCCGTCTCCCCGAACGTCTGGATCGCGCTCCTCGGCTGGGGAGTCACGCAACTCGGCTTCGGAATCGCCGGGCTGCAGGTGACGAGCTCGATGGGCGATCGCCTTCCGGAGTCCCAGCGCGGCAAGGTGGCCGGCTTGACCGGGGTGGCGACGATGGTGGCCTCTATCGCGGGTGTCGGCCTGGCCAGCGCGTTCGCGACCTCGAACCTCCTGATCTTCCTTTTTCCGGGTCTGGTCGGAGCGACCTTCATCCTCCTGTTCGCTGTCTTCGTCAAAGAGCCCGACCTCCGGAACGCGGCTGCGCCCGAGAAGGTGACGATGGGTTCGCTGCTCTCCGGTTACGGCTACAACGTGAAGAAGTACAAGGACTTCTCCTGGAACTGGCTCGGACGGTTCCTGTTCAATTTCGGCGTCACACTCTCCAGCACCTTCACGACGTTCTTCTTCGCCGCCAAGCTCGGCCGTCCCGTCAGTCAGATCGGAGGAATTGTCGCGATTGCCGGCCTGCTCGGCATCGTGTTCACCGTGGGAGGCGCGGCGCTCAGCGGATTCCTCTCCGACCGGCTCAAGCGGCGCAAGCCCTTCATCCTTCTCGCTGGAGTCCTCTTCGCGGTGGGCGCGGTCATCGCTTGGCTCGCTCCGGATCTGCCGGTGCTGCTGATCGGGCTGTGCGTCCTGCAGATCGGCCTCGGCATCTTCTCCGCCGTCGACCAGGCCCTCTACCTGGACGTGCTCCCCGAGCAGGACACCCAGGCGGGGCGCTTCGTCGCCATCACCCAGTTCTCGACATCCATTCCACAGGTCGCCGCACCCCTGCTCGCACCCGCTTTCCTCCTCCTCGGAGCCGGCTCCGAGGAGGACAACTACGGCCTCCTGTACCTGATCTCCGCAGGCTTCGCCCTCATCGGGGGATTGGTGATCCTTCTGCGCGTCAAGAGCGTCCGCTGAGTAGTGGCCACCGCGGCAAATCGAGGAGCAGCATGACAAGAACTTCCTTCAACCGCGGCTGGCGCGTCCGCCCCAAGGTGAGCCCGTTCGCTCAGCTTCAGGCCGGCGCCGGGGACGCGACATCCGTAACCCTGCCGCACGACGCCGTCGCCGCCCTTCCCCGGAACGCCGACGCGCCTTCCGGAGGACGGACCGGCTACTTTCCCGGTGGCACGTTCGAGTACCTCAAGGACTTCGAGGTTCCCGAGCAGTGGCGTGGCAAGCGGGTCACGCTGGAGTTCCAGGGCGTCTACCGCGACGCCATGGTCTATGTGAACGGCACCTTCGCGGCTCAGCGACCCTCCGGCTACTCACCGTTCGACGTGCCCCTCGACCCGTTCCTGCGCTACGGGGAATCGAACACCATCCGTGTCGATGCCCGAACCCACGACGACTCCCGGTGGTACAGCGGCGCGGGCATCTACCGGGATGTGACCCTGCGCGTCACCGACCTCGCCCACCTCGGTGAGGTCCGGATCGCGACGCCTGACATCGACGCCGATCGGGCCGTCGTGGAGGTGGCGACAAGGGTGGTGAACGAGAGCGTCGAAACCCGGACGCTTCGAGTTCGCACCGAAATCCGCTGTCCTGACGGCGAGGTGGTCACGCGCGACTCCGCACCCATCACCCTGCGCGCGGGCGGGTCCGGGGTGGTCCGCCAGCGGCTGTACGTACCGAATCCGGCCCTGTGGAGCGTGGACAGCCCGGCCCTCCACACGGCCCGCACCGTGCTTGAGAACTCGTATGAGCTCCTCGAGGAGGAGACCACGCCTTTCGGGATCCGTCGCCTTCAGCTCGATCCGAGCACCGGCCTGCGCATCAACGGCGAATCGGTCAAGCTCCGCGGCGCATGCATTCATCACGACAACGGGCCTCTCGGCGCTGCCACCATCGCGCGCGCCGAGGAGCGTCGGGTCGAGCTTCTGAA
The DNA here is from genome assembly GCF_030551255.1 of Streptomyces sp. NL15-2K. Classification (GTDB taxonomy): domain Bacteria; phylum Actinomycetota; class Actinomycetes; order Streptomycetales; family Streptomycetaceae; genus Streptomyces. The sequence continues at coordinate 472,420 of NZ_CP130630.1, forward strand.
GCAGGCCGGTTTCAACGCCCTGCGCAGTTCCCACAACCCGCTGAGCCCCGCAATGCTCGACGCCTGCGATCGCCTCGGCATGCTCGTGATGGACGAGACCTTCGACATGTGGGCGGAAGGAAAATCGTCGTTCGACTACTCACTGTCGTTCCCGGAATGGTGGGAGCGGGATGTCGAATCTCTGGTACGAAAGGATTTCAACCATCCCAGCGTGATCTTCTACTCGATCGGCAACGAGATCTTCGAAACCGGCGACGCGCTCGGTTCCGAATGGGGACGCGCACTCGCCGAGAAGATCCGCACCCTCGATCCGACACGCTTCGTGACGAACGGCATCAACCCGTTCGTCTCGGTGCTCAGCGAGGTGAAAGAGATGCGCGCCCGCTCCGCCGAAGTGCAGCCCGACGGGGAGGGCGGCGTGAACGCCATGATGAACGCAGGCGATTTCATGGCGAGAGTCAGCGCCTCGCCGATGGTCAGCGAAAAGACGGAAGCCTCCTTCTCGGTTCTCGACGTGGCCGGCCTGAACTACGGGGACGGACGCTACGAGTCCGATCGCGAGCAGTTCCCCCACCGGATCATCGTCGGCACCGAAACCTTCCCGCCGCGGATCGCGCACAACTGGCGCCTCGTGCTGGACAACGCCCACGTGCTGGGTGACTTCACCTGGACCGGCTGGGACTACCTCGGCGAAGCCGGCGTCGGCCGGCTCCAGTACGCGGATGTGAGCCCGGTCTTCGAGGCGCCCTACCCGTGGATCTCCGCGCGGGTGGGCGACCTGGACATCACCGGCCTGCGCAGGCCCATCTCCTACTACCGGGAGATCGTGTTCGGCCTCCGAACCCAGCCCTACCTCGCCGTTCAACGCCCCGAGGTATACGGGCGTGAGGGCTTCGGCATGTGGGCGTGGAGCGATTCCATCGCCAGCTGGAGCTGGGACGTGCCGATCGGCACCCCGATCGCCGTGGAGGTGTACACCGCCGCTGACGAAGTCGAGTTGCTGCTCAACGGCCGCTCTCTGGGGCGGGCGACGCCAGGAGAGTCCAAGCCCTTCCTGGCCGAGTTCGATCTCGCCTACGAGCCCGGGGAACTGGTGGCCGTCGGTTACCGCGACGGCGTAGAACAGGGACGCACGTCGCTCCGCTCGGCCACCGGCCCGACTCGGCTCGTCGCCGTCGCCGACCGGACAGAACTGCACGCGGACGACTCCGACCTCAGCTTCATCACCATCGAACTCCGCGACGAGCAGGGCAACCCGGCGAGCGCACACGATCAGCTGGTGCACGTGACGGTCGAGGGCGCGGCCGTCCTGCAGGCCCTCGGCAGTGCCCGCCCGGACTCGGAGGAACGTTTCGACGCAGCGCAGTGCACCACGTTCGACGGCCGGGCTCTGGCGATCGTCCGGCCGAGAGGTGCCGGGGAGGTCACGGTGACCGTCACTGCGGAAGGCCTAGAACCGGTCGTCGTCGAGCTGGAGTCGCGGGAACCCGACGACGAGCCCGTCACCGCCGCGCTCCTGGCCCTGCGATGAAGACCACCCGGCGTACCCCTTCCACCACCATCCTCAGCGGGGCGAACCCCGCTGAACCCGAAGGAGACCGATGACCGACGTGGCCGCGGAAAGCGTCACCGATCCGGCCGCCGTCCGGGCGGGCGACCTCCCGTACCAGAACCCGGCCCTGCCCCTGGAACAGCGCGTCGACGACCTGCTCTCCCGACTCACACTCGAGGAGAAGGCAGGCCAGCTCACCCAGTTCTTCTACCTGGACATGGAGGAACTGCCCGAGGACTTCGACCTGGAGACGCTCCGGCCTGAGCAACGGGCGTATGTCGGACAGCCCAAGATGGTCGAAGCCGCGATCGCCGCCGGCACCACGGGCTCTGTGCTGTTCGTCAAAGACCCCGCGAAGACGAACCGCCTGCAGCGCCTCGCCGTCGAGACCACCCGCCTCGGCATCCCTCTGCTGTTCGGCTTCGACGTGATCCACGGCCTGCGGACCATCTTCCCGGTGCCGATCGCACTCGCCGCGACCTGGTCGCCTGCCACGATCGAAACCGCACAAGCCGTGGCCGCCCGCGAAGCCCGTGCCGTCGGTATCGCCTGGACGTTCGCGCCGACGGTCGATATCGCCCGCGACCCACGGTGGGGGCGGATCATCGAGGGACCGGGTGAGGACCCCGTGCTCGGTGCCGCCGTCGCGGCGGCCCAGGTCCAAGGTTTCCAGGGGAACCTGGACGCCGAGCACGTGCTCGCGGGCCCCAAGCACTTCGCCGGGTACGGAGCCGCTCGCGGCGGCCGCGACTACGACGACGCGGAAGTGTCGGATTCCGAGCTGTGGAACGTGTACCTGCCGCCCTTCCAAGCGGCGATCGAAGCCGGGGCCGGCACTGTGATGAGCGCCTACATGGACCTCAACGGCGTGCCGGCGTCCGCGAATCGCCGCCTGCTCTCCGACATGCTCCGCGACGAGCTCGGCTTCGAGGGATTCGTGGTCTCGGACGCCAACGCCGTCCGATCCCTGGAGACCCAGCACTTCGCGGAAGACCTCACGGATGCAGCGGTGCGAGCTGTCTCGGCCGGGCTCGACATGGAGATGTGCATGTTCGACCCCGCCTTCTCGCGACTCCCGCAGGCAGTCACCGACGGTGTGATCGGTGAAGAGGTTATCGACGACGCAGTGCGGCGGGTCCTGACGGCCAAGTTCCGGCTCGGTCTCTTCGAGAACCCCTACGTGCTCGAGGATGCCGCGGCCTCCGTCCTGGGTGCCCTCGAACACCGTGAACTCGCCCGCACCACCGCAGAGCGCTCGATCATCCTGTTGAAGAACGAGCCCGCCGTGCTTCCGCTTCGCGCCGACGCTCTGAAAACGGTCGCCGTGATCGGGGAACTGGCCGACAGCAAGCGAGACACCCTCGGCCCGTGGGTGTTCGAGCACGACACCGACGAGACCGTAACCGTTCTGGAAGGCCTGCGGAACCGTCTCGGTGACCGCGTCCAGGTGACGCACGCGCCGGGAGCGGGCAGCCCGAGCCGGCGCTTCCCCTCCATGTTCGATCGGATGGACCCCACAGTGGTGGAGACCTCCCTGGACAACGACGACGACGAGATCACCCGTGCGGTGGAGCTGGCGGCCTCCGCCGACGTGGCGATCGTGGTCGTCGGGCAACGACAGAACCAGATCGGCGAGAACGCCTCGACCGCCACCCTGGACCTGCCGGGGCGGCAGCTGGAGCAGCTCCAGCGGATCAGCCGGACCGGCACTCCCGTCGTGCTGGTCGTCATGTCGGGCCGCCCCCTTGATCTGCGCTGGGCGGACGCCCACGTGCCCGCCATCGTGCAAGCCTGGTACCCGGGGACACGCGGCGGTGAAGCGGTGGCATCCGTCCTGCTGGGCGAGGTCTCGCCCGCCGGGCGCCTCCCTTTCAGCTGGCCGCGCCACGTCGGACAGGTGCCCATCATCTACTCGCACAACCGGACTTTCCAGCCCGAGAACCAGGGTGCGCGCTACTTCGAAGAGGAAAGCGTGCCGCTCTACCCCTTCGGTCACGGACTCTCCTACGCCGATTTCGAGTACTCGAACCTGAGACTGGACCGGCCCGAGATCCAGGTCGGAGAAACCGTCACCGTGTCCGTCGACGTTCACAACCGCTCCGGCGTCGACGCCGACGAGGTCGTGCAGCTCTACACGCATCAGCGTTACGGCACGGCCTCCCGTCCCATCCGGGAGCTCAAGGGGTTCCAGCGGGTCCCCCTCGCGGCCGGCGAGATCCGCACGGTCACCTTCGGTCTCGGCCCGGACATGCTGCGCTACTGGGCCGCGGCCACGGGCCGGTTCGTCCAGGACGCCACGACCATCGACATCTACGTCGGCGGAAGCTCCACCGCCGAGCTGACGACCACGCTTGAGGTGGCGAAACGATGAACGAGAACACGATGAGTGCCTTTCCCGCCAGGTTCCTCTGGGGCGCTTCCACCGCACCTCACCAGATTGAGGGCAACAACATCAACAGCGACTGGTGGGCCCGCGAGAGCCTGATGCCCGGGATGGAACCGAGCGGCGATGCGCTGGACAGCTACCACCGCTATCGGGAGGACATGGAACTGCTGGCGGACGCCGGCTGCACCGCGTACCGATTCGGCATCGAGTGGGCCCGCATCGAGCCGCGGCCGGGGCAGATCTCGCGCGCCGAGCTGGCCCACTACCGGCGCATGATCGACACAGCACTCGAACTCGGACTCGAGCCGGTGATCACCCTGCAACACTTCACGTCGCCACGCTGGTTCGCGGAGGAAGGCGGCTGGCTGGGAGAAAACGCAGTCGCCCGGTTCGCATCATTCGTGACCAGTGCCACCCAGATCCTCGATGGCGTGCAGTGGGTAGCCACCATGAACGAACCCAACATGCAGGCGATGATGGTGATGCTGCAGGAAGCCATGCGCTCCGGGCAGCTCGCCGAATGGCAGAGTCCCACCGTCGACGGCGAGGCGCAGCGGGAACGGATCGCCGCGAATCTGCCGGTGCCCGAACCGAGATTCGGACACCGCATGGTCGAACTCCACCACGCCGTCCGCGACATCGTGCGCGAACGGACAGGAGCCAAGGTGGGATGGACGATCGCCAACGGCGCGCTCACCGCAACACCGGGCAACGAAGAGAAATTCGCTGAAGTGCGATACGCGTACGAAGACCTCTACCTCGAAGGATCACGCGGCGACGACTGGATCGGGGTCCAGTCCTATTCCAGCCAGCAGGTGGACGCGAACGGACTCGTCCCCCACCCTGAGCGCCCCGACAACACGCAGACCGGGGCGGCGTACCGACCGGACGCTCTCGGCATGGCCGTCCGCCACGCGTGGGAGGTGGCCGGCCTACCCATCCTCGTCACCGAGAACGGGATCGCAACAAGCGACGACGACCGCAGAATCGCCTACACGACCGACGCGCTGCGGGGACTGTCCGCGGCGATCGCGGACGGTGCAGACGTCCGTGGCTACCTGCACTGGAGCCTGCTCGACAACTACGAGTGGGGCCACTGGGAACCGACGTTCGGGCTGGCCGCCGTCGACAGGGAGACCTTCGAGCGCAAAGCGAAGCCGAGCCTGGCATGGCTCGGTAGCGTCGCCCGCACGAACGGCGCGGCTGTCACCGAATCCCTTTCCTGACCCGAGCGCCTCCAAAGACCATGTCGTGCCTGACTACCGCAGCTTCGCGCGAGGGGACGTTCTCTGCCGTGCGGCCTACCTCGGGACGCGTCCTTGCCGCATCCGGTAGTTCGCGCCTACTTGGTGAAGCCAAGGCCGCCACGGCGCAACGATGTCGTAGTCATCTCGACACTTCGCCCGGAGCCCTGGCGCTGGTCGTGTCGCCGACTCACCTTGTCGACCAGGAGCTTCTGATCGATGTCGTGCAGGGCCAGCAGTCGCACCCAGGCGTCGAGATCGGCGGCGATGTTCGCAGCGAGCATCCAGCCGCGGTTGACCTCCCACGATTGCGAGGGCAGGTTGTCCAGCCCCATCGCTTTGTTGGTGCGTACCCGGTCTTCCACACCGGCGTGGGAGCGGTGCAGCACGTCCAGGAACTGGGCGTGGCCCGAGCCGGTGATTCCCCACATGTGACAGATGTTGGTCGCGGTGATGCAGTAGCGCCAGCCGGTCTGCTTCTCGAACGCGGTCAGCTTCTTCAGGTGCCGCCGGGCCGGACGCACCGGGCGCACGATCAGCCGCATGCCCTCGGGCCAGCCTTGGCGGGTGTTCAGGCCGGTCAACTCGGCGACGAAGTAGCCCTCCTGGAGGGTGCCGTCCTGGTGTACGGAGGTCTCCCAAGCGGTCTCGGGCAGCCGGGCGATGGCTTTCTCGTCGTCTTCGGTGATCTTCCAGCCGACGGTGTAACGGACCGTGCGCCGGGTGGTGTTCAACGCTTCCAGGTGTTCGAGTAGCCCGTGGGTGGCTCCCGCCCCGTCCACCCCCACCAGGATCTTTGCGGTCGACGACCCGGGGATCTGGGCGAGGGCGTGGGTGAGACCGTGATGTGGTCGGCCACCGTGTTCGCTCCAGAGTTCCCCGGTCGCAGGAGCATGGCCAGGGACTCGGTGGTGTTGGTCGCACCACGCGGCCAGCGGATGAAACCCGAACGTCTTCTTGAAGGTGACCGCCGCCCCCGTCTTCTTCGAGGCCGAGGTGATGATGGTGGCGTCGAGGTCGATGACGATCCAGCCGGTCAGCCGCTTGCCGGCCACCGTCAGCCAGGGGAAGCCGCCCGGCCGCAGATGCAGCAGGCCCCACACGTGCCGGCGCACCCTCGCCCGCACCTTGACGATCTTCGCCAGGGGGGCCTCGTCGAGCGCGGCAAGAGTGCGGCGGGCGGTCGAGTCCGATGCCTCGGGCCCGAACAGCGGCCGATGGTGTAGCTGAAACTGCTTGGCCTCCGACGGGTTCGCCGGCCCCGAGCACGATCGCGACCGCCAGGTGCACCAGCACCCCTGCCCGGTCCCGCCAGCCGGCCACGGTGCTGGACGGCAGCACCTTCGCCAGCGCCCCCGTCAGCCCCGTCCGGTCCGCGCATCGGCGCAGCAGCACCGCCCCGGCATGACCGATCAGCCTCTTCGCGTCAGCCACGACCGACAGCCGACGGTCCCACCCCTCGACCACCAGAAAGGTGCCTTGCTCCCGCAGCGGATATGACCTAGTACTCCAGCAGCGTTTCGCTGGAGTACTAGTGCCCTCGAACAGGGCGCCTCGCCGTGCCGCCTACCGACTCACGAAGACGTCAGCGTGAGAACTCGTCTTGTCACCATGCGCGAGGGGTTCAGCAGCCGTCGAGGCCGTCCCCGGCGAAAGCGGGACCAGCCGCGCCCGCCCCTCAACCGCCACCGTGGCGCAAATACGCAGGTCAGCGCCGTGTGCACGACCAGCCATGTTTTATGGCTCCTGCCGGGGGCGCCACTGACTTCCTGTCAGACTGGCGACATTTCCGCAGGTCAGACTGCGTCTTTCTGCTCTTACGCGTGAATCGGACTCTTCCTCTCCGTCGAGGGCCGAGTCCGGCTGACACCGGCTGAAACCAGGTCTCTACGGCTGTTTGTCCCGCATGTGTCCCGGGACTCCCCGGCTGCCGTGCCCCTTCGGAGAGGGGCATGCCGGACACTGCGAAAGCGGCCGGGGCCGACTCTCGTGGGCCCCGACCGCCTTGCGCTGCCTCCGGGACATACCGGGGTCTTGATCTGCTTCAGGTAGATCGCCGGCCGGCTGGTCTGTTTCCCCTTTTGACCTTGCTCCAGGTGGGGTTTACCGAGCTGCCCAGGTCACCCTGGGCACTGGTGGTCTTTTACACCACCGTTTCACCCTTACCCAGCGCCTGAACGCTGGGCGGTCTGTTTTCTGTGGCACTGTCCCGCAGGTCACCCCGGGTGGCCGTCAGCCACCACCCTGCCTTGTGGAGTCCGGATGTTCCTCGGCAGGACCAGGAGTCCTGACGCGGCCGTCCACTCGGCTCGTCTGCCGTACTGACCGTGGGAGCCGACCAGGCAGGGCGCCCTGAGCTCCCCGCCAGGTCGGCGTTCGCCATGGCCAACGGGCTCAGCACACCACCAAGGTTGTGCCTCGACCGTGGCCACCTGCCGATCCCAGTGGGCGGTGGCCTGCTGGGCCTAGGCCGCAGCGACCTCCTTCCTCATCTGGTCACGACGGGCACCATCGATGCCGCCAAAGGCGGATCGCATGTGCCGCAGCATTCGCAATCGGTCGCCCTGTCGCCACCCACCGCATCGAGCGGCTCCAGCTCAGACGGCCAACCGGCATACGCGACCTGGTCGTTGTCACGAGAATCCCCTGGTCACGCCCTTTCGCCGAGCAACGACGCTGCCGATGCCTGCGATCCGAGACTGGCACGGGCACATTCGACCCCAATTCGACCCCGGGGCAGGTTCTCCGACCTAAGAACACGCTTTGACCTGCGCAAATACCTTCGGGGAACAATACTCGGCCGCTACGCCGGGTTTCGGAGCCGCTCACCGCCCGCCCTTCTCGGGGCCCGGGCCGTCGTCGTCCTTCGGTGGTCGGGTGTGGGGGGCGTCTCCGGCGGTGAGGTGTTCCAGGACCTCGACCAAGTCCTGGCACGCCTGTTCCACCGAGCGTCTGGTGTTGCGCTGCTCGGTGATGACGGCGGACAGGAGCAGGGCAGTGAGGGCCATGGAACCGTTGAAGGCCTGAAGCTTGATCATCACTTCGACATGGGTCAGGCCTTCGAACGGGCCGGCCTCGTCCGTCGCCGCGATCGTGGCCGTCGTGGAGGCGAGGAGGGCACACAGGATGCTGCCCGCCAGCTGGAAGCGCAGCGCGGCCCAGATCAGCAGCGGGTAGACGAGGAACATCAGGCTGAGTGGGCTGTACGTGGCCAGCGGAACGAGTCCGCAGGCGATGAGAGCCAGCCCCGATGCCTCCTTCCATCGGGTGAGAGGTGGAGGCCGTCGTGCCGTGTGGAGCAGCAGCAGAAAGGGGGTGACGATCAGGACGCCCATCGCATCGCCCACCCACCAGGCCAGCCAGATGGGCCAGAAGGCGTGCCCGGCTAGCTTGTCCGTGAGGACGAGGAGGCCGACCCCGGTAGTCGCGCTGACGAGCATGCTGGTCAGGGCCCCCAGGAACACCAGTGCGACGCCGTCCCGCAGCCGGCTGAGGTCCGTACGGAAGCCCACCCTGCGCAGCAGAAGATACGCGCAGACCGGAGCCGCGGTGTTGCCCGCCATGGTGCCGATCACAGCGGGCCGAAGTGAGGTGATGGACATGACCACCAGGAGGACGCCGAGGGCGATGCCGGGCAGGCAACGGATCCCGAAGATCAACAGGCAGGCCACCGCAAGCCCCGTGGGCGGCCAAATGGGTGTGACCACGGCGCCCTGGACCACGAGCTGCCGCATGAGGCCCAGCCGTCCCGCCGCGAAATAGCAGGCGGCGACTGCCAGCGTCTGAAGGGCGTAGACGGCCGGTCGACGCAGATCCTCAATACCCACCACAGCAGCCATCAGATACCGCCGCCGCCGGGTCGGCGAGGCGAAAGGCGTGGGGTGTCGCCCTACCGCCGTACGCCGGGTCCGTCGTGGCCGACGACCAGGACGGCCGCGTCGTCCTCGTGCCCCACGCGCTCGGCGCCCTTGATCACGGCGGCGGCGAGCGAGTCCGCGTCCATGCCCGCCACGGCGGCGACTCCCGCGAGCCTCACCACCTCGTCGAGCCCCTCGTCGGCGCTCAGGGAAGGCCCCTCCACCACGCCGTCCGTCACGAGGACGAACACTCCGCCGGTGTCGAGCCGGTACCGAGTGACCGGGTAGTCCTGACCCTTCTGGACACCCAGCGGCGGTCCCCCTTCGTCCTCGGCGACGCCGGACTTCCCGTCCGCCGTGGCCCAGACGCACGGGATGTGTCCGGCACGCGCGCTTTCCAGCACTCCGGCAGACGGGTCGAGCCTCATGAAGGTGCAGGTCGCGAACAGGTCGGTGCCGAGGGACAGGAGCAGGTCGTTCGTTCTGCAGAGGAGCTCGCCCGGCTCGCTCGTCACGGAGGCGAGCGCGCGCAGTCCGACCCGGACCTGCCCCATGAAGGCGGCGGCCTCGATGTTGTGGCCCTGCACGTCGCCGATGGACAGCCCGATGCGGCCGTCGGGCATGGTGAAGGCGTCGTACCAGTCGCCCCCCACGTTGAGTCCTTGAAAGGCGGGTGCGTACTGGACGGCCAAGTGGAACCCGGGGGCGACCGGCATGTCCGAGGGAAGCATGCCGCGCTGCAGGGCGACGGCGAGCTCGACCAGGGAACGCTGCAGCTCCGCCCGCTCACGCGCCTGAGCGGTCAGCGCCCCGAGTCTGGTCAGCAGTTCGTCACCGTCGTCTGGGGGGCGCTTGCGGGACATGGAACACTCCGTGAGATTTGTGTCCCTTTGAGTATAAGAAGCAATTTGATCCTTCAGGGTGATGACGGCGTCACCGTGATGTTCGTCAGACCCTTGCCGCCCGTCACCGTGTTGCTGCTGTAGACCGTGGTCCGGCAGCCGGAACTGTGGTTCGTCACGTTGACGGCCAGCCGGGTCGGGCCGCTCGCGCCGGTGAGGGTCGACCTGTTCCCCTTGAACACCGTGCCGCAGCCCCAGCCGGACTGCTGGGTGTAGATCTACGCACCGGTGAGACCGCGGCCGTCGAAGGTGTTGCCGACGATCCGCGCGCCGGTCGTCCCCTCCTTGATGTCGATGCTCTCCCCGCCGACGTCGGGCCCGATGGTGTTGTCCAGGATGCGGATGTTGTCGCTCCTGCCGGAGAGCGTGTTGGCGGTCCCCACGTACACGCCCTCCCCCATCCCTCGGCCGTCGTTCCCGGTGTCGTGGATGCGCGAGTTCTTGATCACGCCGTCCGTGCTGGAGTTGCGGAAGTGGACGCCCTCCATGTCTAGGCCGTGAACCGTCACACCGTCCACCACGACCCCCTTCGCCGAGTCGATCATGATCCCTTTCTGACCGCCGGTCACGGTCAGTCCGCTGACGGTCCAGTATGACCCGCCGTTCAGGTGCAGGCCGTAGCCGCCACCGGCGGTGAGCACGGCCTTCGGCGAACCGGTGAGCGGGATGCGGGCACCGGAGATGGCCGCCCTCGTCGTCTTGAAGTTGCCGGCGTACGTGCCGTCCGCGAGCCGGATCGTGTCGCCGGGCACCGCCACGGCGAGGGCGGACTTGAGCTGGGCGGCGGTGGAGACCTCCATCCCCGAGGCGCGGGCCGTCGCGGATGCCGGGGGCGAGATGAGGGCCAGGGCGCCGGTGGCAGTGGTCATGGCGAGGAGGTGGGAGAGCAACGTGCGGCTGGGCGTGCGCATGGGGACTCCTGTGGTCGATACGGCCGTATTCGGAATGGCCGTATGAGGTGCACGCAGTGCGGGGGTTGCCCACGGGGCCGGGCCGACGGGGTACGCGCCGGGACCGGCACGCCCGTCGGCCGCGGGTTCGTCCGGGTCAGCCGATGTGGTAGCTGTCGCCGTAGACCTTCCAGTGCAACGGCGGGTTCAGGTTCAGGTTGCCGTTGCGGAGGAAGACCCGCTGCGCGGTGTCGACCCGGCTGGTGTCGCTGTGGGCCTCCTCCTGCTTCATGGCCCACACCCGCGCGTCGAGGAAGGCGTGCAGGTACGTCACCTCGTCGCCGCCCTGCGCCGGCGGCTGGGCCTTGCGCAGGGCCCGCTTGCGGATGTTGCGGAAGCCGGCCGGGTCGTTCCCGTCGCCGTGCATGACGATGGCGTCGTAGTACGCGAACTGGCCGAGTACGCCGAGCCCGTCCGCCTTCCCCTGCCGGACGGCCGGGTCGAAGTAGACACGGTCGCGTTCGTCGTTCTGGGCCCGCTGGAAGACCGTGTCCTGGGCGGCCCTGCGCCAGTCCGCCGGGAAGGCCGGGTCGAGGCCGTCGTGCGAGTCGGTGCCGTTGACCCGGCGCAGCGCGGGCAGGTACTTGGCGAGGACGTTGCCGGGCTTGCGGTCCGTGTAGAGCTCGACGAGGTCGAGCATGTCGCCGGTGCCGGAGCAGAAGCCGATGATGCCTGCGGTGTAGCCGCGGCCGTCGCCGATGTCTTCGATGTACTTGTACTGGGCCTTCCAGTCGAGGGAGGAGTTCTCGGCGCTCGCGACCAGCTTCATGGCGATCTCCTTCTTCGCCGGGTCGTCGAGGCCGGGTGCGGCGGCGGGGGCGGCCGTCGCCTGCGGAGATGCGAGCAGCGGGGCCGCGGTCAACGCGCCGAGCAAGGCGAGGACGGTGCGGCGAGAGGGGGGCTTCAGGGCTGCCGTTCGTGCGGGCATGCGCATCGCGGGCACTCCAAAGGGCGGTGGGGGGTGAGTCAGGTTGGTCTGTACCTGACATCGATAGGAAAGTTTCCTACCAGATACCACCGAGGGCGGTAACCCGGCGAGCGGCAAGTTCGTAGGATCGACCAAGCCGCCGCCGGATCAACAACTGAAGCGGTTTGTCGCGATGCCCCCGGTCAGCCGGCAGGCAGAGCGCGGATGGCGGCGATGTCGAGTTGGAGACGCACCTTCTCACTCACCATCGCACCGCCTTCGGCCAGCTTGCTGTTGTACGTCAGGCCCCATTCGGTGCGGTTGATGGTGGTGGTGCCGTCAAAGCCGACCCGTTCATAGCCGAATGGATCCGTGACGTGCCCAATGTAAGTGAGCTCCAGTACGACGGGACGTGTGGTGGCTTTGATGGTGAGGTCACCGGTCATGCGGTACACGTCGGAGCTCGCGAGTTCCACGGCGGTACTGGCGAACCGCATGCGCGGGTAGGACACGGCATCCAGAAAGTCACGACCGACCAAGTGGGCGTCCCGTTGTTCCACACCGGTGTCGACACTGGCGGTGGACAGCACGATCTCGGCCCGCGAGCGAGCCGGGTTGCGCCCGTCGAAGTAGAGGCGGCTTTCATATTCCGCGAAGGAACCGCGCACTGTCGTCACCATGGCGTGCCGGACGGAGAAACCGATCCGGCTGTGTGCGGGATCGACCAACCATTCTCCGGTCAGTGCCTCCAGGGCCGGATCCGGCAGCACGACGGAGGAGGAAGCCGACGGGCCGGGCGTGGGTTTAGGGGGCACCGGCGGAGCTTGATGGCGGGAGAAGGCGCTACGGCCGAATAGATTCATAGTTCACTTAATCAGTGCACGAAAGATATGACTGCCAGCCCCATTGTGGGCCGACGCATCCCCGGGTCCATACCCGATGCCCTATATGCCGCCACCGAGAAGAGGATTTCCACAAGGTCCACACACGTCCGCCTCGGACCCGCCAACCGGCAAGCACCGCATGGCCGTTGGAGAGGCGCCTTTCCGCGGGAAAGGTCAAGGAAGGCACTGGAGAACACCAACGGCATCCCCGTATTCGTTCACGGATTCTCCATGCCCGGCCATGATTCAGTAACCTGCGGGACCGGACAGGGCCCCGCACATACGTTCCTCGCCGTGAACTCTGAAGTCACCCCATATAGAGCCGTCGGCCACGAGCCGACCGCACCCGCCCGGCGTACACTGCTGCGCGCCGGGCTGACCGGGGCCACGGCCCTGGGTACCGGGGCCGCCCTCGGTGCGACGCCCGCCGTCGCCGCCTCCCCCGGCACGCCGTCCCCACGCGCCGGACGGAGGCGGCCCACCACGCCCGCGGAAGTCCTGCGGGAACTGTCGGCAGGCAACCTTCGCTGGCGCACGTACCGTGAGACGCACCCGGACGAAACACCCACGGTTCGGGAGAGCCTGACGTCGGGTCAGCATCCTTTCGCCGTCATCCTCGGGTGCGTCGACTCACGTGTGCCGCCCGAGCTCGTCTTCGATCAGGGCCTCGGCGACCTGCTCACCGTGCGCACCGCCGGCGAGGTACTGGACGAGGCCGTCCTCGGCAGCGTCGCGTACGGCGTGCTCGAACTCGGCATCCCGCTGGTCATGGTGCTCGGGCACCAGTCGTGCGGTGCGGTGCGCGCCGCCGTCGAGGCGGAGGTGTCCGGCGAGCGGCTGCCCGCCCACATCCAGTATCTGGCCGACCAGATAGGTCCGGCCATCGACCACACGAAGGAGGGCGACGCGCGCGTCGACGCGACGATCGACGCCAACATACGCGCCGTCCGCTCACGGCTCGCCGCGGAGCCCGACCTGGCCGCGAAGGTGGCCGCCGGCCGGCTGGCCGTCGTCGGTGCCCGCTACGAGCTGATCAGCCAGCGCGTCCACCGCATCGCCTGACGGCGCGATCGGCGCGCGGGCCCGACGGGTCCGCGCGCCCCAGCGGTGAGGGCGCCTGATCAGGCAGTCCGCCGTGCAGGGTGCGCGACTAGGAGTTGAAGTAGGCGAAGTGGGGTGTCCTGCGCCACTCCGTAGGCATGCTCCAGTCCGGTGCGGCCCGGCGGTGCCGCTGTTCGGCGGTGACCACGTGCATGCCGGTAAGCGAGGCGAAGACTGCTGCGGGCAGGACCTGCCCGAGGTTCATCAGCGCGGTGGTGCGGCCGGCATTCACTTGGCTTCCGGCTTGGTTGAGGCTTCTCACGATGGAGGCGGGGCACTGTGCTGACCCGGCTGCTGCCCCGGGAAGAGCCAACGAGATGTGGACCCAGGGCACACTGCCAGGTGGCTGTGTCGATGGCTTCGGGAGTCGTTCGATTGTGACCGCCAGTCGACATGCACTCGCTGCGGACATGCCGACTGAGGGCAGATCAACCTGCCGACGGTTGCCCGGGCTGTGCCAAGCCCGACTGGTAGGCAATGACTACCAGCAGCGCGATGTCGGCGGCGTTGTCGTGCACGGACGCGGCGAACACCACCACCGCATCTGGTTCGTGCCGTCGTCGCCCCATTTGGATCCGCGGCCGGTCCTGGTGGCCTCGGCACACTTCCCGGAGTGATGTCACTCCTTCTTTCCCTCCACAGCCGTCAGGCGGACCGCGATGTACGGTCGCCCCGGCAGCGTGAGGGTGAACTCGCCCTCATAGGTGTTGGGCAGCTCGGTGACCGTCATGTTCCAGGTGTCGATGATCTCGGCGCGGTAGCTGGTTCCCGGTCGGAGTGTGAACGAGCGCGCACCGGGCTGCGCCGCGCCGAAGTAGGTGAGGTGGTAGCGGTTTTCGACCCCACCGGCCGGGAAGTCGAACTCCGAGGGCAGCGGGTCGATGCCGGCGGCGTCCTGAGGGGTCTGCTCCAGGATCGTGCGCAGGAACTCCAGGCGGGGCGTGCTGTCACCCTTGAGCGTGCCGCCCTTCGCCCACCACAGGACGTCGCCGTCGGCCAGGTAGCACTCCCCGTGGGTGACGTATCCGCCGCGCACCACACCGTCCCAGCAGCGGCGGACCATCTCCTGGGGTGTGAGGTTGCCCCAGCCCCAGTCGATGTTCCCTTCGTAGCCCATCTCGTCGAGGGTGACGGGCTTGCCCCACTGCTCGCGCCAGACACGGGTGTCCTCGGGGCCGCGCTGGATGCTGGAGTGGGTGACCCAGTCGGCACCGTTGTCGTAGAGCTCCACCCAGTTGTGCACGCTCATGAGGTGATCGTGGGGATCCCGCTCGCGGATCACGGCAGCGGAGCGGGGCCAGTGGGCCGCGTCCTTGGAGAACATGCAGTCGTATTCATTGGCGAGCGACCACCAGACGTTGGCGTGGGCGGAGAGCCGGGCGACCACGTAGCGCAGATACCGGTCGTCGGCGGTCGGACCCATGTCCGAGAAGCCCCAGCGGTCGTAGGGGTGGAACAGGATGAGGTCGGCCTCGATGCCCAGATCGCCGAGCTGCTCGATGCGCTGCTCGAGGTGGCGGAAGTAGGCGGGGTCGGGTCGCTGGAAGTCCCAGCCGGTCTCCGGCGAGCCCTCGAAGGGATAGCGGGGCGGCTCGTTCGTGCTGTAGACGAACGATTTGGGCAGGACGCACATCCTGATCTTGTTGAACGGGGTGTCCGCCAGGGTCTGCAGGGTCTGCTTCTCCAGGTCGTCACCCTGGTTCGTCCAGGCGTAGGCGGTGGTCCCCAGCGGGAGGATCCGGGTGCCGTCGGCGTGGCGGAAGTGGAAGCGGTCGTTCACTCGGACCGGGCCGTGGTCGTCAGGACCCGCCGGAGCACAGGGGAATCCGCCCGTGATCCCATCCAGCGAGCGGGCATTGCTCGACGTGCGGAAGGACCAGTCGCCTTCCTCGTCCGGCATGAACCGGATCCGGTACACCCCGTCACCGTCGTAGAAGCCGTACGCGGTCAGGGTCCGCTCCCCGTGCCGGAAAACGGCCCGCAGCTCGACCTCGGTGAACGGGTTTCCGTGTGCCGGGCCGTGCAGTTCCAGTTCGAACGTCCGCCACCGCCGGACCGTGCTGCGCCGGACGAGTCGGGCGCTGCCGGTCGGCACGTCGGCGGACTCGTAGTCGGCGGACGGCACCACCTCCGGCTCGGCGGGCGGCTCCTCGACCACCGTCTCCTCCACCGTTGCCAGCTCGGCGTAGAAGGCCTCACGGGCGACAGGGTCGACCCGGAGGGGCTGCACCATGGCGGTCACCAGCTCCAGGCGTCCCCGCAGGAGCGTCGCCCGCATCGGTTCGTTCTCGACGCCGGGCATGTACGTGCGGACCACGGACTCGGCCTGCGGGTTGCGGAGTACGTCGGCAAGGACGGATCGGGGACCGTAGGGCATCAAATCTCCTTCATCGGGGTTGTGCGTACCGATGTCCCGGACGACGCCTCGGACAGGAAGGCACGTTCGGCGCTCGAGAGCACACGGGGCTCGCCGACCAGATCGAAGGAGCCCTCGACGCGGCGGTCGTCGGAGTCGAGGCCGAGGAAGAAGTCGATGCGAGCGGGTTCGACCGCGAAGTTCCGGGCGGCGTCGGTGTGGCCGAGTTGAGCGGCGGAGAGGCGAAAGGTAACGCGCAGGGATTCGCCCGGCGCCGCCTCGACGCGGAAGAAGCCGGCCAACTGCTGTGCGGGCCGGGTGACGCCCTTGGCGTTGACCCGGACGTAGAGCTGGACGACGGTGGCGCCCGTCACCGGGCCGGAGTTGGTGACGGTGAGAGCGATCCGGGCTGCTGCGTCGGTGTCGACCTGTGCATCGTGTGAGAGGCCGTGGAGGGTGAAGTCGGTGTAGCTCAGGCCGTGCGCGAAGGGGTAGAGCGGCGTGGCCTCCAGGTCCAGGTAGTGTCGGCCGACGCTCGGCGGTAGTGGATTGCGGTAGCCGGAGCCGGCCTTCTGGTGGTGGTGGACGGGGATCTGACCGGAATGGCGGGGAATGCTGTAGGGCAGCTTGCCGCTGGGGTTGATCGCGCCGAAGAGAACTTCGGCAATCGCCTTCGGCCCGAACGGCCCGCCGTAGGACGCCATGACGATCGCCGGAGCACTCCGGACCACCTCGGGCAGCGCGTAGGCGCGTCCCTGTACGAGTACGACGACGATCGGCTTGCCGGTGGCCGCCACGGCCTCGGCGAGCCGGGTCTGCGCAGCCGGCAGTGAGATGTCCGCCGTGTCGCTGGCCTCCCCTTCGGTGCGCTCGCCGGTGAACCACAGGCTCGCACCGCCGAGGGCGAGTACCACGACCTCCGACTCCCGGGCGATCTCCACCGCGCGTGCGACGGCGTCCTCGCCCAGCGACCGTGTCAGCCTGGTGCCCTGTTCGGTCCGTACCTGCCCGGCGTAGTCGGTGATCTCCGCCGCGATCGAGCGGGCACCGAACCGCTCGTGGACCAGCTCCTCCGGCTCGACCGGCGCCAGGAGCCCCTTGTACCAGGGAGTGGTGACGTCGTCCGAGCCGAGCATGTTGCCGAGTTCCCCGCTCAGCACGGCGTCCGTCGCCTCCCGCCACGACGCGTAGGTGTAGGTCGCGAACTGGAGCTTCGCGGCGTCGGCGTGCGGTCCGATCACCGCGACGTTCAGTCCCTTGGCGAGTGGGAGGATCCCGTCGTTCTTCGCCAGCACCACCGAACGCCGGGCCAGCTCCCGCGACAGCTCGGTACCCTCGGCCGCCACCGCGGCCACGTCGATGTGCTGCGCCGGATACGGGTTCTCGAAGAGCCCGAGTTCGAACTTGGCCCGCAGGACCCGCCAGACGCTGGTGTCGACGTCGGCGATGTCCGCGTTGCCCCGCCTGACCTCCTCGGCGAGCACCTGGCCGTAGCCGTACGGCTTGGGCATCTCGACGTCGAGGCCGGCGGCGATCGCGAGGCATGCCGCCTCTCCGGCGGTGTCCGCCACCCGCTGACGGCCGACCAGCTGGTCCAGGGTCGTGTAGTCCGAGGAGACGAAGCCGTCGAAGCCGAGGACCCCGCGCAGCAGGTCGGTGAGCACCTCCCGGGAGGCGCCCACGGGGATGCCGTCCACGTCCGCGTAGGAGTTCATCACCGAGCGCAGACCGGCGAGCCGGATCGCGGCCTCGAAGGGGTAGGCGAAGAGGTCCCGGGTCTGCCGCATGCCGCCCTCGTACGCCGACGTGTTGACCCCGCCGACGGGCAGGGCGTAGCCGAGGAAGTGCTTGCCCGTCGCGAGGACGCCCCGGCTCAGGTCGTCGCCCTGCAGGCCGCGGGTGAATGCGACGCTGAGTGCGGCACAGAGGTAGGGGTCCTCACCGTAGGTCTCGTGCACCCGGCCCCACCGCGGGTCGAGTGCAACGTCCATGACGGGGGACAGTGCGTGCCGCACGCCGGTGCGGATCATCTGTCGGCGGATCAGTTCCGTCATCTGCTGGACCAGCTCCGGGCTCCAGGCAGCCGCCAGGCCGGTGCCGGTGGGGAAGGACATGTGTCCGCCGGCGAGGAAGCCGCTGAGCGCCTCTTGGTGGAAGAGGACGGGGATGCCGAGCCGGGTGCGTTCCACGGCCTGCCGCTGGATGCTTTCCACCAGGTGCGCCAGTTTCGCCGGGGTGTCGGTGATCAGCTGGGCGACGTGCCCCGGCGGGTGGCTGAGCCAGTCTTCGGCTTCGTCGGAGTCCGAACCGTCGGCACGGACCAGGGTCCAGGGCATGACGGAGACCAGCTGATGGCATTTCTCCTCGACCGTCAGCTCCCGCAGCAGCAGCGTGGCCCGCTCGTCGGCGGGCAGACGGGCGTCGCGGAAGTCGTCGCTGGTCATGGGGTGTCGTTCCTTCGGTCGGATGATGGGTGCGGGAGCGGCCGCCGGGTGTGGAGAGGTGCTTCTCGGCGTCAGCGCCCGTCGTCGGCGGGGGCGCTCGCTTCGAGCTCCACGGTGACGGGGTCCAGCCCGTCACTGGTGACCAGAACACGGATGGGGCCGGGGGAGGTCGGGCGGACGACGGCGAGGGCGCGTCCGTCGAAAGTGGTACGTCGTGCCGCGTCGAAGCGCTCCACGGTGACGGGCCGGGCGCTGCCGAGCGCCTGAAGCACCCCGCAACCCGTGACCTGGACCTCCACCACACGGTCGTCGTCGTGAGCCAGGTTGCCGTCGTCGTCACGGAGCTCGATGGTGACGTAGGCCAGTTCGCGATGGTCCGCGGTCAGCGACCGGCGATCGGCCTCGACGTGGAGGCGGGCGTCCCCCGCCGTCCGCAGGCTCACCCGTGACCGCTCCACACCGTCGTCGTACGCGACGGCCGTCAGCTCGCCGGGGTGATACTCCAGGTCGAAGCGCACCCGGTACTCATGCTGCGGTCCGACCGGCCGCCGGCCCACCGGCTTGCCGTTGAGCAGCAGTTCGACCTCGTCGGCGGCGCTGTACACCTCGACCTCGACCGGCGAGCCCGGTGCCACGTTCCAGGACCAGCCCGCGACCGTGTCCGTCCACGCCCACTGCATCTCCAGACGGCGCTCGCCGTGGTGCTGGGGGCGGAAGACGGCGATGTACGGCTCGTGCCGCAGCCCGAACACGGTCTCCCGGTAGTAGGAGGCCGGGCGGCGGTGTCCGGTGATGTCGATGTCGCCGCACCAGGCGAGCAGCCAGGGGTACTCGGGGTCGCCGCCGCCGCGTACCGCCGGATCCTCGGTGTAGTCGGTCCGCCCGAGCCCGACCTCACCGAGGTAGTCCCACCCGGTCCAGGTGAAGTCCCCGATCACATGCGGCAGGTCTCGCACCAGAGGCCAGATCCGCGCGATGTTCCGCGGATTGGTCTCGGTGCCGAGGACGACCCGGTTCGGGAACCTCTCTCCGTCGGAGCCATACCGTTCCTCGGCGTAGTTGAGACCGGCCACGTCGACGGCCGCGTGGGATTCGGCGGTGCGCTGGGTGACGAGTTCCGAGGTGGTGATGCGGTCGAAGATCTCCGTCATCGCGTTCATGACGTCGTTGATGCCGCGGGCGTGCAGCGCCGAGACCTCCTGCTTGAAGTCGTCGATGATCTCGGTGCTGACGGCCCAGAAGCTGCTGACCGCGTTGGTGACGAAGCGGGTGCCGTCCAGAGCGCGGATCTTCTCCGTCATCCGGCGCCCCCACGCACCGCCCAGTCCGGAACCGGCTTCGGGGACCTCGTTGCCGATGGAGTACATGATGACGCTGGGATGGTTGAAGCACTTGGCGACCATGGCCTCCACGTCCCGCTCCCACCATTCGGGGAAGTCCAAGGAGTAGTCGAAGGGCTTCATGGCCTCGAACCACATGTCGAACGCCTCGTCCACGACGAGCATCCCGAGCCGGTCGCAGGCGTCCAGCAGGGCGGGTCCGGCCGGGTTGTGCGAACTGCGGACGGCGTTGAATCCGGCGGCCTTGAGGATCTCGACGCGGCGCTCGTCCGCGCGCCCGATCGCCGCCGCGCCGAGCGGGCCGTTGTCGTGGTGGATGCACGCCCCGCGCAGTTTCACGGTCCGGCCGTTGATCCGCAGCCCGTGCCGCGGGTCCAGCCGAAGAGTGCGGATGCCGACGTTGACCGAGGTTGTCTCGAGTTGGGCGTCCCCGTCGCGCAGCCCGACCGTCGCCCGGTACAGGTAGGGGTGGTCGACTCCCCAGAGGTGGGGCTCGGGGACGTAGAGCCGGGTACGCGACACGGTGGTCGTGCCGGGCGTGATGGTGAGGGGTGTGACATCTGCCGCGATCTGTACGCCCAGCTGGTCCCGCAGCTCGGTGTGGAGGGACACGGTCCGGGTGTTGACGTCCTCGTTGCGGATGGTCGCGGCGATCTCGACCACGGCCCCTTCGCTGTCCGCCTCCGGTGTCAGGACCCGCACGCCGTCGGCGGCGAGGTGGACGAGATCCGTCACATGCAAGTAGGTGTCACGGTGGATGCCCAGGCCCGAATACCAGCGCGAATCCTGGTGAGCCCGCGCCTCGACCCGGATGGTGTTCGTCTGCCCGTGGCGCAGGTAGGGGTCCAAGGGCACATGGAAGCCGGTGTAGCCGTTGCGTCGCTGCCCGGCGAAGGAGCCGTTGACGAAGATCATGGCGTCCCGGTAGACGGCCTCGAACTCGACCGTGACCCGCTTGCGACGCCACTCCTCGGGCACGAACAGTTCCTTGCCGTACTCGACCACACCGCCGGGGTAGTAGCCGGTGGAGGGCCCTTCGCTGTCCGTTTCGGAGCGCGGCAGCGACAGCATGGCGTCGTGCGGGAGCACGACGGGCCGCGCGGCGGCTTCTCCGCCCAAGAGGTCGGAGAAGCCGCTGACCTTCGGCTTCACCGTCCAGTCGGCGTTGAACGGGATGCGTGTCATGGTGGCCTCTCTGTCTGTCATGCGGCGTCCTCCCCGTGGTAGCGGAAGTCGGCGAAGTGCACGGTGCCGTGCTCGGCGAACATGCCGGTGACACGGCCGGTGAAGGGCACGGCGGTCTCGACCGACCAGAACCGGCCGTCGAACTCGGCCAGCCGTGTCTCGACGCCCGCCGCGTCCACGACGTCGAGCCGGATGGTGTCGCCGGACGGCAGCCAGGGCGCCCTGCCCTCCCGGGGAGCCTCGGTGGCGATGCGGAGCACGACCTCGTCGCCGGCCACCTCGGTGCTCCAGGTGCTGACCAGCGTCGGCAGGGCCGCCCGGCCCGTGACCCGGATCCAGTTCCCGGCCGGTGCCCGCTCGGCGACCAGGGCGATGGTGGACTCCTCCTCCAGACGGATACCGAGTCCGCCTCGGCCGTCGGCCGGGGCGATCCGGGTCTCCACGACACTGGTCACATGGCGCTGGCGGCGGCCCACGAAGTCCGGACGGAAGGCGTCGATGCCCCCGGACTGTGCGCTGAGGGTGAGATGGCCGGGGCGCCGCCCGAGGGACGCCACCGACTCGGGGGCCCGGCCCACCGCCAGCCAGCCGGGATCCGCCAGGGCCGTCGGATCGGTGAAAGTGAAGTACTCGTCGAGCGGTTCGGTACGCGGGGCGAGGGGGACGGGAGCCGCGTACGGCCAGCCGTCGGCCCACTCCACGGTGGTCACGTAGGTCTCCCGGCCCAGCGGGGACGTCCGGCCTGCCGTCCGGGTACCGAGCAGTACGAGCAGGTCCTCGCCGTGCGGTCCCCGGACCAGGTCGGCATGGCCGGTGCACTGGACGGGCCGGGCGGTGCCGGAGGCGCTGAGGACCGGGTTGTGCGGGGCGCCCTCGAAGGGCCCCTCGATGCTCGGGCCGCGCGCGATGCTCACCGAGTGTCCGTAGCCGGTGCCGCCCTCGGCGATCAGCAGATACCACTGGCCGTCGCGGTGGTAGAGGTGCGGCGCCTCGGGCGCGACCAGGCCCGTGCCGGACCACAGCTCGCGCGGCTCCTCCAGCACCCTGCCCGTCGCCAGATCGACCCTCGCCTGGAGGATGCCCCGGTTCGACACCACCCGGACACCGTCCAGATGCAGGCCGCTGAAGGTGACGTACGCGGTGCCGTGCTCGTCCCACGCCAGGTCGGGGTCGATGCCGTGGATGCCGTCAAGGGAGGTTCCGTCGCTCCACGGGCCGGCCGGGTCGGCCGCGGTGAACACGACGCAGCCACGCGGACTGGCGGTCACGGTGACGATGACGTGGAAGAGACCCTCGTGGTAGCGGATGGTGGGGGCCCATACGCCCGCGTTCGAAGGGGTGTGCGCGAGCCGGACCTGCTCCTCGCGAGGGGCGACGTTGCCGATGTGCTCCCAGGCGACGAAGTCGGTGCTCCGGTGGACCGGCAGCGCCGGCAGGTACTCGAACGACGAGGTGACCATGTAGTACGTGCCGTCGACGAGGACACAGCTGGGGTCCGGGTTGAAGCCCGGGATCAGGGGGTTGGGCAGATCCACGAGGAGTTCCTTGGGGTCGGTACGGATTCCGGATCAGACACGTTCGAGCCGTACCTCGGAGAGGAAGGACCGCTGCGCGCTCGTCAGTACCCTGCGCTCCCCCACCAGCCCGAAGGATCCGCTCAGCCGGTGGTCGTCGGAGTCGAAGCCGAGGAAGTACTCGACCTGCCCGGGTTCGACGGCGAAGTCGCGCGCGAGCGTGGTGTGTCCCAGCTGGCCCGCCGCCAGGCGGAAGGTGACACGGCGGCTCTCCCCCGCCGCCAGCTCGACCCGGGCGAAGCCCGCCAGCTGCTGAGCCGGGCGGGTGACGCCCAAGGCGCCGGCGCGTACGTAGAGCTGAAGGACGGCGGTGCCGGCGGCGGCGCCCGTGTTGGTGACCGTCGCGCTGATCCGCGCGCTGCCGTCCATGTCGATCCGCGTGTCGCCCGACAAGTCGCCGAGGGCGAAGTCGGTGTAGCTCAGGCCGTGGCCGAACGGGTACTGCGGGGTCGCTTCCAGGTCCAGGTAGAGCCGGTCCACGCCCGGCGGCAGCGGGTTGCGGTAGCCGGTGCCGGCGTGCTGGTGGTGGTAGACCGGGATCTGGCCGGTGTGCCGGGGAATGCTGTACGGCAGCTTCCCGCTGGGGTTGACCGCGCCGAACAGGACCTCGGCGATCGCACTCGGCCCGAACGGCCCGCCGTACGGCGCCACCACGACGGCCGCGGCGTTGCGCACCGCCTCCGGCAGGGCGTAGGCACGTCCCTGGACGAGCACGACCACGATCGGCTTGCCGGTGGCGGCCACCGCCTCGGCCAGCGCGACCTGCGCGGGTGGCAGTGAGATGTCCGCCGAGTCACTGGCCTCGCCCTCGGTGCGCTCGCCGGTGAACCACAGGCTCGCCCCGCCGAGCGCGAGCACCACGACGTCGCTGCGGCGTGCGGTGTCGACCGCCCGGTCCAGTGCCTCCGGGCCGGGAGCGGACGTCAGCGTGCTCCCCTGTTCCACCAGCACCGCGGAGGCGAAGTCCGAGACGGCGTCGGCGAGGGTGCGGGCGCCGTAGCGCTCGCGGAGGTACGTCTCCTGTTCGACCGGTGGGAACAACTCGTCGTTCCACGAGTCCATGCCGGGCTCGATCCCGACCTGGTTGCCGAGCTCTCCCTGCGCCATGCGCAGCGTCATCTCGCGCCAGGCCGGATAGGTGTAGGTGGGGAAATGCGGGGCGGTGACATCGGCGTGCGGCCCGATCACGGCGACGGCGAGCTCGCCCGGGGACAGCGGCAGCAGCCCGTCGTTCTTGGCGAGGACCACGGCGCGCCGGGCCAGTTCGCGGGACAGGGGCCCGCCCTCGGCCCTGGTGGCGTCCAGGTCGACGCGCTCCACGGGATACGGGTTCTCGAAGAGGCCGAGTTCGAACTTGGCCCGCAGCACCCGCAGGACGCAGACGTCCACGTCCTTCACGTCGAGGGCACCGCGCTCCACCTCGGCGACGAGGGCGTCTCCGTAGCCGTAGGCCTTGGGCAGCTCCACGTCGAGCCCGGCGATGATGGCCAGCCGGCCCGCCTCACCGGGGGTGGCAGCGGCGTGCTGACGACTCACGACGTGTTCCAGCGTCATGTAGTCCGAGGACACGAACCCTTCGAAGCCCAGTTCTCCGCGCAGGAGGTCGGTGAGCACCTCACGCGAGACACCGGCGGGGACCCCGTCCACGTCCGCGTACGCGTTCATCACGGACCGCAGCCCGGCCAGCTGGATCGATGCCTCGAAGGGACAGGCGAACAGGTCCCGGGTGCGCCGCGCGCCGCCCTCGTACGCGGACAGGTTGATGCCGCCCGAGGCAAGCCCGTACCCCAGGAAATGCTTGGCGGTGGCGATGACCCCGTCGGCCAGGTCCTCGCCCTGCAGACCGCGGGTGTAGGCGACGCTCATCGCGGCGGCCAGGTACGGGTCCTCGCCGTACGTCTCGTGCACCCGTCCCCAGCGCGGGTCGAGCGCGACGTCCATCACGGGGGACAGTGCCTGCCGGAAACCCACCCGCCGCATCTGCCGGCGGACCAGGCCGGCCATCTCCTCGACCAGCTCCGGGCTCCATGCCGCCGCCAGTCCGGTGCCGGTGGGGAACACCATGTGGCCGCCGGCGAGGAAGCCGCTGAGTGCCTCCTGGTGGATCAGAGCCGGGATGCCGAGCCGGGTACGTGTCACGTACTGGCGCTGAATCGCTCCGGCCAGGCGCGCGAGCCGCTGCGGATCGTCGGCGGTCAGGCCCGCGACATGCCCGGGCGCCCGCTTGAGCACGTGTTCCGCGCCCTGCGCGTCGGAGCCGTCCGCCCGCACCAGGTTCCACGGCCACTCCGCGGACAGCTGGTCGACCTTCTCCTCCAGTGTCATCTCCCGCAGCAGTAGCTCGGCACGAACGTTCGCGGACAGACCGGCGTCACGGTGGTCCTGCGTAGGCATAGGCGGGCAACTCCTGTTGTGTTGCGAACGCTTTGGCACGGCCCATCGCTCGGGTGGTGCGTGTGCGACTGCTCCGGTGCATCAGGCGGAGATCGGATCCAGGATCGTGTGCACGGCCCGGTGGAAGGCCTCCGCACCGGGATGCAGATCCTGCGGAACGAGTGCGTCGGCGATGTCGGCGGCCGGGGCGTCGAGCCGGCTGGCGAGCGCTGCCGCGACCTGGGTCTCGCCCTGCGGAGCCAGCCCGGTCTCCACTGCGGCGCCGACCACCGCGGCCCAGGTCTCGGGATCATCCAGAACGTCCCGGACGGTGCGGTCGGCCGGCGGCCCTACCGGCGGCCCGGCGGGATCGGGCACCACCCACCGGTGTTGGCCGTGGCCCACCTGGACCGGATCGGTGTCACCGGGCAACTGCACCTCAGCAGTCGTCCCCACCGGCACCCGCACGTCCAGTCGGAACTCGCCGTCGGCCCGCTCCCAGTGGACGCCGGCCTCTCCGTACGGGGTGATGTGCCGCGCCGACGCGGAGGTCAGCGCTCCCCATGGGCGCGGTCGCACCAGGATGGTGCGGTAGCCCGGCGCGGCCGGGGCGAGACCGGCCACCTGGCGGTGCATCCAGTCCGCGACCGCGCCGAGCGCGTAGTGGTTGAACGAGGTCATCTCACCGGGGTTGATGCTGCCGTCGGGCAGCATGCTGTCCCAGCGTTCCCACACGGTCGTCGCCCCCATGGTCACCGGGTACAGCCACGACGGGCATCCGGTCTGCAGCAGCAGGCGGTAGGCGACGTCGACGTGTCCGGTGGCCGACAGCGCATCGGTGACCAGGGGGGTTCCCACGAAGCCGGTGCTGATTCGGAATCCGCCGGCGCGCACCAGGTCGGCGAGCCGCCGGCCGGCCCGCTCGCGCTGCCCCTCGTCGGGCAGCAGGTCCCAGGCGATCGCGAGGGCGTAGACGGTCGGCGCGTCGGAGAGAACACGACCGGCGGAGGTGACGTAGGCGCGGTTGAAGGCCCGGCGGACCTCCTCGGCCAGTGCCGCGTACCGGTCGGCCTCGTCCTGCCGGCCCAGCACCCGGGCGGCCTCGGCCACCAGCCGGGCGGAGTGCGCCAGATGCGCGGTGGCGACCACGTCGGGGTCCGCCTTGCCTCGCCCCGGCGCCTCCGGCGGCGCGGACGGGTCGAGCCAGTCGCCGAACTGGAACCCGCCGGTCCACAGCCGGTCCGGCCCGGCCAGGGACGCCGCCTTGTCGACCCAGGCGCGCATACTGGGCAGTTGGCGCTCCAGTACGCCTTGGTCGCCGGTGCGCTGATACAGCACCCAGGGGACCACCACGGCGGCGTCTCCCCAGGCTGCCGCGGCCGGCGAGGCGTCGTGCAGGACGTCCGGAATCACGAAGGGCACCGACCCGTCCGGCCGTTGTTCGGCGGCGAGGTCCGCCAGCCAGGAGCCGAGGAAACCGCCGACGTCGAAGAGGAAGGCCGCGGTCGGCGTGAAGATCTGGATGTCACCGGTCCAGCCGAGCCGCTCGTCGCGCTGGGGGCAGTCGGTGGGCACGTCGACGAAGTTGCCGCGGGTGCCCCACACCACGTTCTCGTGGAACCGGTTGAGCAGTGCGTGGGAGGAGCGGAACCAGCCCGTGCGCCGCAGGTCCGACGAGATCACCACGGCCTCGATGTCCTCGGGGCGCAGACCGGGGACCCCGGACACCTCCGCGTACCGGAAGCCGTGGAAGGTGAGCATGGGTTCGAGCACCTCCTCTCCGGTGCCCGCCACGAGGTAGCTGTCGGTCGCCTCGGCCGTGCGCAGGGGCCGCGTGCCGAGTTCCCCGTGTTCGAGCACCTCGGCGTGCCGCACGACGACCTCGCTGCCGGCCGCCAGGCCGCGGACGCGCAGTCGTACCCACCCCACGGCGTTCTGCCCGAAGTCGACCAGGGTGCGCCCGGCGGGTGAGGTCCACACCTTCTGGGCCGACAACATGTGGCCCACCCGAATGGGCGGTCCCTCCGGTGCGACGAGCCGGTTCAGGTCGCTGTCGACCACCTCCACCGCGCCGGTGGCGGGCCGCCAGTCACGGCCCCGGCGGCGCAGATCGGTGCGCTGGCCGTCGTAGAGGTCATCGGCCAGGACCTCGCTCTCGCGTGCCGTCCAGGAGCCGTCCGTGGCCAGGACGTGTACCTGGCCGTCGGTGGTCGTGACCTCGAGTTGGGCCAGCAGCGCGAGCCGGTCGCCGTACTGCGCGCGCTCGCCGCGGAAGCCCAGGCGGCCCCGGTACCAGCCATTGCCCAGCAGGAAGTCCAGCGTGTTGTCGCCGCTGCGCACCAGCTCCGTCACGTCGTGCGTGTGATAGCGGAGCCGGTGGGCGTACGCCGTCCAGCCCGGGGTGAGGACGGCGTCCCCGACCCGCAGACCGTTGAGCGTGCCGGCGTACAGACCCCGCGCGGTGACGTAGAGGCGGGCCTTGTGCACATCGCCCGGAACATGGAGGGTGCCGGAGAGCACGGGGGCGGGCATGCGCAGGCCACCGATGCCGACCGGGCTGATGAAGGACGCCGTCCAGTCGCCCGTATCGAGCAGGCCCGTCTCCACCACGGCGCGTCCGCTCCAGTCGCTCCACTCCTCCTTGTGGGCGACGCGCACGCGTACGGCCGCGAACTCCCGGGACGCGAGCGGCCGTGCGGGCCAGGGCACGAGAATCTGCTCGGTGCTGTCGACCCGGTACCTCTCGGCGATGCCGCCCCGGGTCACTTCGATCTCGTACGCGGTCTGCTCGTAGCCGGAGTCCGCATGGGGGACCGACCAGGACAGTCGGGGAGAGCCGGTTCCGACGCCGCGTACCGGGGAGGCATCGGTGAAGTGTTCGAAGCGAGGCGGGGAGGGAGCGGCAGCCACGACCATGCGGGTCTCCAGATTTCTCGAGCACTTGGTGACCGGGCCCGAAGCGGACGACCACGCGCTCTGCTCGGGAACGCCCGCACGCCTCGGATGTGGTGGCGTGACAAGCCGGTAGTGTGCAACGTTCTACGATCGGGAGCGTATGGACCGTCCCGAACTCATGTCAAGGACCTGGTGACGCATCGAAAGGCATCGATCTGTGAGGCGGCGATCTACAGCTGCGCTTGTAGCATGGCGTGAATGGACAACAGCTCTGCTGACGCCGACCTGCGGGGCGATATGAACAGTTCGGGCGATCGGCAGACGCAGCCGGAAGTCGTACAGGCCGCGGACGGGTCGCGTTCCTCCGGTACTCGACGCGTGACGATCCAGGACGTCGCGAAGGAGGCGCAGGTCTCGATCTCCGCCGTGTCGAAGGTTCTCCGCGACGCCTATGGCGTCAGCCCTGATATGCGGGCCAAGGTCACCGCCGCCATCGAACGGCTGGGATACCGCCCCCAAGCAGGTGCGCGCGCCATGCGGGGCCGCTCCTACACCATCGGCGTGATGCTCGCGGCGCTGTCGCACCCCTTCCAGCCGGAGATCGTCGAAGGCATCACGGACGAGCTGGAGCCCGGCCCGTACCAGGAGATCCTGATCACCGGGGGGCTCGTCGCCCCGCGCCAGCAGCGCAGCATCGAGGCCCTGGCGGACCGGCAGGTCGACGGACTTGTGATCATCACGCCGGAGATCGGCACGGCCTGGCTGGAGCAGCTCGGCGCGGGGCTTCCGGCCGTGGTGGTGGCACGGCATGGTGGCGCCGTCCACTTCGACACCGTTGTCGACGACGACCATGGCGGTGCCCGGCTCATGGTGGACCACCTGGTGGGCCTCGGGCACAGGAGCATCGTGCACACCAGCCATCCCACGGGGAGCCTGAAAAGACCCTTCGTCCTCGCGCACACGGCCCGCCGCGACGGCTACGTGGCCGCCATGAAACGGCACGGCCTGCAACCGGACGTCATCGAGACCTCCTACACGGAGGAAGGCGGGTACCTGGCGGCGGTCGAGGCCCTCGACCGGCCGAGTCCGCCGACCGCGATCTTCGCGGGGGCCGACATCGCGGCCGTCGGTGTCCTGCGGGCGGCGGAGGAGCGCGGCCTACGGGTTCCCGAGGACCTCACCGTGACGGGCTACGACAACATCAACGCCTCGGCCATCGGCCGGGTCGCCCTCACCACGATCGACCAGTCCGGCCATCTGACCGGCCAGGTGAGCGCGCGGCTGCTGCTGGAGCGGTTGAACGGCCGAACTCAGCCGGTTCACTACGTCGTGGCGCCACGCCTGGTCGTGCGTACCACCAGTGCGGCGCCCTCGCGGCGCAGGTGAGGGCCGGGGGCGTCGGACGCGGGGCGTTGCGTGCAACGGTGCACTGCCTGTCTTGAACGGGTAGTGACGGGTCGGCGGCGTGTCGAACGTGGGCCGGCAAGTCGCCGACTGTCCCTCAGTCGGCCAGAAGGAGATAACGGCACGTCAGATGGCCAACAAAGGGCGAATCTGAAGACGAGGCTACGCGTGCGTTGCGGAAATGTTACCCGAGAGGGTCTGTGCGTTCCCTTGACTGGTTCTCGCGCTCTCCGTACGTTGCGGCGTAGAACGTTGTACACATTCACTTCGTCCGGTTCGCGCTCCTCCTTCTGGGCGCCCGCGACATCTCCCCTCCGGCCGGCAAGCTGCCAGGGCCGCACTTCCTTCGCATCCCAAGGAGTCCCCGATGCGGCGCACCACTCGATCTGCTCTCGCAGTGACCACGACCATGAGCCTTGCCGGTCTCGCAGCCCTCACCGGCTGCACCAGCGCGGGCACCACCTCCGGGAGTTCGGGCGGGGCCAGGACCACGCTCACTCTCGGCATGACGCAGGACATCCAGGGCTGGGACCCGACGAGCCAGCCCGCCTACCAGGGCTGGGCGGCCTCGGCCGTGTACGACAGCCTCATTCGCTGTGGTGCCAACGGTCAGCCGGAGCCGGATGTGGCGACGTCCTGGACGTTCGCGCCCAACAACATGGGCGTCACGGCCCATCTGCGCTCGGGTATGAGGTTCTCGGACGGCAGCCCGGTCGACGCGGCCGCGGTCAAGGCGAACTTCGAGTACGCGAAGAAGCATGGCGGCAGCGCCGCCCGTTTCGCGGACATGACGGTCACCACGCCCGACAAGTCGACCGTGAAGATCACCCTGTCGAAGCCGAACCCACTGCTCACCGCGCGGCTGTGCGAGGTGCGCATGGGCAGCCCCAGGTTCCTCGCGAGCGGCAAGACGAACAAAGCGCCCGTCGGCTCGGGCCCGTACACGCTGGACGCCTCGGCGACGACCGCCGGTTCGACGTACACCTTCACCAAGAACGACGCGTACTGGGATTCCAAGCGGTTCCCGTACAAGAAGCTCGTCATCAAGGTGATCACCAACGAGACGGCGGCGATCAACGCGCTCAAGACCGACCAGATCGACGGCTCGCTCATCACCCAGGCGACCTACAGCCAGGCCGAGGCGGCCGGGCTGAAGGTCCAGTGGCAGAAGAGCGAGGTCACCCGTCTGCTGATCACGGATCACCTCGGCAAGAAGGTCCCGGCGCTGGGGAACGTGGACGTGCGCCGGGCGATGAACATGGTGTTCGACAAGGAAGCCATCGCCAAGAACCTCTACCGCGGCCTCGCCTCCCCGACCGCGCAGATCTTCCGGGCCGGCACGCAGGCCCGTATCAATGGCCTCAAGGATCCCTACCCCTATGACGTCGAGGCCGCCAAGGCGCTCATGGCCAAGGCGGGCTACGCCAAGGGATTCACCCTGGAGATGCCCTACATGCAGGGCCAGGGCCTCGACGCGCTGATGCCGGTGGTCAAGCAGCAGCTGGGTCTGATCAACATCAAGGTCAAGCAGGTGACCCTGTCCGGGCCGAACGCCATCGGCGAGCTGCTCAGCGGCAAGTACCCGGTGCCCATGTGGGCGCTCGGGAACTACGCCGACTCCCGGCAGGACATCGCCGACTACGTCCTGCCGGACGGCATCTGGAACGTCGAACACCAGCAGGACCCGACGGTGAACAAGCTCTGGAACACGATCTCCAGCAAGACCTCGGAGCAGTCCGCCAAGGACCAGCAGGCCCTCAACCAGTACGTCATCGACCAGGCGTGGTTCGTGCCGATGGTGGACACGGGCACGATCTACGCCTCCAACCCTGAGGTCAAGATCAACAAGTCGACCGACCCGGCCGGTCTGCACCCGCAGCTCTGGGACTTCCAGTAGCCCCTACGGGCATGAGTGATTGGAGCGACGGGTGCTGGTATCCGTACTGAGGAAGCTGGTTCGCGCGGTGGCCGTGCTGCTGCTGGTCAGCTTCGCGACCTTCACACTGATGTACGGCAACGGTCCGGGCATCGCCCGGGCCGTGCTGGGCACGAACGCCACCGACGCCACTGTCCGGGCCGAGGTGGCCAAGCTCGGCCTCGACAGACCGCTCCTCGTGCAGTACGGGGACTGGCTCAAGGGGGTCGTCACCGGCGACTTCGGGGAGTCCTTCTTCACGGGGCAGTCCGTGTCGTCAGCCCTGTCCTCCCGGGTACCGGTGACGCTCACCCTGATCGTCCTGACGATCCTGTTGACGGCGGTGGTGAGCGTCCTGGTCGGGGTCGCCGCCGCCGTCCGCGGCGGGTGGATCGACCGGGTGGTGCAGTTCCTGTCGGTCGCGGGAGCCGCCGTACCGCCCTTCATCGTCGCGATCGGCCTGGTCTTCGCCTTCGCCGTCTCCTTCCGGGCGTTCCCGGCCACGGGATATGTCTCACCGGACCAAAGCCCCACCGGATGGATCGAATCGGTCACCCTTCCGGTGCTCGCCCTCCTGGTGGCAGCCATCGCCAACTCCGCCGCGCAGTTCCGGGGAGCGATCCTCGACACGCTCTCCCAGGACTTCGTCCGCACCCTGCGGGCGCGCGGGATACCCGAGTCCAAGGTGGTCTTCCGCCACGTGCTGCGCAACGCGGCGGGTCCCGGTCTGACCGTCCTGAGCCTGCAGACCCTCGGGCTCATCGGCGGCGCCGTTTTCATCGAGCAGGTGTTCGCGCTGCCGGGCCTGGGCGAGCTGAGCAACGGCTCCGCCCAGCGGGGCGACGTTCCCATGGTGATGGGGTGCGTGCTGGTGACGATCGTGATCGTGCTCGTCGTCAACCTGCTGGGTGACCTGGTGACGGCGGCGGTCAACCCGAAAGCGAGGACGCGATGACCACGACTCCCACCCTGGAGCCGTCCGGTCCGGTGGAGCCGGCCACCAAGGGACGCTCGCTCCTGCGGCGGTTGCTGACCGATCCGCAGGCCGCCCTCTGCATCGCCTTCCTGCTCTTCGTGGTGTTCCTGGGCCTGTCCAGCTCATGGCTGGCCCCGCACGGGCAGAACGTGACCGACCTCAGCGCGGTGAACGCCTCCCCGTTCTCCCCCGGTCACCTCCTCGGAGCGGACTCGACGGGACGGGACATCCTGTCGCGGCTGATGTACGGCACCCGGCAGACGATGATCGCCTGTCTGGTGGTGCTCGTCGTCTCCTTGGTGATCGGCGTGACCAGTGGCCTTGCCGCAGGCTTCTACCGGGGCAAGACCGACGCGGTGTCGAGCTGGTTCTCCGACGTGGTCATGTCGATGCCGGGCATCGTGCTGCTCATCGCGCTGTACGCCCGCACCGGGTCGAACATCGTCGCCGCCATGGCCGCCTACGGGCTCATCGTCGCACCCACGTACTTCCGCCTGGTCAGGTCGGTCGTCCTCGAGGTGCGCAGCGAGCTCTACGTGGACGCGGCCAAGGTGGTCGGACTCTCCGACCTGCGGATCGTCGGACGCCATGTGCTGTGGGCCGTACGCGCGCCGATCATCGTCCAGAGCTCGTTCGTGCTGGCCTCGGCGATCAGTATCGAGGCCGGTATGGGCTTCATCGGCCTGAGCGACCCGGACAAGGCGTCCTGGGGCGGGGTGCTCCAGGAGGCGTTCGGCAACATCTACAACAACAGGCCCGGCGTGCTCTGGCCCGCCCTCCTCATCACCCTTACCGTCCTGGCGCTCGTCCTGCTCGGCAACGCCCTGCGCGACATCCTCCAGTCGTCGGCGCACAGCAGGACGCTGTCCCCGCGGCGGCGCCGCGAACTCGTCCAGCGGGCGCGGGAAGAACGCGGGCAGGCGGCCGTGGCGGGGACGGCCGCCCCCACCGAGGCGGTGCTGTCGGTCCGCGGTCTGCGCATCGGCTACCCGGACGGCGAGGACGGGGTGCGCGAGGTCGTGCACGGCATCGACCTCGACGTACGGCGCGGCGAGATCCACGGCCTGGTCGGCGAATCCGGCTCGGGCAAGTCCCAGATCGCGTTCACGACTCTGGGCATCCTGCCCTGCGAAGCGGTCGTCCTCGGCGGCAGCGTCCTCCTGGACGGGCAGGACCTGCTGGCCGACGAACAGCGGCTGCGCGAGGCCCGGGGCCGGCGCATCGCCTACATACCGCAGGAACCCATGTCGAACCTCGACCCCTGCTTCACGGTCGGCGCGCAGCTCACTCACGGCCTGCGCGCGGTCAAGAACATCTCGAAGCAGGAAGCGGAACGGGAACTGCTGAAGCTGCTGGCGCGCGTCGGCATCAAGAACCCGGAGCGGGTCTTCAGACAGTACCCGCACGAGATCTCCGGCGGCATGGCACAGCGCGTGCTCATCTGCGGCGCGGTGGCCTCCGGCCCCGACGTGATCGTGGCGGACGAACCGACCACCGCCCTGGACGTGACCGTACAGGCCGAGGTCCTGGAGCTGCTGCGCGAACTGCGCGACGAACGGGGACTGGCCGTCGTCCTCGTGACCCACAACCTGGGAGTCGTCGCCGACATCTGCGACACGGTCAGCGTGATGCAGGACGGTCACATCGTGGAGCGCAGGGACGTGGACGGGCTGTTCGAGGCCCCCGCGGAGGCGTACACGCGGGAACTGCTCTCCTCGGCACGCCGTGTCGAGATCGCGGAGGTGTGAAGTGGCCGAGCCGGTACTGACGGAACCGGTACTGAAGGTCGGTAACCTCGTCGTCCGTTACGGCGGACGGCGGGGCACCGGAGCCACGGTGATCGACGACGTCTCCTTCGACCTGCACGCCGGGGAGACCCTGAGCCTGGTCGGCGAGTCGGGTTCGGGCAAGACGACCATCGGCCGCGCGGTCCTCGGGCTCGCGCCGGTCACGGCCGGCACGATCACCTTCCGCGGCGAGACCATCAGCAACGTCTCACGGGCGCGCCGGCGCAAGGTCGCCCGTGACATCCAGGTCATCTTC
Organism: Streptomyces sp. NL15-2K; assembly: GCF_030551255.1. GTDB lineage: Bacteria > Actinomycetota > Actinomycetes > Streptomycetales > Streptomycetaceae > Streptomyces. The sequence goes on from NZ_CP130630.1 coordinate 506,708, forward strand.
CAGGACCCGTACTCGTCGCTGAATCCGTCGATGACGGTCGAGAGCATCCTCGTGGAACCGCTCGTCGCGGCCGGCGTGGCGGGCGGCCGGGCACGTGTGCGGGACCTGCTGGACGCCGTGGGCCTCCCGGCCGACTCCGGCGACAGGTATCCGCGCGAGTTCTCCGGCGGCCAGCGGCAGCGCGTCGCCATCGCCCGCGCCCTCGCCCTTCAGCCGTCGGTCATCATCTGCGACGAACCCACCAGCGCCCTCGACGTCACCACCCAGGCCCGCGTCCTCACCCTCCTGAAGGACATCCAGCGGGAGACGGGCGTGGCCTACCTCTTCATCAGCCACGACCTCGGCGTCGTGAACGAGGTGAGCGACCGCATCGCCGTCCTTCACCAGGGCCGCGTCGTCGAGATCGGCAAGGCCCACGACGTCGCCACCGACCCGCAGCACCCGTACACCCGCAAGCTCCAGATGGCGGCTCCGGTAGCGGATCCGAAGAAGCAGCGTCTGCGCCGCGCAAGGCGGCTGCGGAGCGACACCGCGGAGCTTTCCGACCTCAAGGGAACCTCGTGAACACACAGGGAGCAAACGCCGGCGACACATCCGAGCCGGCCCAGGACAACACACTGACGAGGCGCCGCTTCGTCCGCAACACGGCGGTCGGTGCCGTGGTGGTTCTCGGAACATCGGCGATATCGGTCCCCGGCGCGTCGGCCGCGTCCCGCCCGCAGTGCGCGGCACTCGTCAGCGGCGGCCCGATGTGGGTCACCCCGGACTGCGACGACCCGACGTACAACCAACCCGTGATCGACAGTGAGAGGGATCTGACCTCACCGGTACCGCACCGCAAGGTCTCGGGCCACTTCGACGGCACCAACAAGAAGTTCACCCTCTGTCTGCCGCCGAAGGGGCAGTGGCAGGGCCGCTTCTTCCACAAGGTGTACCCGCTGACGGACGAGAACGCCGCCGACCAGGACATCGCCTTCGGCGCGGACAGCGGTGCCTACGTCGTGCAGACCAACGGCGGCACCGGATACCGTGTCGACGCTGCCGCGGCCAAGTTCTCCCGCACGTACGCGGCGAAGTACTACGGCTCGTCGAGAAGGATCCACGGCTACATCTGGGGCGGCAGCGGCGGCTCCTTCCAGACGATCGGAGCCATCGAGAACACCGAGGGCGTGTGGGACGGTGCGGTGCCCTTCATCCCCGGCACGCCGTACTCCATCCCGAGCAGCTTCACCGTCCGTGCCCTGGCGCGGCTCGTCCTGCGGGACAAGGCGCCCCGCATCGCCGACGCGGTGCGTCCCGGTGGCAGCGGCAAGCCCTTCGCCGGTCTCAACAGCGTGGAGCGGGCCATGCTGCGCGAGACCACGGGGTTCGGCGTCCCCCTGCACGCGTGGGAGGACCACGCATATGTGCTCGGGCTGTCAGCGCCGGACGGGCTTCTCGGATTCACGGCCGTGCTGCGCACCATGGACCCGACCTACGCCGACGACTTCTGGAGCAAGCCGGGCTACCTCGGTACCGAGAAGTCGGCTCTCGGCGACATCGTCCGTGCCGCCCGGATCGACCTGCTGACCACGGTCCAGAAGGTCGACCGGGACGCCCGGAACACGCCCACGAGCCTGGTCCTCGCCAGTGCCCCGACGCAGGCGGACACGACGGGACTCGACTTCACCGTGGTCGGCGGCGACGGTACGACGGTCATCGGGACGCTGAAGGCTTCCCTCGACCCGGCGACGCGCGTCGTCACCCTCGCGAGCGGGAACGACACCAAGGTGCTCGCTGCCCTCGACACCGGGGTCAGGATGCGCCTCGACAACAAGTGGACCATCGCCTTCCGTGCCTACCACCGCTACCAGGCCCCCACGCGCCCCGGCTTCTACGCCTGGGACCAGTACCGGGGGCCCGACGGAAAGCCGCTGTACCCGCAGCGCGCCTTGCAGGTGGGCCCTCTCATCTCCAAGTCCACCAGTGGCGGCGGCACCCACACCGGCAAGATCACCGGCAAGATCATCGTGGTGGGCAACCTCGTTGACACCGACGCCAACCCCTGGCCCGGCGACTGGTACCGCGCCCGGGTGAAGGAAGCCCTCGGCGCGCGTTACGACGACGACTTCCGCCTCTGGTACAGCGACAACGCCGACCACCTCGAAGGCCCGGTCACCGGCGCCCGCGCGGCCCGGCTCATCGAGTTCACCGGCATCCTGCAGCAGGCGCTGCGCGATCTGAGCGCCTGGGTGGAGAAGGGCGTGGAACCCGCGCGCACGACGTCGTACGACGTGACCGGCAGCCAGGTCTCGGTGCCGGAGCACGCCGCGGCCCGCCGCGGCATCCAGCCCGTCGTCGACCTCACCGTCGACGGCGCCGACCGGATCGAGGTGCCGGCCGGCCGGTCCGTCACCTTCACGGCCAGGATCGAGGTGCCACCGAGGGCGGGCCGCATCGTGCGAACCGAGTGGGACTTCGCCGGTACCGGCACGTTTGCTGCCAAGCCGTTCGGACCACCCCGCCCGGTCGTCGAGATCCGGCAGACCTTCACCTACACCGAGCCGGGCACGTACTTCCCCGTTCTCAAGGCGACGGCACAGCGAGAGGGCGACACGGCAACCCCCTTCGGCCAGGTGCCGAATCTCGGCAGGGTACGCGTCGTGGTCCGCTGACAGCGCACCGCGGAAGAGGCAGGAGCCGGCGTGGGATGGCACGCCGGCTCCTGACCTCGGCGACGTGCCTAGTGACGCACCCCGCGATCAGACCACCGGAGCCGGATACGTCGGGTACTCCACGCCGGAGACGTGCTGGACGACGCGGATGACCTGGCAGGAGTAGCCGAACTCGTTGTCGTACCAGAGGTAGAGGATCGCGTTGTCGCCCTCGACCTTCGTGGCGCCCGCGTCGATGATCGAGGCGTGGCGTGAGCCGATGAAGTCGCTCGAGACCGCGTCGGGGGCGGTGGTGAAGTCGATCTGGCGCTTGAGCGGCGAGGTCAGGGACACGTCGCGGAGGTGGTCGAGGACCTCCTCGCGGGTGGTCTCCCGGGCGAGCCGAAGGTTGAGGATCGCGATCGAGACGTCCGGCACCGGGACGCGGATCGAGCTGCCGCTGATCGGCGCCTTGAGGTCGGGCAGCGCCTTGGCCACGGCGGAGGCGGCACCGGTCTCGGTGATGACCATGTTGAGCGGCGCCGAGCGGCCCCGGCGGTCGGCCTTGTGGTAGTTGTCCAGCAGGTTCTGGTCGTTGGTGAACGAGTGGACGGTCTCCACGTGGCCGCGCAGGACGCCGTACTCGTCCGCCATCGCCTTCAGCGGCGGGACGATCGCGTTGGTGGTGCAGGACGCGCAGGACAGGATCTGCTCGTCCGGCTTGATGGTGTCGTGGTTGACGCCGTGCACGATGTTGGGGACATCGCCCTTGCCCGGCGCGGTCAGGACGACCTTGTCGATGCCGGGGCGCAGGTGGTTCGACAGGCCCTCGCGGTCGCGCCACTTGCCGGTGTTGTCGATGAGGATGGCGTCCTTGATGCCGTACGCCGTGTAGTCCACCGACGTCGGGTCGTCGGCGTAGATCACCTTGATCTCGTTGCCGTTGGCGATGATCTTGCCGTTCGCCTCGTCGACGGTGATCGTGCCCTGGAACTGGCCGTGGATGGAGTCGCGGCGCAGCAGCGAGGCGCGCTTCACCAGATCGTCGGCGGCCCGGCCTCCGCCGCCGCGGACGACGATGGCCCGCAGCCGCAGGCCGTTGCCGGAGCCGGCCTTTTCTATCAGCAGGCGGGCGACGAGGCGGCCGATGCGGCCGAAGCCGTAGAGGACGACGTCGCGCGGCTCGCGGCGGTCGATCTTGTTCGCGCCCGTCGCACCGGCGACGGCCTCGGCGGTGAACTCCCGTACGGACAGACCGCGGTCGTCGGTGCGGTACGTCGCGGCGAGCATGCCGATGTCGATCTGCGAAGGGCCCAGATCGAGCGTGGTGAGGGCCTGCAGGAACGGCAGGGTCTCGGTGACCGAGAGCTCCTCTCCGGCGATCTGCCGGGCGAACCGGTGGGTCTTGAGGATGCTCACCACCGACTTGTTCACCAGGGACCGGCTGTGCAGCAGCACGGTGACGTCCCGCTCCCGGTGCAGCCTTCCGATGATCGGGATCATCGACTCCGCGATCTCCTCGCGGTTCTTCCAGTTGGTGAACGAGTCCTCGTTGACAGTCACAGTTCTTCACTTTCGAGCTAGGTGGCGCTCATATGCTAATGCCTCGCATTTTCGATCACGCAGGAGGTGTCCGGGAAGCGCCGAGGCCCCGCCCTCGCTCCTGGAGGGCGGGGCGAGTCCGGTCAGGTGGTGGTGCAGGCGGCACCGTTGAGGGTGAAGGTGGTCGGGGCCGTGTTCGTGGCGCCCTTGCTCGCGATGAAGCCGACGGTGACCGAACCGCCGGCGGGGATCGCGGAGGTGTAGGAGGCGGGGGTGACGTTGACCGTGCCGGCGCTCTGAGTGTGGGTTCCTCCCCACATGTTGGTGATGGTCTGGCCGTTGGCGAAGGTGAAGGCGAGCTTCCAGCCGTTGAGGGCGGTGGTGCCGGTGTTACGGAGGGTGATCTCGCCCTGGAAGCCGCCCGGCCACTCGTTGGTGGCCCGGTAGCCCACGGAGCAGGTCCCGGTCGGGGCACTGCCGGTGGTGACGTTCATCGTGGCCGAGCGGGGCGAGCGGTTGCCGGCCGCGTCGCGGGCGTAGACGGCGAAGGTGTACGCCGTGTCGGCGGTGAGGCCGGTCACCGTGGCTGAGTTGGTGGTGGATGCCGCGACCTTGGTCTCGGTGCCGCCGCTCACGCGGACGATGTCGTAGCCGGTGACGCCGACGTTGTCGGTGGCCGCGGTCCAGGTGAGGGTGGCGGAGGTGGCCGTCACGGCGGACGCCTTCGGGGTGCCGGGAGCGGTCGGGGCCTGGGTGTCGCCGGGGTTGCCGCCGCCGTAGACGGTGGCTTCCTTGGAGGTCTGGGCGATGCCGTTGGCGCCGTTGAAGATGCGCTGGCCCCAGGAGCTGAGCTGGTTGGGGTCGAAGCCGATCGACAGGTCGAGGATCGGGTCGGTGTTGCCGCTCCAGGACCAGGCGAGGTAGCCGAGGTCGAGCTGCTCGGCGGCGGCCATCATGGTGTCCTCGTCCGGGTCGCCCCACTGGTCGGGGGGTCCGCCGAACTCGCCGATGAGGAGGGGCAGTTTGGCGTCGACGAAGGCCTTCAGGTAGTCGTTGATCTCCTGGGCGGTGTCGAAGACGCTGTACATGTGGATCGAGAAGATCAGGTTGCCGGTGGGGTCGGCGTCGTAGACGGTCTGGGCGTTGGCGCGCATGACGCCTTGCCAGTCCTGGCCCCAGTTGGGCGCGTCCACCATGATCGTGTGCTCGAATCCGGCGTTGCGCAGCTTCTTGACGGCGGCGATGGTGGGGTCGGTCCAGCCGGCCGGGTTGGTGTTGCCCCAGGGCTCGTTGCCGATGTTGACGATGACGTAGTTCTCTTCGCCGGCCAGCACGTCCTTCAGGCCGATCCAGTAGTCGGCCGCCTGGTCGAGCGTGGCGGCCGCGGCCTCCTCGGCGTAGCCGGTGGTGTCGTGCACCTCCAGCACGCAGATGAGGCGGTTGGCCTTGCAGTCGTCGACGACCGCTGCCACGTCCTCGGGGCTGTTCTTGGTCCAGCGGTGGCCGTTGGAGAGGACGACGCGGACGGTGTTGGCGCCCAGCGCCTTGATGTCGGCCAGCGACTGCGTCTCGCCCGGGTACCAGGTGTGGGCGTGGTTGACGCCGCGCATCACGAAGTCGTTGCCGTTGCCTTCGACGAGGCGGCCGTTGTCGATGTGGAGGCCGGTGGCGAGGGCGCCGGGCGACTGGGCGTGGGCCATGGCCGGGGAGAGGGCGCCGAGGACGGCGAGCCCCAGGAGCGTCGCCAATCCGGCCAGCAGGTGGGCTAATGGACTCTTTCTTCTTGTTCTTCTCACTGCGACTCCAAGAGTGAGCGCCGAGAAACTCAGGCATCAGAAGTGAAAGCGTGGGAGCGCTCCCATAAAGCCACTATGCCAAGTACACGTCAAGACATCGCGCACGTTCCGTCGGACGGCACGGCCGCCACGCGGCGGCACCCGTGGGGCGACCGTGCCGTCGGTCCCTCAGTACCTCAAGTCCGCCCGGACGGCCGCCGCGACGACACCGTCCCGTTCCGCGCGCGTGAACAGCCCTTCGGACAGCCAGCTGTCGGCGAGGACGCGCACCGCCCGCACGAAACGCCCGGTGGTCGAGAAGGGCGCCTGCTCCCACAGCACGTCGAGGAACGTCAGACCGTCACCGCGGGCACGGTTGGGTACGCCCGAGTCGGCCGTGCCGAACACGACGACCGGCTCCGAGCGCCGGAAGTAGGCGTGGTAGCGGGTGTCGTCCCCGATGAAGAACGGGGCGAGGGTGAGGCCGTGCGTGGTGAAGTGCAGGGGCCGGCCCTCGGGCCTGAGCACGTCGGAGAGATCGCCCCGGAGGGTGAAGTCCTTGTAGAACGAGAACGTACGGAATCCCTGTTCCGGGCTCTGCGCGACCAGCAGCACCGGACCGTGGAACACCGACTGGACGGCGGGATCGTCCAGGGCCCTTTCGACGCGCAGACGGTAGGGCGCGGAGATCCGGACCCGGTCGCCGCGCCGCCATCTCCTGCTCAGGGTGAGGTAGCTGCCGGGCTCGGCCTCGGCCCGTTCGCGGACCCCGTTGACCGTGACGGTGAAGCCCCCCGTGGCCCAGGACGGGACCCGGAGTTTCAGGTCGAGCCTGCCGCTGCCCTCACGGAACGTCAGGGTGCGCACGCCCTCGGCCGGATAGGTGCTCGTCTGCTCGATGACGAAGCCCCGCTCCGGCCACCGCAGGGTCGAGGCCAGGTAGAGGTTGACGTACAGTGCGCTGCCGTCGGCGGAGCGGAAGTAGACCGAGTCCTGGTACTTGGTGTGGTTCTCCATGCCGGTGCCGCCGCAGCAGGTGCCGGTGTTGCCGAACTCGCGCACGACACCCGGGCCCATGCCGACGAAGTAGGTGACCTCCGGACTGTTCGTGCTGGGCGCGTCCCGCCGGGAGGCGAGGATGTGGTTGGTCAGGCCCCTCTCGTAGTAGTCCATGTAGGCCGGGTCCGGCTCGCGGAAGAACAACTGCCGGCTCAGCTTGAGCATGTTGTACGTCGCGCAGGTCTCAGCGTTCTTGGCGTCCAGGGTGGCCGCGATGGCGCCCCGGGCGCGGAACATCTCGCCCTGGCCCGTGCCGCCCAGGCTGTACATCCGGGGGCCCGCGACCATGCCCCAGAAGTTGCGGGCCGCGGCGGCGTACTCCTCCTCGCCCGTGTGGTCGAACAGCCGCAGATAGCCGGTGAACTGCGGGATGTGCTGGTTGGCGTGCCGGCCGTCGAGGATGTCGCGGTCCTCGGCGCAGGCGTCCAGCAGCGCGGTGTTGTCGAAGCAGCGGGCGGCGGCGAGGTGTTCCTCCCGGCCGGTGAGGGCGTGCAGGTCCGCCATCACCTCGTTCATCCCGCCGTATTCACCGGCTATGTAGATCGACCACATGCGCTCCAGTTGCGCCTTCGGCAGGTGGCCGAGCCGGCTGTGCACCCAGTCGCCCATCTTCGAGGCGATGGCCAGGGCCTGTTCGTTCCCGGCCAGGGTGTGTGCGTCGAGCAGGCCGCGCATGATCTTGTGGCAGGTGTAGTAGGGCGCCCAGATGGTGGGGTAGGTCGTGTAGCTCTCCAGCAGGATGAACTGCGTCTCCGGGTAGGCCGCGAGGTAGCCGGGGTGGCTCGGCTTCGGCGTGCCGTGCTCGGCCAGGGCCGTCTGGCACTCGCCGAGCGCGCCGACCAGATAGTCGAGTTTGGACTTGATCGCCGCCTCCCGTGTGTCGGCGTACGCCTGGGCGATCAGGGTGAGGAAGTGGCCGCCGTAGTGGCCGCGCAGGTTGCCGTCGGAGGTCTCCCAGCCGCCCGGCGGCCGGGCGCCTCGGGTGTCGAGACCGGCGTTGGCACGGAAGACCGCCAGGATTCGGTCGGCCGGGTAGGTCCTGGCGTAGTCGAGCATCAGGTCGCGCTTGTCGCGGAACTCGCCCTCGCCGAGGGTGACTTGGTCCAGCGCGAAGGGACGTACCGGCCAGGTGGGCGGGGCGGCGGTGGGCTGGGCGGACGCCGCGTTCGGGGCCGCACCGGTGGAGGCTGCGTGCGCCGGTACGGCCGCGTGCGCGAGCGGGGCGGCGGCTGCCGTCCCGGCCGCGAGTCTCAGCAGACGGCGGCGGGTGGGGGGTTGGGACATGCTCGGGCTCCGATCGTCGGTCGTCGGCGGGCATGGGCGGGAGGACGAAGAGCGGTCATGAGGGCGGCGCGGTCACGGTGACGGTGGCCGTGGCGCGGTAGGTGGTGCCCGCCACGGTTCCCTTCACCTCGAAGGTCCCCGGCCCGGCGTACTGGTCCGGGGCCACCGGGTCCCAGGTGACGGGGACACGGCTGTCCTTGGAGCCGTCGTTGTAGGTGGCGACGACGGTCGCCGGGAGGGTGGGTGCCCGGCCGGCCCCGGTGGTGACGCGCTCCTCGGCGATGCTGGTGATCTCGACCGCGTCGGTCTGGCGCACCCATACGGTCGCGGTGACGGGCGCTGCCGTCCGGTCGGCGAGGCCGGTGATCCGTACGCTGGTGCCGCCCTCGGCGACCTGCTCCTCGGTGACGGCCGGCCAGGCAACGGGCGAGCGTGCCGTGGAGCCGTCGGAGTACACCAGCGTCACCTGGCCGGGCAGTTCCGGGATCTTGCCGCGTGGGGTGGGGACATGGACCTCGCGGACGGACTCCGGCGTCTCGGCGTAGACCTTCCACTCCTGTACGCCCAGTGCGAGGTTCGGGTGCCCGGTCAGGCGGGCCCGCAGGGCCGTGGTGGTGACGGGGGTGAAGGTGGTCTTGTTGTAGCGGTCCTCCGCGGTTCCGTAGCCGCTGGGCGAGGCGACCTCGCGCCAGGTGTCGCCGTCCCGGTATTCGATGACCCAGGACGCGGGGACTCCGACGCCGTCGGCCGCGCCGGGCTGCGCGTCGCGGAAGAAGTACATGTCGGAGCCGTCCACGCGGACCGGGTCGTCCCACGTGTACTGGACCCACTGGGTGTCCTTCTGGGGCCAGCTGCCCCAGCGCGGGGCGTCGGAGGACGAGGCAGGTTCACGGCCGTCGTTGATCGCGGTCACCGACTCCCAGCCTGAGGTGTAGGACGCGGTGGGTGTCGCGGACGGCGCCACGTTCGCCTGGCCGTTCCCGAGCCCCTCCGCCTTGACCACGACCTTTTTCGACGACTGCAACGCGCCGTCGGTGGCGGTGAGTTCGAGGGTGTAGGTGCCCGCCTTGGTGAAACGGGCGACGGTCGTCGAGGCGCGCGGGTCGTCGAAGATGACGGTGCCGCCTTCGGGGCCGTCCGCCGCCTTCCACAGGGCGGAGAGCTTCCTCTCCGGGAGCCCGTCGTCCTCGACGATGCCCGTCAGCCTGACCTGGCCCGGGCGGCTGTACGTGGTGTCCCGCCACGCTTCGACGTACGGGGCCTGGTTCCGGGCTGCCGGGGGCCGGGCGCCGGTGCCGTATGCCTGGATCTCCTTGAGACCGCTGCTGTGGCCGTCCCTGTGCCGCATCAGGACCCGCAGTTTCTCGGTCGTCACCTTCTGGAAGCGCACCTGGTTCAGGTTGGCCCTGGGGTGGACCGGTGACTTGGCGGGACGGGCCACGTCCTTCCACTGCCCGGCGCGGTCCTGGTACTGCACGGTGTAGAGGGCGGGTTCGGCGTATCCGTCCTGTCGTTTGTCGCTGTAGAAGTGGAGCCGGACGTCGTCGACCTGACGCGGGCGCCCGAAGTCGATCTCGTACCAGTCCTCGGTGCTGCCCGAGCCTCTGGCGCCCCAGTAGGGCTCGTTGATGGTGAAGCCGTCGACGGCGCCGGACACGCCTCGCCCCTCGGCCTCGTGGGAGGCGCGGGCCGTGGCGCCGGCGGCGAGGTTCTCCTTCGCCGCACCTGTCAGGTCCCGGCCCGCCTTGGCGAAGAGGTCGGTGACGCGGTCCTTCGGGCCGTACGTGACGTCCTGCGGCTCCGCGACCGCCATGCGCAGGCCCGTGGTTCGGACCTTGGCCCCTCCCCCGTCCGGGAAGGTCACCTTGCGGGTGGCCGGGTCGTAGACGAGGTGGGTGAGGGAGTCGGCGGTGAAGGCGAGCTTGCCGTCGAGGTAGACGGAGTAGCCCTCGGGGACCTGGCGGCCGTACGGCCGCTTCCCGTCGCCCGGTTCGTCCCACAGGACGGCCACGTCGGTGCCGCGGTAGTTGATGTCGGTGACGGCGAAGTGCGGCCAGTCGATGTCGATCGGCGACAGCTCGATCTTCCCGTCGTCGCGCGGCCGGAAGCCCATCGCGTCCTCGATCACGGTCCAGTTGGTGGTGCCGAGGATGGTGTGGTGGATCCAGGACCGGTAGCCGATCTTCTGCGGGTCGGCGCTGCCGTCGGACCAGAACTCGTTCTGGTCGGGCCACCGGTTGTCGCCGTCGACGTAGTGGGCCCAGGCGTTCCAGGACAGCAGCTTCTTGTACCAGGTGCTGTCGATGTACTTGTTCGGGTACTTGCGCAGCACCGAGGAGAGGAAGCGGAAGGTGACGGTGGAGTTGATGACGGAGAAGTTGTTGCTCCCCGGGTGGCCCTGCTCCGCCGCTTCCGCCTTGTCGGCCTGGTTGGCGGTGAAGAACGGGAAGACGGGGTACTGCTTGGCGTCCGCCCACAGGCGCAGGGCTTCGAGGTACTGCGGGTCCTCGTCGGGTGTGGGCATCAGGCCCACGCTGTACGGGTAGTAGTTGTTGATCTCCTTCCAGGGCACCAGGGCGTCGGTGGCCACGTGCCGGTGCTTGAGCAGCTTGTCCTTCGGGTCCCAGAGGTGTTCGAGGACCGCGTCCTTCACCTTCTTGGCGATGCCGCGCATCTCGTCGGCCTTGTCGGTCTCGCCGAGCAGTTCGTACGCTCGGGCCGCCGCTGTGGCGTTGCTGTGGACGTACGCCGATTCGGCGCGGTCGAGGTTTCCGGGCCGCCAGTCGAAGGACACCGCGTCGGCGTCGTTGCCGGTCATGGCGCCCCAGTCGTACTCGATCAGCCCGTTGCCGTCGTGGTCGTAGTTCGCCAGCTGGCCCTGGACGTCCTTCTCCGCGTACCGCGCGAGGTTGCGCACGACGCCGTCCGGTCCGCCGTGCACCTGGTAGGAGCGCCAGGCCGCCTCGGAGATGTACTGGGTGTAGCTGTTGGACCAGTTCTCCGGGTCGCCCGGGTTGTCGGTGTACTTGCTGTTCTTCGAGACCTCGCCGGCCGAGACCCAGGGGCCGTAGGAGTAGCTCGGGTCGCGCAGGTATTTGAGGTCGTCGACGAACATGCCGACGGTCAGGGCGATGGCGTTGTTGTAGCCGAGCACGCCTTCCATGGAGGTGGGGAACTGGTAGTCGTTGCCGGGGATGTCGGCGTCGAGGTAGTTGTAACGCAGCAGCCACCAGCGGTAGTAGAGCGTCTTCTCGATGTTGTCGTCGGGGACGTCGAGGTACGGCAGGTTCTCGGCCCACCAACGGTTGTACGTCTGTACGTGGTCGCGGAAGGCGGCGGCCGGGGTCGCGGTGCGCACCGAGTCGTATTCCGGCCGGGAGCGGGCCAATTCCTCGGTGACGAAGCCGAGTTGGACCTTGGTGGTGGCGGTGCCGCCCGCGGGCAGCGCAAGGGTGCGCGTCAGGGCCTCGCCGTCGGGTGCGGGGGCCATTGCGTCGCCGCTGAGGCGGGGGAAGACGGTGGTGAGGTTGTTCTTCGCGGCCACCGCGCCGGTGAGCTCTCTGCCTTCGGTGGTCGTGGTGTACGGCGACGAGGCGCGCAGCGTGACCTCACGGGGAGCGGAACCGGTGTTGGTGACGGCCAGGTTCGTCACGGCCACGTTGGCGTCGGTGATGAACTTGGTCTGGATCACCTTCAGGCCGGTGGCCGCGTGGGTGAACTCGGCGCGCCAGTAGCTGGGGGTCTGGGTCCTGGCGGCGGTGTTTTCGCGCAGGGTGAGGTTCTCGCCGTCCACGGACAGGGTGACGGTGTACGCGGACCGGTTGTCGATGCTCTCCCAGTAGGCGACCTTGCCGCCGAAACCGAGTCGGGACGGGTCGTGTTCCTTCATGAACACTGCCCGGCCCCGCGTGAACAGCCAGTCGCCCGCCGGGTCCTCGCCTTTGCGGGCCAGCATGCGGTCCATCCAGAAGTCGGTGCCGTTCCCGGCCTTCCGGTCGGCCTCGTACTGGGCGCGCAGGGTGTGGTGGGTGGTGAAGCCCGCCGGCAACTCCGGTACGGGGTCGGCGGATCCGGTGTAGACCGGATAGCCGATGGCCGAGTTGTCCGCGGCGGCGGGCGCGGCGGCGGCCAACGAGGCCAGCAGTCCGAGGGCCAGCGCGCCGGCCAGGGTTCTGCGGTGGTGCCGTCTTCGCGGTCCGTGCACGGCTATCTCCCTGTGGGGGTAGGGGTGTTGTCCGGTTCTGCGGGGTGATCCGGTTCCGCGACGGGCAGCCAGACCCGCATCGTCGAGGGGCCTCGGTTCGCCCAGGAGTGGTAGGGCACCAGGGTGATCCCCGCGCGTTCGGCCGCCGTCGTGGCTTGACGGCCGAGCGGCTCGTACGGCCATGTCCGGCCGCCCTGTTCGGCATGCGCGGTGAGTTCTCCGGCGACCACGACGGTTTCACCCACGCCGTCCTCCGGCTCGACGGACGCATCCACCCGAAGGGCGTCGACCTCGTGTCCGCGCGGCAGGTCCACGGACTCGGCGCAGTACACCAGTGGCCCTCGCTGGACGGCCAGCGTGCCGCGTACCGCGTCGATGCGGGGATCGGCTCCGATCCAGCGCGGTGCCACGGCCAGTTCGAGCCGTATCTCGTCGCCGGGCCGGAAGACGCGGGTGACTTCGGCCGTGCCCGGGGCGACGGGGCGGCGTGCCCCGTCCGGGTCGACCAGCCACGCGGTGGTCCCCGCCGTCCACTCGGGGACGCGCAGCGACAGGGTCCAGGGGCGGTCGGGGGACCGTCCGATCCGTACGGTCACCGTGCCGCCATAGGGATAGTCGGTACGGACGCGCAGCGCGACTCCGTGGCCGCCGGCGAGGGACGTGGCGATCTCCGCGTCGGCGTACTGGTGCAGTTGCACGCCGTGGTCGTCCGCTGTCGCCAGGTAGGCGGGCAGCAGGGCCAGGGTGCGCGCCACATTGGTCGGGCAGCAGGACACCGCGAACCAGGGTGCGCGCAGGCTCGATTCGGCGCGCGGGCTGTCGGCGTCGGCGGGGGGTGCGGTGCCCCGGCTGCGGCGGTGCAGGGTGTTGGCGTAGAAGAAGGACCGGCCGTCCTCGGACGGGGAGGTCGCGACCACGTTGAACAGGGTCCGCTCGGCCAGGTCGGCGAAGCGCGGCTCGCCGGTGGCGAGCAGCAGGCGCCAGCTGAGCATCACGGAGGCGACGCCGGCGCAGGTCTCCGAGTAGGCGCGGTCCGGTGGCAGGACGAAGTCGTCGCCGAAGGACTCGTCCCGGTGGTGCGAGCCCATGCCGCCGGTCAGATAGGTCCGCCGGGCGATTGTGGCCTCCCATTGCCGTACGACCGCGGCGAGCAGGGCCTCGTCCCCGCTCTCCACGGCGACGTCGACGGCGCCTGCCGCCAGGTAGAGGGCGCGCACGGCGTGTCCGCGCAGCACCGGGGCCTGGCGGACGGGCAGGTCGTCCTGGTAGTAGGCGCGGCCGAACTCGATGTCCGCGAGCGTGCCGTGGCCGCGGCGGTCGACGAAGAGGGCGGCCTGGTCGAGGTAGCGTTGCTCCCCGGTCAGCCTGGCGAGTTCCACCAGGGCCGTCTCGATCTCCGGGTGGCCGCAGACGGCCTCGATGCCGCCGGGGCCGAAGGTGGCGCAGATGTGGTCGGCGGCCCGGCGGGCGAGTTTCGCCAGTTCGCCCTCGCCGCGGGCCCGGGTCTGGGCCACGCCCGCCTGGATGAGGTGCCCGTAGCAGTAGAGCTCGTGGCCCCATTCGAGGTCGCTGTAGCGGGGCTGCTGACCGGGGTGGCCGAAGGCGGTGTTCAGGTAGCCGTCCGGTTCCTGGGCGGGTGCGATGACATCGGTGAGTGCGGCGATCTCCGCGTCGAGAACAGGGCCGTCGCCGCCCGCGGCCTCCCAGGCCATGGCTTCGAGGAGCTTGTAGTGCTCGGAGTCGGCGAACTCCGCGCCGCGCCGGTCCCGGTGGATGCGGCCCTCGGCGGCGGCCCGGAAGTTGCCGGTCCAGCCGACGCGTTCCATCCAGTCGCGGCAGTGGCCGAGTGTGGCGGTCGCGTTGATGTGCCGGCGCCGGGCCCAGAAGCCCCCGGTGATCCTGACCTCGTCGAGGCCGAGCGGCCTCAGTCGGCCCCGGGTCGGCGCCACCGGCAGGACGTATGCCCGTGCTGTGTTCTCCCCCACCAGTTCGTGCATTCGGTTCGTCCCCTCGGTCGCGGGTCGGTTTGCGTGTGCTTCAGCCCTTGAGCGCGCCGGACATGAAGCCCCGTATGTAGTGCCGTTGCAGCAGCAGGAACAGCAGGAGGCAGGGCACGGCGAGGACCACCACGCCCGCCTCGGTGGCGCCGTAGTCGACGGCGCCCATGCTCTGCTGCCGCAGGTTCGCGACGGCCAGCGGCAGGGGCGCCTTCTCGCTGTCGGAGATGAGGATCAGCGGTGCGATGAAGTCGTTCCAGGCCGCGAGGAACGCGAAGAGGCCCACGGTGATCAATCCCGGGCGAACCGCCGGGAGGAGGACGCGGCGCAGCGCGCCCGCCGTGCCGCAGCCGTCGACGAGCGCGGACTCCTCCAGTTCGCGCGGTACGGCCTCGAAGGAGATCCGCATCATGAAGGTGGCGAACGGCAGTTGGAACATCGCCAGCACCAGGCTCAGTCCGACCAGCGAGTTCTGCAGGTGGAGTCTGCCGAGCAGGACGTAGAGCGGGATGAGGAGGGTGGCGTACGGGACCATGAGGATGGCCAGGGTCAGCAGGAACAGCAGGTTCTTGCCGGGGAAGTCGAAGCGGGCGAAGGCGTAGCCGCCCAGCAGCGACACCCCGAGGGTCAGGGCGACGGTCAGCGCGGAGACGACGGTGCTGTTGAGGAGGTACCGCCACAGGCCCGCGTCGTAGTCGAGCAGGGTGCGGTAGTTGCCGAGGCCGTAGCCGGATTCCTGCGCGGTGCCGGGCTGTCCGCTGACGGAGGCCCAGGCGTTCCACAGCAGGGGGAAGAGGAAGATGACGGCCAATCCTCCGGCGAGGACGTAGTGGGGCGTCCGGCCGAGGGCGCGGGTGAGCACCGGGGTGTCCCTTCTCATGAGGTGCGGCTCATGACTCGTCGGCGCGGCGCAGACCGCGGAACTGCAGGACGTTGAGCAGGAGCAGCACGGCCAGCACGATGATCGACAGGGCGGCCGCCGTGCCGAGGTTCAGCCGCTGGAAGGCCTCGCGGTAGATCAACTGCACAACGGTGACGGTGCTGTTGTCCGGTCCGCCCTTGGTGAGGATGAAGAACTGGTCGAAGGCGAGCAGGGATCCCGTCACGCACAGCAGCAGGCACAGCGCGAGGGACGGCCGCAGCAGCGGCAGCGTGATGGAGCGGAAGATCTGGCCGCGGCTCGCGCCGTCCATGCGGGCCGCCTCGTACACCTCGTGGGGGATGCGCTGGAGGCCCACGAGCAGGATCAGCATGTAGAAGCCGGCGAACTTCCAGACGATGAGGAACACCGTCGACAGCAGGGCGGAGGTCGGCGTGCCGAGGAAGGACACGGGGTCGTCGACGAGGCCGAGCTTTTCGAGGATGCGGCTGATCGGGCCGGTGGTGGGGCTGTACAGGCCCCAGAACAGCAGGGATGCGGAGGCCAGCCCCAGGGCGCCGGGCAGGAAGTAGACCGTGCGGAAGAAGCCGGCGCCGGGGCGGGACTCCTGCACCAGCAGGGCCAGGAGGAGGGCCAGCCCGAGGAGTACGACCGTGACGATCACGGTGTAGAGGAGGGTGAAGCGGACGGCGGGCCAGAACAGGGGGCTGTCGGTGATGTCGGTGTAGTTCTCGGGGGCGTTGATGCCCCGGTCTCCCGCGAGCAGCGGCCAGTCGCTGAGCGACATCTGCCCGACGAGCAGCAGGGGCAGCAGGAAGAAGACGGCGACGAACACGGCGGTGGGGGCCGCGTAGGCCAGGCCCTTGGCCTTGCGGGACCGCCAGCGGGGCGCGGAGGTACGGGGCGGGCGGTCCCGGTGTTCCGGCCGGGTCGGGGGTTCGGCCGCCGCTCGGTCGGGCGCCTTCACCTGCATGGCTCTCCTCTGCCGGGTGACGTGGGAAGGGCGTGCCGTGGACGGGTGGCCTGAGGGCGCTCGGTCGGCCGGTTTCCGGTGTCCGGGCCGCTCAGTCGGCCAGCGACGCGGTGACCGCCTCGTTGTCCTTCTCGACGGACGTGCCGTCGCCGAAGACGGCGTTGCGCATGAGGGTCAGCCAGGGGCCGTTGGGGTCGTTGAAGGTCTGGCCGAACTTCATCGCGTACGGGGTACGGCCGTGCGCCACGAGTTCGTTGATGGTGACCAGCCGCGGGTCCGCCTTGGAGTGCTTGTTGGCGGCGAGGTCGGTGCGGGCCACCACGTCCTTGTGCGCGGCGACCACGTCGACCTGGGCCTTGTCGCCGAGGGACCAGGCGAGGAAGTTCCAGGCCTGGTCGGCCGACTTGCTGGTGGCGGAGATGCCGATGGCGTCGCCGCCGACGAAGGTCGACTTGCCGCCGTCGGGTCCGGGGATGGGCGCGACGCCGAGGTCGAGGTCCTTGGGCATCAGACCCAGGGTGGTCGACGGCATGGGCATCACGCCGACCTTGCCCTTCGGGAAGACGCCGGTCCAGGTCGTGCCGGTCTCGTCGCGGGCGCCGGGGGCCACGATGTCGTCCTTCACCCAGCCGCGGTAGGTGTCGTAGACCTGTTGGGCCGTGTCGGAGGACAGGGACGCCTCGGTTCCCTCCTTGTTCAGTACCTCCTCGCCCGCGGCCCAGATGGACGGCCACCAGGTGAAGACGCCGCAGCCGCCGCAGTTGCCGCCGAAGAAGGTGCCGTCCACCCCTGAGCCCAGCTTGTCCACGGCCCGTGCCTGCCGGTCCCACTCGCGCAGGGTGGTGGGCGGCTTGTCCGGGTCGAGCCCGGCCTTCCGGTAGAGCTCCTTGTTGTAGAAGAGCACCGACAGGTCGAGGGTGTGCGGGACGACGTACTTCTTGTCCTCGTACGTACCGGCTTTGATGTGCGACTGGGCCAGGTGCTCGGCGAAGGGCAGGGCGTCGACGCGCTCTGTGATGTCGGCGAAGAGGCCGCTGGAGGTGTAGTTCGGAACGAACACCACGTCGGAGGCGAACAGGTCGGGCAGGTCGCGGGAGCCGGCGGCCGCGCCGACCTTGGCCTGGTAGTCGTCGGTGGGGACGACGGTCAGCTCGATCTTGTTCTTGTGGCTCGCGTTGTACGCCTTGACCAGGGCCTCGCTCTGCGGCCGGGTCGCCGCACGCGTCCACATCGTCAGCGTGGTGCCGTCGTCGACGCCTTTGGCGTTCGTCGCCCCGCCTCCTCCCCCGCCGCCCGAGCCGTCCTCCCCCGATCCGCACGCCGTGACCAGGCTCGCGGCGGCGAGCAGTGCCATGGCGCCGGTGACGAGGCGGCGTATGCGTCCACGCGGTCCGACCGTGCTCCCCATGTTCTATCCCCCTGGTGTCGCGGCGGCCGTGCGCGGGCCTGCCGGTCGGGACGATGGATGTGGTGGCACTGAGCTGAAGTACGCCGAACTGAACTGAACGGCGAAACGAGCCGAAAAGGTTTTCTGAGACGCTAGAACCCGACTGAATGCTCGTCAATCCCCTTGCAGTGACCGGCTGTCGGAGAACCAACGAAACCGGTGGAGGCGACCTGACCGAAACCCTTCACGTACTGTTTTGCCCGCGGCGTGTCACCCTCGACGGCATCGGCACGCGACGCGAGACAGGAGAACACGTATGGCACAGGCCACCGGCCCCTCTCGTTCGCAGCCCGCCACCCTCAGCGATGTGGCGCGGCTGGCGGGTGTGTCGATCGCCACGGCGTCCAAGGCCCTCAACGGACGCAGTCAGGTGCGCGCGGAGACCAGGCAGCGGGTGATCGAGGCGGCCGAGCGGCTGTCGTTCCGGCCCAACCAGGTCGCCCGCGGTCTGCTGGCCGGACGGACGGGCACCGTCGGTCTGCTCACCAGCGACCTGGAGGGCCGGTTCAGTATTCCGATCCTCATGGGCGCGGAGGACGCCTTCGGAGCGGGCGAGGTCGCGGTGTTCCTCTGCGACGCACGCGGCGACGCGATCCGCGAGCAGCACCATGTCCGCGCGCTGCTCGGCCGCCGGGTCGACGGTCTCATCGTGGTGGGCAGCCGGACCGATCCGCGTCCGTCCCTGGGCCGCGAGGTGCCGGTGCCCGTCGTCTACGCGTACGCGCCGTCGGAGGATCCGCAGGATCTGTCCATCGTTCCCGACAGCGTCGGCGCGGGCCGGATCGCGGTGGACCATCTGCTCGCCTGTGGCCGTTCCCGGATCGCGCACATCACCGGCGACCCCGGGTACGCCGCGGCCCGGGAGCGGGCGGAGGGTGCCCGGGCCGCACTCGCCGAGGCCGGCCTCGCCCTGATCGGCGAGCCGCGCTTCGGGGCGTGGTCGGAGGGCTGGGGGCGGGCGGCCACGGCGATGCTGCTCGACCGGCATCCGGACGTGGACGCCGTCCTGTGCGGCAGCGATCAGATCGCCCGCGGTGTCATGGAGGTCCTGCGCGAGCGCGGCCACCGGGTGCCGGAGGACGTCGCGGTCATGGGTTTCGACAACTGGCAGGTCCTGACCTCCGCCTCCCGGCCCCCGCTGACCAGCGTCGACATGAACCTCGAACAGGTCGGACGCGCGGCCGCGCACGCCCTGTTCACCGCGATCTCCGGCGCACGGCGCTCGGGGGTCGAGCACCTGCCCTGCCGGGTCGTGATCAGGGGGTCCACGGCACCACTGTCCTGAGCGTCGTGGCCGGCGGCACGGCTCGGCCAGGGCCTGTCCGGCGGATCATGCCGCAGACGAGGGGTCCGGCACGCCCGTCCGCGGCGTTGTCGTCGTTTGCCGACTCCCCGACACTCGAACGACCTCGCGCGGGGACCCCGTCGCGTCGCCCGCCGCGGCGCGGCGGATGTCCCAGCCTCCTCCGCCATGCAGCCGGACGCACCAGATTCCGCTCACCGGGGTTGATCTGGGCGCCGCCGCTCTCCCACGTGCCCCCACTCGGCACTCCCCCAGCCTTCGGCCGGGGGACCCCCAGAGCACGCACCGGACGCCGCGCGGCCGCCCTGCGGGCGACGACGCCACTTTCGCAACAGGCCCTGGGCGAGTCGGGGAGGCGTCAGGTGAGATCGACGGGGATGCGGTGATCCGGTCGGCCGTCCTTGGCGAGGATCGAGTGGTCTTGAGCCACCGCGCGGTACAACCGCATGTCGGAGGCTCCTTGCACGTCGTGGCCTGTCCACATCCTGCCGCCGTGCGTGAGCGAGCGGCGGGAGTAGACCTCGATCGCCCTCTCCGTGGCCGAGCCGTCCACTGCCGTGGCAACGGCGGACATGTACACGCCTTGTCCGGTGCCGATCGGTACCGAGGAGTCGAAGACCACGAGGCCCACCTGAGGTCGCACCGCGAGGTTGCGTGAATGCGTGGCCTGCGGCGAGGAAATCCAGAAGAACTCGCGGTAGTCCCGGTGAGCGAAGTACACCGGCGAACCCCACGGCACTCCCTCGCGGTCGGCGGTGGCGAGCACCATGTACCTGTTCGTGCCGATGATGTCGCGTGCGATGCGGGCCGGTGAGCCGCTGAACGTCATCTCAACAACTCCTGCGGTAGATGAGCGTGAAATCGTGCTCCCACGTGGTCGAGCCGGCCATCGACTTCTCCCACGTGCCACGGATGGTGTCGCCGTCGTCACCGACATGCCCGGTGAACCGCTGCCGGAACGCCAGCGGTGAAAAGTCCGGCGCCTCGCGCAGCAACCGCCACACCCCGTCGGCGAGGCTCATCGCGTACACCCGTACGACGCCCCGCGAGTCGAAGTAGTGCTGCGTGTACGCGCCCGTCTCCGGATCGACCGCGACGATCGCCATGCTGTCCGGGGCCCCGGGAATCGGGATCTCGGTCCGCTGGACCAGGAATCGTCCGTCCAGGGTCCACTCGAACACGCTGCGTACGGCAGGTGCGGGCGGTCCGGGAAGGTCGGCCTCCACCTCCCATTCGCCGACCAGTACGTCCAGCCTCTCCAGGGCCTCCTGCCCGGCGGACCCGTCCATGGCGAACCCCTCGTCCTCGTCGATGGTCAACGCTCGTCGGACATAAGACGAGCGCGACGCGGGAAACTCATCGGTCCCGGCATGGCCCACGGCGGGGTCCGCCTCGTTTGCGTCCCTTGCCCCTTGTGACGCACGACACAGAGCAGCGTGCAAAATTTACCCAGCGCAATGATGGATCAGGCTGTTCCATCCGTACTTCCTGCCGTAAGAACCGCTCACGTCAGGAGGCCCGATGCCCATCTCCCGCAACAAACTGGGGAGCATCTTCGTGTTCGGTGCGCTGGGTTTGACCCTCACGGCGCTCGCCTACCCCGCCATGCTCGGGGTGGAGAACACGACCAGCGGCCAGGAACGCATCATCGCCAACACCCGTTACGGCCCGATCACCGAGGCGGACCGTGACTTCATCGTGAAGGTGCGTGCGGCCGGGCTGTGGGAGTACCCCTTGGGCGAGATGGTGATGGAACGCGGAACGACCGCCGCCATGAAGGAGGCGGGCAAGCACCTGATCGTCGGACACGCCGGACTCGACGAGATGTGCCGCAAGCTCTCGGCCGAGCTCGGTGTCACGATTCCCAATCAGGCGAGCCCGCAGCAGCAACAGTTCGTGGCGACCGTCGACGGCAGCAGCGGCAAGGAGTTCGACTCCACCGCGGTCACCATCATGCGGGTGACCCACGGTCAGATCTTCCCGGTGATCGCCAAGATCCGCGCCAACACCCGGAACACCATGGTGCGTCAGCTGGCCGATCTGGCCAACGACACGGTGCTGGACCACATCACCGTGCTGGAGAACACCGGCCTGGTCAATCACGAGAACGTCAACTTCCAGCAGACCAATCCGCCGAAGCTGCCCAAGAACGAGCTCACACCGCCTCCGCCGCAGCCGGGATCGCCGATGCTCGTCCTCAAACCGCGCCCCGACCTGAACATCAACACAGCCGCACCGTCGCCGACGCCCGCACCGTCGGCCGGCTGATCCGCCGGTCAGGCGTCGCGTGCGACGGAGGCGCCCACCGTCCAGCCCAAGGGGTGTGCTTCGGAGTCGTCCAGCGCCGGGGCTAGGGTCCTTCTGATGGATCTCCGTGGGAGAAGGAGCGGCGTTCGGTGCGTGCTCTCGGCGTGCCGCGTGAAAGCCCTCGTAGCGGAGCTACTTGGGCTTTCACGCGGTGCGGCGAGAGTGCGTGCCGGGCGTCGCGACGCCGCGGAGATCCATCAGAAGGGCCCTAGGGGCTCTCCCCCGGCTTCGTTGAAGGCGGTGAGCGCCTCGATGAGCACGGCCCGCTGCCCCGGTGCGAGGCGCTCGACGATCGCCGCGAGTTCGGCACGCCGCCGGGCGGTGACGCTCTCGACGGCGTGCCGTCCCTCGTCGGTGAGCTGCAGGAGCGTCTCCCGGCGGTTGTCGGGGTTGGTGTGCCGGTCGGCGAGTCCAGCCGCGATCAGCCGGTCGACCATGCGCATCGCGGTGGACGGCGCCACCTGAAGGAGATCGGCGAGTGCGACCAGCTTGGTGGCTCCACGGGTGGACAGCACCACCAGCATCCGGAACTGCGGCAGCGTCACCCGCTCCTCCACCTCGGCCAGCGACCGCGCGGAAACGGCCACCAGCAGCCGCGAGGCCGTCAGGACCGCGCGGGTGACCGCGTCGACGTCGTCCATGGCTCCCGCGGGGATCTCGCGCTCCGGCATGGGTCCTTTCTACCGTGCCGAGGTCGCCGTTCCCTCAGCGCTCCGAACAGAAAAGGCGTCGGCACGCCATCGCGATGCCGCGCATGCGAGAACCCCACCCCGCGTGTTCCGGGGTGGGGTTCGAAGTGGAGCGCCGGGCAGGCCTTGCACCTGCATCTCCCCGCAGGAAGCGGGGCGTCTTTCCTTGGACCACCAACGCACAGCCGGTCACCGGCAGTTCGGTGCCGTGCTCAAGATCAAGCATAACGCAGCCCAGTGACCGGAAACGACGCTCTGCGCGGTCGTACGAAAATTCATTGCGGCAGCCGTCCCTCCCCCGGATCCTGGCGCTCATGCCCTATCTCATGCGCCCTGCCGTCCTCGCCGACGCGCCCGCCATCACCGACCTGCTCAACGAGGTCGACCGGATCGAGATCGGCCGGGCCGAGACCGACCTGAACACCATCGAGGCCGATCTGAAGCGCCCCGATGTCGATCTCGAACGCGACTCCTGGCTGGCCTTCGAGGGCGAGCTGCTGGTGGCCTACGGGCTGCTGTGGGACGAGTCGTACGGCGAACGCGTCGACGTCGACCACTATGTGCTGCCCGACCACCAGTCGGCCGGAGAGCACCTGCTGGAGGCGATGGAGACCAGGGCGCTCGAGAAGGCGCGGGAGAACGGCGCGGAGAGGGCCGTGGTGCATCTGCACCTCAACGTGACGCCCACGCTCGACACCGAGCTGATCCGCGCGCGGGGCTGGTCCGTCGTACGGCGCTATCACGTGCTGCGGCGCGCCCTGCGGGCCGGGGAGGACCTGCCGCCCGAGGCGCCGGCCGGTGTGCGGGTGCGGTCGTGCACCGCCGAGGCGGACCGGAAGTGTGTCCACGCCTTGTACCAGGCCGGCTTCGCCGAGCACTTCGACTTCCAGCCGCGCGACTACCACCAGTGGCTGCACGACATTCACGCGGACGGGCTCGACTGGTCCCTGGTGTGGATCGTCAGTACCGAGGACCTCGGGGATGTCGGGTTCCTGCTCTCCCGCGACGACCGCGAGGCCATGGGATGGATCCGCAGCATCGGCGTGCTGCGCGAGGCCCGTGGCCGGGGGCTCGGCGGATTCCTGCTGCGGCATGCCTTCGCGGCCTTCGCCGCCCGAGGGCGGGACACCATGGGACTCGGCGTGGACACCTCCAACGCCACCGGGGCCCCCGAACTGTACGCGCGCAACGGGATGAGCGTCCACTACGCCGTGGACACCTGGGAAGTGGTCCTGGCGTGAGCCGTCAACGGACGCCGGAGTGGTGCCGCGTGACGTGATAGAGGTCCGTGGAGGTGCTGATCAGCTCCCGCTGCTCCTCCTCGGAGCCGACCATCGGTTGCGAGCCGTTGAGCGGTACCTGCGCGCTCTCCGGCAGGAACTTCACCGTCACGAGGCCGATGGCACCCGCCGCCATCAGGTAGAAGGCGGGCATCATGTCGTTTCCGGTGATGTGCACCAGCGCCTCGGTGAGCAGCGGCGTGGTGCCGCCGAACGCGGCGACGGAGAAGTTGAAGCCGATGCCCATGGCCGCGTAGCGGACAGCCGTCGGGAACAGGGCGGGCAGCGTGGCGGCGCTCGGGGCGGCGAAGCAGGCCAGCAGGGTGGACAGCATCAGCACTCCGGCGATCGGCGCCCACGTTCCGTCCATCTTGATCAATTGGAAGGACGGAACGGCGAGGACGATCATCGCGGCGGCCGCGACGCCGTAGACCGGTCGCCGGCCGACCCGGTCGCTGAGCCGCCCGATGAAGGTGATCAGCAGCACGATCCACACCATGCCGATCAGCACCAGGACGTCGGCGGAGCTGCTGGAGCGGTTCAGCGTCTCCGTCTGGTACGTCGGCAGGAAGCCGGTGACCATGTAGTTGGGGACGTTGTACAGCAGCACCAGGCCCATGCAGATGAGCAGCGGCTTCCAGTGGTCCTTGACGATGGTCCTGAACTCACGGCCCGCCGACTCCTGGGCGAGGTTCTTCTCGTGCTCGTCCAGTTGCTGCTGGAAGGCGGGCGACTCCTCCAGCCTGAGCCGCATGTACAGGCCGATGATGCCGAGCGGTCCGGCGATCAGGAACGGCACGCGCCAGCCCCAGGAGAGCATCTCGGCGTCGGTGAGCATCAGGTTCAGCAGGGTGACCAGCGCGGAGCCGAGGGCGTAGCCGGCGAAGGTGCCGAAGTCGAGCCAGCTGGAGAGGTGACCCCGGCGGCGGTCCGGCGAGTACTCGGCGACGAAGGTGGTGGCGCCGCCGTACTCTCCGCCGGTGGAGAAGCCCTGGACCATACGGGCGAGCAGCAGCAGGATCGGTGCGGCGATGCCGAGGGTGGCGTAGCCGGGGATCACTCCGATGGCGAAGGTACCGATCGCCATCATGATCATGGTGGTGGCCAGCACCTTCTGCCGGCCGATGCGGTCCCCGAGGGGCCCGAAGACGAGGCCACCGAGCGGGCGGACGACGAAGGCGGCGGCGAAGGTCGCGAAGGAGGAGATGACCTGGGCGGCCGGTGAGGCGCCGGGGAAGAAGACTTTCCCGATGGTGGCGGCGAGATAGCTGTAGACGCCGAAGTCGAACCATTCCATGCAGTTGCCGAGCGCGGAGGCGCCCACCGCGCGCTTGAGCAAGGGCGGCTCGACGACCTGTACGTCCTCCTTGCGGAAGGCGCCCTTGTTCTTGCGCAGCCTCCGGGTCAGCTCCTCACGGACCTGTTGTGGCATGTTTGCGACGGTTTTCGGAGCGTTCATCCTGGAGCGGCTGCCCGAGTTCGCGCGGCCCACACAGGACAAGCTCCGCTCGTGGCCGGAGCGGCCGGATATTCCTGATCATGTCAGGGCCGCGGAGGCGGCGTGTCCCCCGAGTGAGCGCCTTGAGTGGTGAGATCCCGACGGCTGGATGACGGTGGATCACGTCGAGGTCGGGTCATCTCAGCTGACGAAGCGCCAGCTGCCCGGCCGAGGCGGAAGGAATGTCACATGCGCCCTACTCGCATGCTCCTGGCCGCAGGGGCGGCTTCCGCCGTCCTCGCGATCACCACCCCCGGCGTGTATGCCGTCGCCGGTGAGTGGGACCACGAGGACTCTTCTTACAGCAAAGAGCACGACAAGGACAGCAGGCACGACGCGCCGCGTGGCGGCATGCACACCGGTGGCGGCGCACTGACCACGGTGAACAACGACGAGGAGTGGGACGGCTCGAAGGACTCCAAGCACGACCCGGAGAGCCACCAGGACGAATCGGACGGCTACAACGACTCCGAGCACGGATCCGACCGCTCCAAGGGCCACGAGGACGGCTCGGACGGCTACCAGGACTCCGAGCACGGCTCCGACCACTTCAAGGACTCCAAGGAGGACGCGCACGACTCCTTCGGCGGCGACCACGACAAGCCGCGTGGCGGGATGCACACCGGAGGGGGCGCCCTCGACACGCCGACCGTGACCACGGCCGGGCTGGCGGTGCTGGCGGTCGCCGGCACCGGTCTGTACGCGGTGCGCCGCAACAAGTCCGTGAGGAACGCGGCCTGAGCCATGCCGGACGCGATAGCGGCCGGGGCCGCCACTCCTGCGCCGTGTGGCGGCCCGGCCGGCCTTCCGCGTGCCCCGTCCCCTGTGCTGCCGTGACCGAGTGAGGTGGTGTCCGATGGCAGCTGGCTCTTCCTCCCCCACCGACTCCTCCACCGACTCCCCCACCGACGACGGCCCGGCGCCGACCGGTCGGGGATCCCGTACGGGGTGGACGGTGCTGTGCGCCGTCGCCGCCCTGATCCTGGCCGCAAACCTGTTCGGCGGGCGCGACCCGTCCTCCGACGCGTCGTCGGCCGCCGCTTCCGACACCTCCCGTCCGCCGCGTACGACACAGGCCGGCCCGTCGGCCTCGCCTGCCGGGCACCCCGCAGGGAGGCATCTGCCGCGAGCGAGGCCACTGCGCCTGATCATCCCGAAGATCTCGGTCGACGCCCCCTTCACGCCCTTGAACATCGGCCGGTCGGGGCAGCTCGAAGCACCGCCCGCCGACGACGTCAACCTCGTCGGCTGGCACGCCGAGGGGGCCACCCCCGGTGAAAGGGGCACGGCGATCATCGCCGGGCACGTCGACACGGCGACGTCTCCGGCCGTCTTCGCCGAGCTCGGTGAACTCGAAGCGGGGGACACCTTCCGCGTCACGAGGGCCGACCGGCGCACGGCGAGATTCGTGGTCGACAGCGTGGAGACGTTCGACAAGAAGCACTTTCCCGACCGGCGCGTCTACGCCGACACCCCGCGGGCTCAGGTCCGGCTCATCACCTGTGCCGGTGACTACGACCACTCGGCCAAGGACTACACGGAGAACCTGGTGGTTTTCGCCCACCTCGTCTGAACGGCGGCGACGCACGTCCTGGGGACGGGCGCACCCTGACATTTGTCAGGCACCGATCGGCGGCGAGGTCTCCTAGTGTCGCGATGCGGGCAGCGGCCGGTGCAGCCGGCCGCCCTCGCCCGATCACCGCATCACCGCATCACCGCATCACCGCATCACCGACATGGGAAAGAGGGCTCATGAGCCGCCGATCGCTGACAACGCTTCTGGCCGCGGGGGGCGCCGCCGCCGTGATGGCGCTCACCCCGGTCTCCGCTCAGGCCGCACCGCACTCGGGCGGCAACTACGGGGCTTACGGAATGGAGGGGCAGTACCCCACCATCTCCAGCTGCGCGGGCACCTTCGGGCAGGTGGGGCCCACGCAGCACGCCGAGGGCATGGCGCTGAAGTACTTCTACTCCGGCAAGTGCGGGTCGTTCGCTCGGATCGAGAACTCCCGACCCAACTGCGAGGCGGTGCTGGAGCGGTCGGACTCCGGTGCCGGGCGCGCCGACGGATGGGTCTCCGAGACCGTCGACTCGGGCGTCGACTACGCCTACACGATGATCGGCAACAACCTCGACGGCCGTGTTTCGCGCGCCCTGCTCGCGTGCGACGGCCATGAGCTGGTCGCGACGGGCTGGCACTGACGTGTGACGCCGTACGGCCTGGCGAGGCGGCTGCCCCGTCAGGCCGTGTGCCGCGGCGGCGGTCAGGATGCCGTGCAGGAACCGAGCACCGGGGCCGCGTTGCTGCCGTTCTTCATGACGGTGAAGCCGAAGCTCGTCGACGCGCCGGCCGCCAGGCTGCCGTTGCCGTTCGGCTTCATCGTCATGACGTTGCCGCTGCTGTCCCAGGTGGGTGTGCCGTTCCAGGTGGCGGAGATCTTCTGCGGGGACGTCACCGTGACCGTCGTGGTCCAGTTGCCGATCGCCGAGCCGCCCGCGGTGACGGTCACCTTGCCGTTGAAGCGGTCGCTCCACTCCTCCTGCTTGCTGTAGGAGACGGTGCAGGCGGCCGTGCCGCCGCCCCCGCCCGAGCTGGTGCCGCCGAGCGCCGTGAGTACGGCCGTGTAGGCGGGCTTCTTGTTGTAGTTGCCGTCGAACAGCAGCGGTGTTCCGCTCGCGCGCCAGGAGTACTTGTCGGTGACGCCCCAGACGGTGATGCCGGTGCAGCGCGAGACCGCCAGGCAGGCCCTCACGACGTTGCTGTAGCTGTTCGCCTGGGCCGTGCCGGAGCCCTCGATGTCCAGCTCGGTGATCTGCACGTCGACGCCGAGGTCGGCGAAGCGCTGGAGGTTGGCCTGGTAGTCGCCGGGCACCGGGGAGGCGCTGTTGAAATGGGACTGGAAGCCGACGCAGTCGAT
Source organism: Streptomyces sp. NL15-2K (assembly GCF_030551255.1). GTDB lineage: Bacteria > Actinomycetota > Actinomycetes > Streptomycetales > Streptomycetaceae > Streptomyces. The sequence continues at coordinate 534,497 of NZ_CP130630.1, forward strand.
GGGTACGCCGCGTGCCTTGAAGTCCCTGACCATGTTGTAGACGGCATTGCTCTTCGCGTTGACACCGTCGGTGTTGTAGTCGTTGTAGCAGAGCTTGGCTGCCGGGTCGGCGGCGCGTGCGGTGCGGAACGCCTCCTCGATGAAGCCGTTGCCGAGCTTGTCCTGGAACGGGGAGCTGCGCCGGGCGCCGCTGTTGCCGTCCTGGAATGCCTCGTTGACGACGTCCCAGGAGTGGATCTTCCCCTTGTAGTGCTGCATGACCTTGGTGATGTGGTTGTTCATCGCCGTTCTGAGGTCGGCGGTGCCCAGCGTGCCGACCCAGCTGGGCAGCTGGGAGTGCCAGACCAGGGTGTGCCCGCGCACCTTCATGCCCTTGCTCTGCGCGTGGCTGACGATCTGGTCGGCGGCGCCGAAGGTGAAGGAGTTGCGGGTGCGCTCCACGGCGTCCCACTTCATCTCGTTCTCGGGCGTCGCCGAGGTGAACTCGGTGTCGAGCGTGGAGACGTACGGGGCCTCGCCCAGGTGGTTCGCGGCGACGGCGGCGCCGAAGTAGCGGCCCTTGCCGGCCGCGGCGGATCCCAGGGTGCTCGCGGCGTCGGCCGTTCCCGACAGGGCGATGACACCGGATGCGGCGAGTAACCCGGCCATGCCGAGGGCGCCGATGGACGTGCGGGTGACCATGTCGTCCCCTTTCTTCTGATGGGGTGATTGTTGGGGTCATGACACTTCGAAAGTTTCGAATCTCCCTCCGAAGGGTGCGGAAGACGTTACGACTGGCCTTTCGCACCGTCAACGCTTCACGCACGAGTCACTTGCAGTCCCCTCAAGGATGTCGGACAGGCGACGACATTCGCTCATGGCATCGAAACTTTCGACTACCTCTCGCTTGTCACACTCGGACGAACCCTCGCTCCACAACACTCACCTCAGGCAAACGCCACACCGATCCACCCGGCCCTCTCCCCGGTCGCTGCCATATTCGGAGGCGACTTCGGAGGTGGCTGTGACGACAGAGGTGACAACGCCCACCGACCGCACCGCCGACCGCATCGCCGATCTGGAACGCCGTCGGGCGCAGGCGGTGGCGCCGGGCGGGCCGAGAAGACGGGGGGAGTTCGGTGCCCGCGAGCGGATCGAGCGGCTGCTGGACGCCGGGTCCTTCACCGAGACGGGCCAGTTCGTCCGGACCCGCCCCACCGGAGACGGGGCCCGCCGCCCCTACGGCGACGGAGTGGTCACCGGGCACGGCACGGTCGACGGCCGGCCGGTCTGCGTGTTCGCCCAGGACGCCGGCGTCTTCGGCGGCAGCATGGGCGAGGCCTTCGGAGAGAAGACCGTCGCCCTGATGGACCTGGCCCTGAAGACCGGCTGCCCGGTCATCGGGCTCAACGACTCCGGCGGCGCCCGCATCCAGGAGGGCGTCGCCTCACTCGCCCTCTACGCCGAGCTGGTCCGCCGCAATGTGCAGGCGTCCGGGGTGATCCCGCAGATCTCGGTGGTCCTGGGGCCGTGTGCCGGCGGGGCCGCCTACTCGCCCTCGATCACCGACTTCACCGTGATGGTGGACGGCGCCTCGCACATGTTCGTCACCGGGCCCGACGTCATCGAGACGGTCACCGGCGAGCGCACCACCGCCGAGGACCTCGGCGGCGCGCGGACCAGCAACTCCGTCAGCGGCAACGCCCACTTCCTCGCCGCCCACGAGGAGGACGCCCTCGACACCGTACGGGACCTGCTGTCGTATCTGCCCGCCAACAACCTCGAGCGGCCTCCGGAGTACGCGCCCGGGACCGCGCCTGCCGGGAGCTGCTGGACGAAGTCGTGCCCGACCGGCTGGGGCGGGCTTACGACATGGGCGACATCCTGCGGGCCGTCGTCGACGACGGTGAGCTCCTCGAGGTGCAGGAGCTGTTCGCGCCGAACATCATCTGCGCCCTCGCCCGCGTGGAGGGCCGCTCGGTCGGGGTCGTCGCCAACCAGCCGCTGCACGCCGCCGGCGTCCTCGACATCGACGCCTCGGAGAAGGCCGCGCGGTTCGTACGGTTCTGCGACGCGTTCGGCATTGCGCTGCTGACGTTCGCCGACGTGCCGGGCTATCTCTCCGGTGTGCGCCAGGAGCGCGGCGGCATCATCCGGCGCGGCGCGAAACTGCTGTACGCCTACGCCGAGGCGACCGTGCCCAAGGTGACGGTGGTGGTGCGCAAGGCGTACGGCGGCGGATACGCGGTGATGGGCTCCAAGCACCTGGGCGCCGACGTCAACCTCGCCTGGCCCACGGCCCGTATCGCCGTCATGGGCGCGGAGGGCGCCGTGGGGGTCCTGCACCGGCGCGAGCTCGCCGCGTCCGCCGACCCCGAGGCGCTGCGCGCCCGCCTCGTCGCCACGTACGAGGCCACCCACGGCACGCCCTACCTCGCCGCCGAACGCGGATACGTCGACGCCGTCATCGCACCGCGCGAGACCCGCGCCGAGGTCTGCCGCGCCCTGCGCGCGCTGCACGGCAAACGCGCGCCGATGCCGCAGCGGCGGCACGGCAACATCCCGCTCTGATCCCTTGCTCATCTGCCCGTCAGCCCTCGACGTGAGGAGCCACCCCCCGATGGACAGCCGCCGCCCCCCGCTCGCGCCCGCGTTCCGGACCCTGCCGGAGTACGTGCGGCACTGGGCCGACACCACCCCCGACCGCCGGGCCTTCACCTTCGTCGACCACCCCGCCCCGCACTCGCGCGGCGTCCACCGCACCCTGACCTGGCGGCGCCTGGACCTGCGCGTGCGGGCGCTGGCCGCCCGGCTCGCCGCGGAGGCCGAGCCCGGTGCGCGGGTGGCGCTGTTGTGTCCGCAGGGCACGGAGTACATCGCCGGGTTCCTGGCGGCGCTGACGGCCGGCCTGGTCGCCGTACCGCTGTATCCGCCGAATCTGCCCGGGCATGCCGCCCGGCTCGCCGGCGTGCTGGCCGACGCGACACCCGCGGTCGTCGTGACCACGAGCCGGCTCCTGGAGGAGGTACGGGACTTCTGCGCCCCCACGCCGGTGCGGGTCGTCGCGGTGGACCAGGTGCCCGACTCCGCCGCCGGGCAGTGGCAGCCGGTCGCGACCGACGAGGGTGCGGTCGCCTACCTGCAGTACACCTCCGGCTCGACCCGGGCCCCGGCGGGCGTGGAGATCACCCACGGCAACGTCGTCGCCAACGCCCGGCAGGCGCTGACCGCCTATGGTGCCGACGCCACGGCCGCGTTCCTGCACCAGCCCGTGCGCTGGCTGCGGCTGCTCGCGGCGCATCCGCGTGCGGTGAGTGCCGCGCCCAACTTCGCCTACGACTACTGCGCCTCCGCCGTCACCGCCGAGCAGAAGGCGGAGCTGCGGCTGGACGGCGTGACCGCGCTGATCAACGGCAGTGAGCCGATCCGCCCCGGTACCGTCGACCGCTTCCACGCCGCCTTCGCCGACCGGCGCCTGGCTCCCGAGACGCACTGCCCGTCGTACGGGCTGGCCGAGGCCACCGTCTTCGTCAGTGCCGCCCGTTCGGGTGAGCCGTTGCGCCGGTTCGCGCTCGACCGGGACGCCCTCGCCGCCGGAAAGGCGCTGCCCGCCCGTCCCGACGACCCCCGAGCCGTGCTGCTCGCCGGCTGCGGCACGCCGGCGGGCCAGCGGCTGCGCGTCACCGACCCGGTGACGCGGGCCGTCCTGTCGGAGGGGGAGGTCGGTGAGATCTGGGTGCAGGGACCCAACGTCGGGCGCGGCTACCGGAATCGGGACGGGGACACGCGTCACGTCTTCGGCGCCGAGCTCGCCGACGAGGCGGCCGGTCCTGGCCGGTGGCTGCGCACGGGCGACCTGGGGACCGTGCTGGACGGGCAGTTGGTCGTCACAGGCCGGCTGAAGGACCTGATCGTCGTCGACGGGCGCAACCACTATCCGCAGGACATCGAGGCCACGGCCCAGGACGCGCACCCGGCCGTGCGCCGCGACCGGCTCGCCGCCTTCGCCGTACCGGGCACGGCGGGCGAGCGGGTGGGGTCGTGGCCGAGCACGCGCGGTCCATGAACCTGGCCGAGATCGACGTGCCGGAGCTGGTGCGCGCGGTGCGCGGGGCCGTCTCCGCCCGGCACGGGCTGCGGCTCGCCGATGTCGTGCTGGTGCCGCCGGGGACCGTACCGCGCACGTCCAGCGGCAAGGTGTCACGGGCGCTGACCCGGGCGCGCTACCTCGAGGGCGCCTACGCGCAGCCCGGCGAGTCGTCGAGGGTCGCGGGATGAAGCCCGCCGACGAGTCCGAACTGCGTCGCCTGATCGTGGAGCGGGTGGCCGCCTGGAACGACATGGCGCCCGAGTCCGTGCCGATGGACCGGCCGCTGGCCGATCTCGGCATGTCCTCGCGGGACGCGGTCGCCCTGGCCGGGGAGCTCTCCCAGGTCCTCGGACGCCCCCTGCCGTCGACACTGCTGTGGGAGACGCCCACCGGTGACGCGCTGGTGGCGCGTCTGTGCGGCCGGGTGGAGGAAATCGCTGCTCCCGCGCCGACCGCGACGGCATCGCCCGGCGAGCCCGTCGCGGTCATCGGGGTCGGCTGCCGGCTGCCGGGCGGGGTGCACGGACCTGCCGAGTACTGGCGGCTGTTGAGCGAGGGCGTCGATGCGATCCGGCGGGTTCCCGAGGACCGGTGGAGAGACTTCGCCGCGTTCCCGCCGGCCGACGTGCCCTCGTACGGCGGTTACCTCGACGACGTCGCCGGGTTCGACGCGGACTTCTTCCACATCACTCCGCGCGAGGCCGCGGTGATGGACCCTCAGCAGCGGATGCTGCTGGAGGTCGTCCACGAGGCACTCGACCACGCCGCCGTGCCGGCCGGGTCCCTCGCCGGCACCAGCACCGGTGTCTTCGTGGGGATCTCCGCCCCGGAGTACGGGCAGCTCACCGGAGCCGATCCGGCCGCCGTCGATCCGTGGGCGCCGGCGGGCGCCGCGCTCAGTGTCGCCGCCGGGCGTCTGGCGTACGTCCTGGACACCCACGGGCCGAGCATGGCCGTCGACACCGCCTGTTCCTCCTCGCTGGTCGCCGTGCACCACGCCTGCGTCAGTCTGCGCACGGGCGAGAGCGACACGGCGATCGCCGCCGGGGTCAACCTGCTGCTCTCCCCCACCGTCACCATGGCGTTCGAGCGGGCGGGAGCCCTCGCGCCGGACGGGCGGTGCAAGCCGTTCTCGGCGGCGGCCGACGGCATCGGCCGCGGCGAGGGGTGCGCGGCCGTGCTGCTGAAGCGGCTGTCCGACGCCGAGCGGGACGGCGACCGCGTGCTGGCGGTCCTCCACGCCACCGCCGTCAACTCCGACGGCCGCTCGGACGGCCTGATGGCGCCCAACCCGGCCGCCCAGCAGGCCGTGTTGCGGACCGCCTACGCGCGGGCCGGGCTCGCTCCGGTGTCCGTGGACTACGTGGAGGCGCACGGCACCGGCACCCCGCTCAGCGACCCGATCGAGGCGGGCGCGCTCGATGCCGTGCTCGGGCCGGGCCGTGACCCCGACCAGCCGCTGCTGCTCGGCTCCGTCAAGGGCAACCTCGGCCATCTGGAGTCCGCCGCGGGCATCGCGGGCCTGGTGAAGACGGTGCTCGCCCTGCATCACGACCGCATTCCGGCCTCCCTGCACTGCGCCGACGGCAGCTCGCTGGGTGACGCACGGCTGCGGGTGGTGACCGAGCCCGAGCCGTGGCCCCGCTACGGCGGCACGGCCGTCGCCGGGGTCTCCGGCTTCGGGTTCGGCGGCACCAACGCCCACGCCGTACTGGAGGAATGGCGGCCCGCCACGCTCTCGCCGCCGACCGCCGAGGAAGCTGCCGCCCGGCTGTACGTGCTCTGCGACGCCGACACCGCACGCGTCCGCGACACCGCGGCCCGGCTCGCCGACTGGCTCCGAACTCCCGAGGGGAGCGCCGCCGGCCTCGCCGACGTGGCGCGCACGCTCGCCGGGCGCACCGCCCGGGGGCCCGTGCGCGCCGCGATCACGGCCGGCGACCGGGACGAACTCGTGGGCGGCTTGGCCGCGTTGGCGGATCGGCGCCCGCACGGGCGGGTCGTCACGGGCGATCGCGATCTGGTCGGGCGCGGTCCGGTGTGGGTCTTCTCCGGGTACGGCAGCAGTGGGCCGGCATGGGACGGCGGCTGCTGGCCGAGGAGCCGGTGTTCGCCGCCGCGGTGGAGAAGCTCGACCCGCAGCTGGCCGCCGAGTGCGGCCTGTCCCTGTACGACCAGCTGGCCTCCGGTGACGGTCTCGACCGCCTGGAGGTGGCCCAACCGGTCCTGTTCGGGCTCCAGTTGGCGCTCGCCGAGCTGTGGCGTGCCCACGGCGTGGAGCCCGCCGCCGTGATCGGCCACTCCATGGGTGAGGTGGCCGCCGCCGTGTGCGCGGGTGCCCTGGACGTGGCGGACGCGGCCCGTGTCATCGCCGTACGGGCCCGGCTGCTCAGCGGGCTGAGCGGTGGCGCCATGGCCGTCGTCGACCTGGAGGACGCCGAACTGGACGCCCTGCCACGGGACTTCCCGGGTGTGCACGTCGCCGTCCACTCCTCGCCCCGGCAGAAGGTCGTCACCGGCGAGGAGACCACCGTGAACCGACTGGTGCGACGGCTGGCGGAACAGGGCCGGGCCGCGCGGGCCATGCGGGTGGTCGGCGCGGGGCACTCGCCGCAGGTCGACGCGCTGCTGCCGGAGCTGACCGAGGCGATGTCCGGCATACGGGGCCGGCCGCCGCGAGTTCCCGTCTACTCCACCGTCCTGGACGATCCGCGTGGCGACTGCGTGTTCGACGCCACCCACTGGGCCGCCAACCTGCGGCGGCCCGTGCGCCTGGACCGGGCGATCGCCGCGGCCGCGGCCGACGGGCACTCCGCCTTCCTGGAGATCTCGCCCCACCCGGTCCTGACGCGGGCCGTCGTCGACACCGTCCCCGACGCGCTCGCCGTCGGCACACTGGGCCGCGACGCGGACGGGGCCGCCGCGTTCGTCCACCGGCTGGGCACGCTGTACGCCGCGGGCGGGCGCCCGCCGCTCCCGCCCGGCCGGGTCATCGACCTGCCCGGGCCGCGCTGGCGGCACGTGCGGCACTGGTGGACGGACGGCCGTGCGGCCACCGCGACCGGTGACCGACGGACCGGGCCGACGGATCGTACGGACCCGACGGGCCGGACGGGCCGGACGGGCCGGACGGGCCGGACGGGCCGGACGGGCCGGACGGGCCGGACGGGCCGGACGGGCCGGACGGCGGATGCCACCTCCGTCCTCGCCCGCCTGAGCCACCACATCAGCACCGTCACCGGACATCCGCCGACCCGCATCACCGCCGGTACCGCGCCGGCCGATCTGGGCCTGGACTCGCTGATGGCCGTCCGCATCCGCACGGCCCTGGAGCGCGAGTTCGGGATCGAACTGCCCCTGCGGGACCTGCTCGGCGCGGCCACCGTCGCCGACGCGGCCACCCGCATCCAACGGGCACTCACCGCGAGGACCACGGACGAGGGCTCTCCGCTGCGGACGCTGCGCGCCACCGGCTCCCGGCCTCCGCTCTTCCTCGTCCACGCCGCCGGCGGATCGACCGACGTCTACCGGGCGCTGGCGGAACGTCTGGGGGAGGACCGGCCGGTGTACGGACTGGAGCGCGTGGAAGAGGCGCGCACCGTGCCGGAGAAGGCCCGCCGCTACGCCGAGGCCGTCGCCGCCGTCCACCCCGACGGGCCCTGTCTGCTGGGTGGTTGGTCCTTCGGCGGCTTCGTCGCCCAGGAGACCGCACGGCACCTGACCGCCGCCGGGCGGGACGTGGAGCTGGTGGTACTCGTCGACTCCGTACGGCCCCTCCCCCAGCCCGGCCGTACCCGGGCCGACCGGATCCGCGCCCACCTCGCGGGCTTCGCCCGGCACGTCGCCGACACCTACGGCGCCCGGCTGGAGTTGCCGTACGACGACCTGGTGGCGATGGACGACGACGGCGACCGTATCGACGCCGTGCTGCGCGCCCTACGCGAGGTCGCCGACGTTCCGCCCGCCGCGCTGGAGCATCAGCGCGCCTCCTACCTCGACATGCGGATCGGCGAAGCCCACTCGCCGGGTGACCACGACGGCCGGGTGGTGCTGTTCCGGGCCACCGAACCCGCGCCGCACACCGTGCGCGACCCGGCGTACGAGCGGGACGACGAGGCGCTCGGCTGGGACGAGGTGTGCCCGCGCCTGGAGGTCGTGCCGGTGCCCGGGCACCATCTGTCGCTGCTCGACCCGCCGCACGTCGACGAGATCGCCGTACATCTGCGGCGCGTGCTCACCGAGCAGGCCCGCTGAACCGAGACCGAGGAGCCGCCATGCCCCACCGCAGCACCAATCTCCCCCGGCGCACCGTCACAAGAGCCGCGGCCGTCGCCGGTCTGGCCGCCCTGTTCGGCGCCGGGGCCGGGCGCCCGCCGCGACCCGGCTAGGGCCCCGCACGCTGGACGTGTCCGTGTCCTCTGCCGCGCTGGGCCGCAGCGCGCCGGTGCGGCTGATCCTGCCGTCGGGATTCGGCACGCGGCCGGGACGGACCTATCCCGTGCAGTACCTGCTGCACGGCGCCCACGACGACTACACGTCGTGGACCCGGGAGACGGACATCGAGGCCTTCACCGAGGGCCGCGAGCTGATCGTGGCGATGCCGGACGCGGGTCCCACGGGCATCCCGACCGCCTGGCGCGACGGTCCCGACTACGAGGCCTTCCACTTGGAGGAGGTCCCGGCATTGCTCGCCCGCGACTACCGGGCCTCCGGCGTGCGAGCCGTCGCCGGGGTCTCCACCGGCGGCTACGGGGCCATGGCGCACGCGGCCCGGCATCCCGGCGCGTTCACCGCCGCCGCCTCCTACAGCGGCATCCTCGACACCACAGCACCCGGTGTCCCGGCCGTCATGGACGCCATCGTGGCCCGCGAGAACCTGTCGCCGGCCTCCCTGTGGGGCCATCCGATCCTGAACCTCCTCACGTGGCGCGACTTCAACCCGCGCGCCCGCGCCGAAGGGCTGCGCGGCACCGCCCTGTACGTGTCCAACGGCAGCGGGCTGGGGAGCGGCGGTGATCCGCTGCCCGGCGTCCTGGAAAGCGTCCTGTGGCCGTCCGCCCAGGGCTTCGCCGGCACGCTGCGGCGCCTCGGCGTCCCCGTCACCGCGCACTTCTACCAGGGAGGAGGACACGACTGGGCGTACTGGAAGCCGGAGTTCGCGGCATCGTGGCCGATGCTCGCCCGTGCGCTCGGGTTGCCCGAGTGATGTCGGAGCCGTCGGGGCACGGAACGGAGCGCGGGGACCGTCCGTCCAAACCAGGACGCCCCATGCGCCCCACGGGAAACAGCCCGCGGGTGAGCCGCTTCCGGGTGAGAGGAGTGTCCCTGATGGCTGTGCCCACCCCGCACGGCGTTCCGGTCGACCCCGGAGCCGTACCGTTACCGCCCGATCTCGCCGAACTGCTGTACTCCCAGCTGGAGACCGTCGCCGACGAGGTGGAGGAGGAGGTCCGCCGACAGGTGCCGGAGTACGCCCGGCCGGCCGACGGGACCTACGGCAGGAACCTCAGAGCCGGGGTGGTGCAGGCGCTGACGCTGTTCGTGGACCACATCGCCGACCCGCGCGGCCGGCGCGACGCGATCTTCGCGACGTACTACGGACTCGGGCGCGGTGAAGCACTGGAGGACCGCGGCCTGGACGCGCTGCAGTCCGCGCTGCGCATCGGGGGGCTGCACGCCTGGCGGCTGATGGGCCGCACGGCGGAGGAACTCGGGCTGGACTCGGCGGTCGTGGCCGCGCTGGGCGAGCTCGCGTTCCGCACGGTGCACGAGGTGGCGGAGGCCGCGGCGGCCGGGTACGCGGAGGCCCGGCTGGCCGGCACGGACGAGTTGGAGCGGCGTCGCAAGCGACTGCTCGACCTGCTGCTGAGCGAGGGCCGGTGTCCCTCGAGGCCGTGCACGACCTGGCGCACGGGGCGCGCTGGTCGGTGCCGCGGCAGGTCGCCGTCGTCGCGCTGGCGGCCGGCCCGGACCAGCGCGAGGCGGACCGGCCGCTCGCCACTGCGGGCGCGCTGGTGGACATGGAGTCACGGCCGCCGCGCATGCTGGTGCCCGACCCGGACGGCTCCGGCCGTTTCGGCAGCCGGGCGTTCACCCTCGCGCTGCGCGGCCGCCCGGCCGCGATCGGGCCGACGGTCCCGCTCACCGAGGCCGCGCGGTCACTGCACTGGGCCGCCCGGGCGCTGGGACTGATGGGCCGTGGGATCCTCCCCCGGCAGGGCGTGGTGCGGTGTGCGGACCATCTCTCGACGCTGCTGCTGTACGGCGACGAGCCGCTGCTCGGCCAGTTGCAGGCGCGCGTCCTGGGCCCGCTCGACTCGGTCTCGGCGGGGCAGCGTCCCCGGCTCGCCGAGACGCTGCTGGCCTGGCTGCTCAGCGGCAGCAACGTCCCCGATGTCGCCGCGCGGCTGCACGTCCACCCGCAGACGGTCCGCTACCGGCTCCGGCAACTGGAGAAACTCTTCGGCGACGCCCTGCACGATCCGGACACCCGGCTGGACCTTGTCCTCGCGCTGCGCGCCGAGGCATTGCGGGAGCCGTCGGCGGGCAACTGATGAATTGCGCTGTGCGCCCCATACTCATGTGGGCACAAAAATCCGCGGCAATTCCATAATCCTGTCCATAACACTCCGGAAGGAAACGCGAATACGTTCGGGACGTCCTTTTCACAGGCGCATTCACGCGCCCCGCAAGCGAAGGATTCCCCATGCGTATCCGCTTGTGCCTCGCCGCGCTCTCGCTGGTCGGCGGAGCCGGACTGGCCACCCTCTCGGCGCCCACGGCGTCGGCCGCTCCCTGCTCGGACATCGACGTCGTCGCGGCCCGCGGCACCTTCGAACCGGGCAGGCTCGGCCTGATAGTGGGCGACCCGGTGTTCTCCGCCCTGGAAAAGAAACTGACCGGCAAAACCGTCTCCAGCTACGCGGTGGACTATCCCGCCGACCTTTCCCTGACCTCGGCCGCGCAGGGCAACAGGGACCTGGTGAACCACGTCAACAGCCAGGCGGCGAACTGCCCGAATCAGCGTTTCATTCTGGTGGGCTATTCGCAGGGCGCGAACGTCGTCGACAATTCCATCGGCATCAGCAGTGCCGGCGCGGTGGTCGGCAGCCCGATCGTGGCCACCCTTCCCGCCGCGGTCGAACCGAAGGTCGCGGCCGTGCTGTTGTTCGGCAATCCGATCCGGGCCCTCGGCAAGAGCGTCACCGGCACCTACCAGAGCCGCACCTTCGACATCTGCGCCCAGGGCGACCCCGTCTGCGAGCGCGGCGGGGGTGACACGGGAGCGCACCTGAGCTACCGGGACGACGCCGAAGCGGCGGCCACCTTCGCCGCGGGCAAGGTCTGAGCCGTACAGGACTGAGCCGTACACAGTCTGTGGGCCCGGGAGGATCTCCTCCCGGGCCCACTGCCGTGCGGGGACCGCTATTCGGGTGACTGCGCGAAGCCGACGAGGTTGGTGGAGACGGGTTCGGGCCGGCCGTTGTTCTGCACTGGCGCCGCGGTCAGCACGTCGAGGTGCTGGTAGCCGTCGGCGACCACGGGGTTCAGGTCGGGCGGGACGCGGCCCGCCAGCAGCCCTTCGCCCGCGAGCACGGTGAGCGTCGGGTTGGCGGTGAGCCCCTCGGGATGGACGACCAGCCGCTTCACCTGCGGGGAGGTGGCCAGTTGGAGGTCGGTGACCAGCTTGGTCGGGAAGTACTGCTCGGTGAAGTCCAGCGGCTGCTCGGCCAGGCTGCGGGCCAGCTCCCGGATGTCGGTGACCTCCTTGCCGGCCGAGGTGAACGGCGTGCCGTCGGCCGACCGGTACCCCGGGTCGTCGGGCTCGCCGACACGGTCGTAATCGCGCCAGGTGTAGAGCGGTCCGTGGGGCCGGTCGGGGATGGCCTTGTACTCGGTGCCGAACAACCCCGGCTGTTGTGAACTCCCATTGGCAGCAGGGAAGTTCTTGTCGGCGATCGGCCCGCCGTCGAAGAAGCCCACGCTGGTCTGCAGGAACGCCAGCGGTACGGAGTGGTCGTCCAACAGGGCTCCGAGCATCGCCGCGTTGGTGAGCCGGAAGTCCTTCACGCCGGGTGAGCCGGTGAGGAACGTGGTGGTGTCCTCGGAGAACAGGAAGCGGTTGGTGGCCTCGATGTTGACGTTGGAGGGCAGATAGCGGGGCAGGTCGGCCTCGCCGTCGGCGTTCTGGAGGGTGCCCAGTCCGGCGACGGCGAGCAGGGTCATGGTCTCGGGGTTGAGCAGGACCGGCGCGGACAGCGAGCGCGGCAGCACTCCGGTGTCGAGGCCGGCCTGCACGGCGGCGTAACCGAGGCCGATGTCCGGCAGGTTGGTGTCGTCGGGGAGGCTGCCGCTCAGGTCGGCCAGGGAGGTGGAGACGGTGGTGTCGAGGGCGAAGTAGCCGGCGCACTGGCGGTGTCCCGCGTCGGCGGTGGTGGTGCGGTCACCGTCGAAATCGGCGGTCGCGAAGTAGCCGGTGATCACGCCGCCCAGTGAGTGTCCACCGCAGAGCACCTTCTGCTCGCGCAGCCCCTGGTCGGGCAACTCGGCGGTGAGCAGGTCGTATTCGTCGCGGACGGTGTGTTCGATGCCGAGCTCGGCCATCCAGCCCAGCCGGCCGTTGCCGACGAAGCCGTCGAAGGTCCGGTCGGCGACCTGCTTGCCCCGGTAGTAGTAGTCGACGGCCGTGTGCTGGTCGCCGGAGGCTATTCCGGTGCGGTCCTCCAGGCAGTTGGAGCGCCGGTCCAGGGCCCAGAACTCGATGTGGCTGCCTTGCGCGGCGGCTCGCGCCACGGTGTTGCGGGCGACGCTGTCGAACGCCCCGGCGCCCTCCAGGATGCCCGGCTGGGCGACGAGGATCCGGTCGGCGTCGGCCGACGCGTCCGGCCCCGTCGGAGGAGCGGTAGCGCAGATACGACAGCCAGTCGCACGCCTGCGGACGCGCCCCGAAGGACGCCGGCAGCGGCACCTTCACCCGCACCACCGACTCGGTCACCCCGTCGACCGGGGAGGTCGACGCCACGGGCGTTTCCGTGCGCTCGCCCCGTGTCTGCGCGTCCGGAGCGGCGGCCGTGAGCGCGCCCGCGGTCAGCAGCACCGCCGGCGCGGCACATCGCCACGTTCTCTTTCTGCTGCGACTCGTGTTCATAGCCGGACGGTAGGGCGGGTGCCGCCTGCCGCTCAGGCGGTGCTCACAGGAACGCAGACCCCTCGGACTCCTTTGTCACCAGCCCACACAGAGCACGTACGTCAGTGCAGCACGCTGAGCGCTGCGGGCAGCACCTTGGCGGTGACGGGGAGGTGGGCCCCGACCTCGCCGTCGGCGCCGTAGGGCACCGCGCGGTCGGCCTCGATGTGGATCTCCCTGCCGCGCAGGATGCGCACTTGGGGCCGGTGGACGTGGGCGCCGGTCCTGAGCTCGTTCATCAGGGCGAAGAACAACCGACGCGGCGCCTCGGCGATCATCACGACGTCCAGGAGGCCGTCGTCCACGCGGGCGTCGGGGGCGATGCTGCGACCCGAGCCGTAGTAGCGGGAGTTGGCGGCCACCACCGTGTAGCCGGTGTGCGGGTGCTCCACGCCGTCGACCGTGACCCGGTAGCGCACCGGACGCCAGGTGGTGACGGCCCGCAGTCCGCCCGCGTAGTAGGAGGCGGTGCCGCGCAGGAGTTTCGCGCTGTTGGCGTGGCGGTTGGCGACCGCGTCGACACCGGCGTACACGCTGCCGAGGACGACCGTGCGATCGTGGACGGCCGAGTGGAGTTCGATGGTGTCGACGGGGCGCGGCTCGTTGTGGAGCAGGATGCGGGCCAGGTCGGCCGGGTCGGCGGGCAGTCCGAGTGCCCGGGCGAAGTCGTTGCCGCGGCCTGCGGGGACGATGCCGAACAGTGTGCCGGTGCCGCTGAGGGCTCCGCCGACGCCTCCGGTGATGCCGTCGCCGCCGACGGCGAGTACCACCCGTCCCCGCTCCCCGGCCTGCCGGGCCAGGTCCTTGGCGTGGGTCAGGCTGCGGCTGTACTCGGTCTCGAGTTCGGCGCCGGCCTCCCGGAGCAGGCGCGCCACTCCGAGCAGCGTCGCGGCTCCGGTGGATCCGCCCGCCGTGGGGTTGACGACCGCGGTGAACTTTCGCATCGGTGTGCCTCCCGGGCGGGCGCGGGTCGAGTCGTGGGGCGGGCGCGGGTCGGGTCGTGAGGCGGGCAGGGTGGGGTCCCCGCCGCGACCGCTGGGGGGGTGGCTGGGTTCAGTCCGCGGGCAGCAGGACACCGGGGTTGAGCAGTCCGGACGGGTCCAGTCGCCGCTTGACGGCGCGCAGGGCCTCGACGCCGAGGGGGCCCGCTTCCCGGACGTACCAGTCCCGGTGGTCGGTGCCCACGCCGTGGTGGTGGCTGATGGTGCCGCCCGCGGCCAGGATCGCCTCGCCCGCGGCGTGCTTGGCCCGCATCCAGTGCGCCAGGGCGTCCTCGCCCTGGGCGCAGACCACTGTGAAGTACAGCGAGGCGCCGTTCTCGTAGACGTGGGAGATGTGGCACATGACCAGGGGCGGGGTGCCGGCGCCGGTGAGCGTGGCGGTCAGCGCGTCGCGGACGGAGGCGTACAGGCCGGGGATCCGGGACCAGAAGGCCGCCGTCTCCAGCGTCTCGGCGAACGCCCCGGCGTCGAGCAGGGAGTCGCGCAGGTACGGGGCCGAGTAGCGGCCTTGGGCCCAACGCTGTCCCGGCTCCTCGCCCAGAGGGGTTCCGCCGCAGTCGCGCAGGACGGCCGCGGCACGGTCCCGGCGGTACGCGGCGTCCGCCTCCGTGCCCTCGAAGCCGGCGATCGCCGTGCATCCGGCGTCCTGCCGCGCGTCCGCGGAGCCGATGGCGTCGGGCTGGGCGAGGCCGATCAGCGTCTCGGTCTCGTCGGACAGCCGCAGGACGGTCGGCCGGGGCCCGTCCTGGGCGAGCCGGCGCAGGGCGGCGGCCCCCGCCTCGAAGGAGGCGAAGCGCCAGCCCTCGTAGACACACGCCTGCGGGACGGGGCGGATCCGGACGGTCACGGACGTGATCACGCCGAACGCCCCTTCGGAGCCGAGCACGAGCTGGCGCAGGTCGGGTCCGGCCGCCGAGCGCGGGGCACGGCCGGTGTCGAGGGTGCCCTCGGGTGTGGCGAGGGTGAGTCCCAGCACCATCTCGTCGAAGCGGCCGTAGCCGGCGGAGGCCTGCCCGCTGGAGCGGGTGGCGGCGAATCCGCCGACGGTGGCCCACTCGTAGGACTGCGGGAAGTGGCCGAGGGTGAAGCCGTGTTCGGCCAGCAGCGCCTCGGCCTGCGGGGCGCGCAGGCCGGGTTGCAAGGTGGCGGTGCGGGAGACCGGGTCGAGGGCGATCAGACGGTCCATGCGGCGCAGGTCGAGGGCGACGAAGGTGCCCCGCCGCTCCGGGGCTAGTGCCCCGGCGGGCAACGTTCGCCCGTTGAGGAGCGGCGTCCGGTGCGTGCTCTCGGCGTGCCGGCCGGAAGTCCTCGTACTGGATGTACTTGGGCTTTCGGCCGGTGCGGCGAGAGCACGTGCCGGGCGTCGCGACGGGGCGAACGTTGCCCGTCGGGGCACTAGTAGGACTCCGTTAGGTCTTCCGGTCGGGCCTGTTCGGGAGCATGTTGGGTTGGGTGGATGCACATGAAGTGAACCGTGTGCGGGCGAAGTTGGCGCTGTTCGTGGCGGATGTGTTCGCCTCGGTGCCGCGGAAGGACCAGCGGGCCAAGGGCGACTGCTACTTGCGCGGACTGATGCTGGACGGTCGGCGCAAGTCCATCCAGGCCATGGCCTCGCGATTACCGGACGGCAACGAGCAGAACCTGCAGCAGTTCGTGAACCAGTCCACGTGGGATCCGGTGCCGGTGCAGCGCAGGATCTGCGAACGGATGCTGCCGCTGATCGGTCCGGCGGCGTGGGTGATCGACGATGTGTCGGTGCCCAAGGACGGCCGGATGTCGGCCGGGGTGGCTCCGCAGTACTGCGGAGCGTTGGGAAAGAGAGCAAACTGCCAGGTCGCGGTCAGTATTCACGCCGCCACCGACACCGCCTCCTGCCCGCTGCAATGGCGTCTGTTCCTGCCTGAGGAGTGGGTATCGGACACCGTCCGCCGGGACCTCGCGCGGATCCCGGCGGACGTCACGCACCGCGAGAAGTGGCGCCTGGCCCTGGACATGCTCGACACGCTCGCCGGCTGGGGCATGAGGCCGCCGGCTGTGGTGGCTGACGCCGCCTACGGCACCAACGCGCATCTGCGAGCCGCATTGTCCGACCGCCAAGTCGCCTACGTGCTGGCCGTCCGCGGCGATGTGACCGCCCATCCGTTGGACGCGGAGCCTGAGGCCCCAGCCCGCAACGGGCATGTCGGCTGCTGGCCACAGCCCCGCTACCGGCATCCAGCACCGTCCTTGGCGGCCCTTGCCGCCGGCCTTGATCAAGACGCATTCACCCCGCTCACCTGGCGGCACGGCTCGAGAGGGGAGTTACGTTCCCGCTTCGCCGCCGTGCGTGTCCGTCCCGCCGGCAAGGCCGTCGAGCGCCCGATCAAAGCTGCGGCCTCGGCCGGACAGGGCTGGTGGGACGGGATCCTGCCCGACTGCTGGCTGCTGGTCGAATGGCCCTCCGGCGCCGAGGCGCCGACCGATTACTGGCTGTCCAACCTGCCGGCCGACACTCCGATCGCCGACCTGGTCCGTCTGGCGAAGGTCCGCTGGCGCATCGAGCACGACTACCGCGAACTCAAGCACGGCCTGGGCCTGGACCACTTCGAAGGGCGTTCCTGGCCGGGCTGGCACCACCACGTCACCCTCGTGACCGCCGCCCACGCCTTCCTCACCGAACAGCGCCTGGCCCCAAAAGTGCCCGGGCCGGTCTCACCCTCTACCAAGTCCTCGAGACCCTCCAGGACGTCTTGAGGTGCTGGACCGGCATCTGCACCACCTGCCACCAAACCCTGCCCACCAGGACCTACACAACGCCAAGATCGAGAAAGACCTAACGGAGTCCTACTAGGCCGCCGACCACGGAGGTGCCGCCGCCGAACGGGACGAGTCCCAGGCCGTGTTCGGCGCATGTCCGCAGGACGGCGAGCACGTCGTCGTGGCTCGCCGGGAGGACGACGGCCGCCGGAAGATCGTCGACGTCGACGTCGCGCATCCGGAGCAGGTCGGGGGTGGACTTGCCGCGGGTGTGCCGGATTCGCGTCTCGGCGTCGGTGCGCACGTGCTCACCGCCTCCGAGGGCGGTGAGGAGGGCGTGGTGGGCGGCCGGGTCCAGTAGTGACGGGGGGACGGGAATGTCCTCCAGGGCGACCGGCTCCGCGCCGCGCGGCTTGACTCCGAGCAGTTCGCGCAACAGCCCGATCACCGAATCCGGCAACGGCTGGGCCTTGGCCGGGTCGCCCCAGCCGCTCCACAGCATGTCCATGGCTGTCGTCCTCACCGATTGTCGAGATGCCGTTCCTGGCCCCCTCACGGGGCGTTACACTGTGACACATGACGCCTATTCGTCACAACCATTCGGACGACGCGGTGCTCGACGCGGTGCGTGACTGTGTCCTGGCCGTCGGGGTCCGCCGCACGACCCTGACCGACGTGGCCCGCCGCGCGGGTGTCTCCCGGATGACGCTGTACCGGCGCTGGCCCGACGTGCGGACCCTGGTCGGCGATCTCATGACCCGTGAGTGGGCCGGCGTGGCCACCCGGGCCAGGCCCGAGCGGCGTCCCGGGGTGGACACACGGCGCCTGATCGTCGACGGGCTGGTGGCCGGCGTGGACGGCTTCCGCGCCCACCCCCTCTTCCGCAAGATCGTCGACGTCGATCCGGAACTGCTCCTGCCCTACGTACTGGACCGGCGCGGAGCCAGCCAGGACGCGCTGTTGGGGCTGCTGGCGGAGGACCTGCGGGAGGGCCACGCCGACGGATCGGTACGTGCCGGCCACGTCGAACGGCAGGCCCGGTCCCTGCTGCTGATCGTGCAGTCCTTCACCCTGTCCCTGCGGACCATGACCGAGGAGGACGACGCCGAGCTGAGCGCCACGGCCTTCCTCACGGAACTGCGGACGATCCTGGAGAGGACCCTGACGCCATGAACCGGTCGTCCCTGTCCGCCGCACGGCGTTCGCGCGAGCTGGCCGACACAGCCGACGGACCCGCCGTGGACGTCCTGGTCGTCGGACTCGGCGCGACCGGTGCCGGAGCCGCGCTGGACGCCGCCGCCCGCGGTCTGACGGTCGTCGCCGTCGACGCCCACGACCTGGCCTTCGGCACGTCTCGCTGGAGTTCCAAACTCATCCACGGCGGGCTGCGCTACCTCGCCTCCGCCCAGTTCGACGTGGCCCACGAGAGCGCCGTCGAGCGCGGCGTGCTGATGGAGCGCACCGCACCTCACCTGGTCCGCGCCCAGCCGTTCGTCCTTCCCCTCACTCCCCTGGTCTCCCGAGGTCAGGCCGCCCTGGCCCGGGCGGGCTTCCGCGCCGGTGACGCCCTGCGCCTGACCGCCCGTACGGCCCGGGCCACCCTGCCCGCGCCGCGCCGGCTGTCCGCTGTGGAGACCCGCCACCTGGCGCCCGTGCTGCGCGCCGACGGCCTGCGCGGCGGCCTGCTGTCCTGGGACGGCCGGCTCACCGACGACGCCCGCCTGGTGACCGCGCTCGCCCGCACCGCCGCCGCCCACGGCGCCCGGATCCTGACCCGCGTCCGGGCAACCCTGGAGCTCACCGGGTCCGGCGCCCGGATCCGAGACGAGCTCACCGGCCGGGAAGGGCACATCCGGGCCCGCGCGGTGGTCAACGCCTCCGGCGTGTGGGCGGGCGATCTGGTCGACGGCATCCGGATACGGCCGTCGCGCGGCACCCACCTCGTGCTGCGCTCGGAGCACCTCGGCCCGCTGCCCACGGGGCTGCACGTCCCGGTCCCCGGGGAGAGCAACCGTTTCGTCCTCGTTCTGCCCCAGGGCGACGGCCGGGTCTACCTCGGGCTCACCGACGAACCCGTCGAGGGCGCCGTCCCGGACGTGCCCGAGGCGCCCGAGACGGACATCGGCTTCCTGCTCGACGTGCTCGGCTGCGTCCTGGACGTCCCCGTCCACCGCGGAGACGTCGTCGGGGCGTTCGCCGGGCTGCGCCCCCTGCTGGACACGACACCCGACGGTACGGCGGCCAGTACCGCCGACCTCTCCCGCCGACACGCCGTGCTCACCTCGCCGGACGGTGTGATCACCGTGGTCGGCGGCAAGCTCACCACCTACCGGCGCATGGCCGAGGACGCCGTCGACGCCGCCGTCACCGCCCGGCGCCTCACCGCCGGCCCGTCCCCCACGGCCTCGCTCCCGCTCGTCGGTGCCGCACCGCCCCACGTCCTCGGCGCCCTGCGGACCCCGGACCGCCTGGTGGGGCGCTACGGCACCGAGGCACCGGCCGTCCACGCGCTCGGCACCCGCGACCCCCGCCTCGGCGAACCCGTGCTGCCGGGGCATCCGGTCACTCGAGCAGAACTCCTGTGGGCGGTACGCCACGAGGGGGCGCTCGACGCTGACGATCTGCTCGACCGGCGCACCCGTATCGGGCTGGTCTGGTACCCGAGGACCGTGCGGCGGCGCTGGAGGTCGCGCACGAAGTCGTGGGTGAGGCCTTGGCTGAGCTGGGCTGACGGCCGGGGCGGGGGGGACGGACGACGGGCGGCCGGGGAGGGCGAGGGACGCCGGACGGCCATGGCGGGGCGACCGACGACGGATGGCCAGGGCGAGGTGACCGACGACGGACGGCCAGGGCGAGGTGACCGACGACGGACGGCCAGGGGCAGGTGGCCCCAGGCTGCCGCCGCTCATGAGCTCAGGCGCCAGTACGCCGGATCCGCCACACGTTGTCGTCGCGGAAGCCCTCGACCCCCTCCGGGGAAACACTCTGCTTGCGGACCGCCTCCAGGGTTTCCACGCTCCAGCTCTCCTCCGGCAGCGCGAGTGCCGCCAGCGTGCTCTCCAGCGTGGGGAACTCGGCGTCGAAGGGCGGTTCGTCCTGCCACGACGGCCATCCGGCGTGCATGACGATCAGCAGCGTGCCGCCCTCCGCCACCGCCGCGGCGGCCCGCCCCAGCACTCCGTCCTGGTCCAGGCGCACCGGGGACTGCAGAAACTGGGCGCTGACCAGGTCGAAGGAGCCTTCCGGAAACGTCACGCCCAGCTCGTGCCGCTCCCACACGATGCGGTCCCCCACTCCGGCCTCGGCGGCGTGCCCGGCCGCGCGCTCCAGCGCCGTACGCGAGATGTCGACGCCCGTGACCCGCCAGCCCTGCGAGGCCAGCCACACCGCGTCCGCTCCCTCGCCACACCCCAGGTCGAGCACGCGACCCGGTGCCAGGCCGCTGACCTCGCGCACGAGCAGCGGATTGGGGCGGCCGCTCCAGATGCGCTCGACGCCCTGATAGCGGGCCTCCCAGAATTCGGCGGCCTGCGTGGGTCGGATGTCGGTCATGGTCCCCTCCTGGACGGAACACGGCTGGTCGTCGACGGGTGCGGACGAGCGTGCGGCTCGTACGCCCCGTCGTCAGGAAGCCTCCGTCGCGACACATCCAGGGGCAAACGAAGTTGCCGGTACGGCAACAGACAGGGGCCCGCCGCCCTGTCGGGCAGCGGGCCCCTGTGCCGGCTCGACGCGTCCTATCCCAGCTCGACGCGTCCGGCCGCCATCTGCACGTCCGCCTGTACTTCCCGCCGCGGCCGGCCCCGTTCCTTCGCGTACTCCGTCACCGCGGACTGCACGTCGCGGTCGAGGTCACGCCAGGCCCGCCACGCGGTCTCGTACGTGACGGTCTGCTGCTTGGTCCACTGGTGCTCGGCGGGCGGTCCGTACGAGTGGCGCAGCTCGTCGACCCGGTTGTGCGCCTGGTCCGCCGCCCGCTGCTTCTGCACGAGTTCGTCGAAAACGTGTCCCACGTGAAGTAAGCGTAGGCACGATGCTGCCGTTCCGCGCGTCGAGCGGCCGTCCGTACGCCGTCCGGGCCGGCCTCACCGGGAACCGCCCCTGGTGCGGCGGAGCAGGACGAAACCGGAGATCACCGAGGCGCACGGTCTGCGCAAACGCCCCGGGATGGCACAGGCCTTGCGGATCGCGGGGCTGCCGCTCGAAGGCCGGCACCATCGTGGCGAGGACGACGCCTGGAACATCGCGGCCCTCGTCCTCCATCTGGCCGGGCGGGACAGTCGGCCGCGCGTGTGAAGTACGGCACGGTGTTCGTGGCCGCGTCGCAGGAGAGACGGGTTGCCCGCCCGGTGCGTGACGCAACACACGTTTGCGCGGCGCGGAACCGGTCAGCCGACGGGGATGCCGCAGAGTGATCCCTCGACGAGTACCCGCGCAAGACACGCCGAGCCGGCCAAGGAGGCGGGCGCCCCCGAACCGGCAGGGAACCGGGACGCGTTCTTCGACAACGCGAAGTACCTGGCCATCGTGCTGGTGGCGGTCGGACACGCCTGGGAGCCGTTGCGCGACGACAGCAAAGTCGTCACCGCCCTCTACACGACGGTGTACGCCTTCCACATGCCGGCGTTCATCATCATCTCCGGCTATTTCTCCCGCAGCTTCGACGCGGCCCCGAGGCGCATCCAGCGCCTGGTGACCGGTGTGGCCCTGCCCTATGTGATCTTCGAGGTCGCCTACACCCTGTTCACGAGGTGGAGCGACCAGGCACCGGACCGGCCGATCAGCCTGCTCGAACCGCTGTATCTGACGTGGTTCCTGGCGGCGTTGTTCATCTGGCGGCTGACCACCCCGTTGTGGCGGATCGTGCGGTGGCCGCTGCCGCTCGCGCTGGGCGTCGCGATGCTGGCCACCATGTCGTCGGGCATCGGCGAGGACCTCGATCTGCAGCGGGCTCTGCAGTTCCTGCCGTACTTCGTGCTGGGTCTGTGTCTGAAACCGGAGCACTTCGAGCTGGTACGGCATCGCGCCGTGCGCGTCCTGGCCGTGCCGGTCCTGGTGTCGGCCTTCGCCGTCGCCTACTGGTCGCGCCCGTACATGAGCCCCGCCTGGTTCTACCACCGTGACAGCGCCGAGGAGATCGGGGCGCCGGCGTTGGCCGGGCCCGTGATGACGCTCGCGGTCTTCGGCTGCTCCACGGTCCTGGTGGTCTGTTTCCTCGCCCTGGTGCCCCGACGCCGCATGTGGTTCACGGCGCTCGGCGCGGGCACGCTGTACGGCTACCTGCTGCACGGCTTCGTCGTCCAGGGCGTCAAGCCCTTCCATGTGTACGACTACGTGCACGGTCCGCTGGGGGTGGCCGCCGTCTCGGTCGTGGCCGCCGTGGTCGTGACCTTGCTGTGCACCTCTGCGGTCCGCCGGGTCTTCCGGTTCGCGGTGGAGCCGAGGATGGCGTGGTTCTTCGAGGCGGCGGCGGGGCGCCGTACGACGACGGCGCCGTCTCCACAACGGCGTGTCGGTGTCGAATGAGCCCGTCCCCGGCGGGGAACCCGGGGACGGCAGCAGGCACCCACACTCTGGAGAGGGTCATGAGTCTCTTGCGCTTGGCCGGCCGCCCCCTGCTCGCCTCCATGTTCGTCTCCGGCGGACTCAGCTCCCTTCGCGAGCCCGAGAAGGTGGCGCCAGCGGCCGAACCCGTCGTACAACCGGTCACCGAGCGCGTCGACGCGCTGCCGGACCGCACCGAACAGCTGGTACGTCTCAGCGGCGCCGTCCAGGTCGGGGCGGGTGTCCTGCTCGCCATCGGCCGGGTGCCCCGGGTGGCGGCCCTGGCCATCGCGGCCACGCTCGTCCCCACCACGCTGGCCGGACACCGCTTCTGGGAGGCAGAGGATCCTGACGACGAGCGGGCCCAGCAGCGCATCCACTTCCTGAAGAACCTCTCGATGCTCGGCGGCCTGCTCATCGCGGCCGACGACACCGCCGGCCGGCCCTCTTTGCGGTGGCGCGGCCGGCACACCGTCCATGACCTGCGGCGCGAGGCCGGCCTGGTGCGCCGCTCGGTCCAGGCCACCGCGCGACCCGCCGCCGCGGCCGGACGCCTGCGGGCCAGGCTGCCCGCCTGACCGACCGGGTGCCGGCGTCGGCGCCCGCGACCGCCGGACGGGCGGTGCGGGCGCCGCGTCCGGTCACCGGGTCACGACGTGCCGCTCGTCGGGAACCAAGTGGGTCATGGTGAGCCCCTCCTGGTCGTCAGCAAGAAGGCGGCGCCGACGTCCCATACCTGGGAGGTCGAGGCGATCGCGGCGCCGGAGGTCGTACCGATGACCGGCTCTCGCTGACAGGTCACCGCTCCACGCACCACACATCAGCCGGTCACCGCTCCACGCGCCACACATCAGCCGGTCACCGCTCCACGCGCCGCACGTCAGATGGTGTGCCCTTGCGCCGTCAGCCAGCGGTGGACGGTCTCCTTGTCCGCCGGAGTGATCCGGACGGGGCCCTCCGCGTGCGGGCCCTCGTCCTCGTTGAAGCCCGTGTCGGTGACCCGGGCGGTGACCCAGTGGGCCAGGTTCGCGGCGGCCTCGTCCGAGAGCCGGCCCTGTTCCCACCCGGCGCGGGCCTCGCGGGCAGCGGAGCTGTCGTGCCGTGCGGTCTCCTCCAGCCAGACCGGTACGAGCCGCTCGACGACCGAGCGCTCCTCGGACGGGACCGGCTGCCGCTGACGCTGTGAAACCGGCTGCTGGTGCTTGCTCTCCATGAGGATCGAGTGCCCATCAATCGTCCGGAAAGTACGGAAAGTGAAGCCTCGCGCCTTCTGTGCGGCGTTCGTGTCGAAGCCGGAGCACCGGGTACTCGGGCGTGCGTCGCGGCCCTTCGACCACGGTGCCCGGGGACGGGCCGGACGACGGGCCGACCAGGAAAGGGGGCAGCGGTGACGCGGCACGCCGATGACCACGCATTCGACCAGCACGCCGGCGTCGCGGAGCTGCGGCTGGCCTCGGGGGATCCCCAGCTCGTCCCCCAGAACGAGGCACTCGCGGAGGATCTGCCCCTGGACCGCAACCAGGCCATCCTGCAGGCCACCAAGCAGGTCGCCTCGATCCTGAAGCGGAAGGGTCACGCCTTCGCCCTCGCCGGCAGCGTCGCCGTGTACGCCCACGGCGGCACCCAGAACCTCCAGCACGACGTCGATTTCTGCTTCCGGCCCGAGGACGCCGAGGCCGTCGCCGAGACGCTCCGAGAGGCCGGCCTGCCGGTGTACGCCCCGCCGGAGGACTGGCTGCTGAAGGCCAACTGCCTCGGACAGCAGGTCGACCTCATCTTCGAACTGGCTCACCAACCCGTCACGACGGAACTGCTGGCGCGGGCCGAGGAGCTGTCGGTCGACTCGGTCTTCATGCCGGTCCTGTCGCCGACCGACCTCGTGCACAGCCTCGTGGCCGCCTTCTCCGAGCACCACTGCGACTTCGGGGCGGTGCTGCCCATCGCCCGCACGCTGCGGGAGAAGGTCGACTGGGAGGCGGTGCGCCGCGCCTGCGGGAGCGACCCGATGCCGGACGCGTTCTTCTACTTCCTGGAGCGGCTGGAGGTCATTCCGCCCAGGCCGAAGGAGGAGCAGTGATGACCGAGCCCGTCGCGGACCACACGGGCACCGCCGGCGACGCCGCCGCGGCCGAGAACGTCGAATACCGGGTCGCCCACCTGCGCGACCGGCTCGCCGCGGAGGAACTCAGCGAACTGGGCGTACGGGCCGAGGTGCGGGCCGGGGCGGTGGTGGTGACCGGCACCGTTCCCTCTGTGCAGTGCCGGGAGACGGTGCTGCGGACCGTCAACGAGGCGCTGGCCGGGCTCGCCGTGCACACCGATGTCGTGGTGGCGGACAACGCCTCCCCCGACCATGCGGAGGACCTGCCATGATCCGCGTCGCCGCCGTGGGGGACATCCACATGGGGCCCGACACCCAGGGGCTGCTGCGGCCCGCCTTCGAGACCCTGCCCGACTGTGCCGACCTGCTGCTGCTGGCCGGCGACCTCACCCGCCACGGCACGCCGGAGGAGGCACGGGTGGTGGCCCAGGAGGTGCGGGGGCTGCCGGTGCCGGTCGTGGCCGTGCTCGGCAACCACGACCACCACGACGAGCAGCCCGACAAGGTCACCGGCATCCTCCAGGAGGCGGGCGTGACGGTGCTGGAGGGTGAGGGCACGGTGGTGGAGTGCGGCGCGACGCGCGTCGGCATCGCCGGGACCAAGGGCTTCGGCGGCGGATTCGTCGGACGCAGTGCCGGGGAGTTCGGCGAGCCGCTGATGAAGGAGTTCGTCCGCTACACCCGGCGCAGCGCCGACGGACTGCGCGCCGCGTTGGAGGAACTGGACCGGAAGGGCTGCGCGCTACGGGTCGCCCTCACCCACTTCTCCCCCGTCGCCGACACCCTCGCCGGTGAGCCGCCGGAGATCTATCCGTTCCTCGGCAGCTATCTGCTGGCCGAGGCGATCGACGTGGCGGGCGCCGACCTGTCCGTCCACGGCCACGCCCACGCGGGCACGGAGCACGGGATGACCGCGGGCGGCGTACGGGTGCGGAACGTGGCCCAGCCGGTCATCCGGCGGGCGTTCAACGTGTACCAGCTGCACACCCACGGCGACACCGACAGCGACACCGGGTGACGTGACGGTTCCCCGGCGACTCACGGCGCAGCGGCCTCGAGGTCCTGCCACGCCCGCTCCCGCACGTCCGGGCGCAGCAGGACCTCGACCGCCGTGCAGGCCAGCGCCTCGGTGGCCGCCGGCATCACCTGCCGGCCGCGGTCGGAAGCGGCCGCCGCGGCGAACTCGGGCGTGTGGTCGGAGCCGTCCGGATCCATGATCGCGACGAAGGGGTGGATGGCGGGCACGCGCCCGCTGACGTTGCCGATGTCGGAGGAGCCCAGGTACACGCCCGGCTCGGGTGGCGTCACGCCGAGGCCGGCGCGTGCCAGGTGGCGGGCGAACCGTCCGGAGAGGACCGAGCTGTCGCGGAAGTGCTCGTAGCGGGGCGTGGCGCGTTCGACCGTGACGGTCGTCGCCGTGGCCCGGGCCACGCCCTGCGCGCAGGTGAGCAGTTCGCCCGCGAGATCCTTCAGGGTGGCGGTCGTCTCCGCCCGCAGTCCGAAGATGCCTTCCGCGTACTCGGGGACGACGTTCGTCGCCCGGCCGCCGTCCGTGATGATGCCCTGGACGTGCGAGCCCTGAGGCAGTCGCCGTCCGACCACGGCGAGGGTGTTGAACAGCTGGATGAGCGCCGCGAGGGCGTCGATGAGGCCGGGCAGGGCGTCGTACTCCATCAGCAGGGCCACGGCCGGCCGGGACCGCGTGCCCGCCCGGGCGGCAAAGGCCGTCGGCAGTCCGGCGACGCCCCGCTCGACGACGAAGCCCTCCCGTTCCAGGGCCTGTGTCGAAAGTGGCGTCGTTCGCCCGGAGGGCGGGCCGGGCGCCCGCCGCGATGGGGGTCCCCCCGCTCGAGCGAAGCCGAGAGTGGGGGAGGCTGATGACTGCGTTGGTGCGTGCTCTCGGCGTGCCGGGCGGAAGCCCTCGTACTGGATGTACTTGGGCTTTCGCCCGGTGCGGCGAGTGGGGGCACCTCCCACGCCCTTAAGGCAGTGGGGGAGCGTGCCAGGCGTCGCCCGGCAGGCGCCACTTTCGACACAGGCCCTAGCTCCGCGCACAGCAGTGCCGCGGCCCGGTGTTCCTCGAAGGCGTACTCCGGATCGGCGTGCAGCGCGCAGCCCGCCTCCCACAGCCGCTCCGCCCGGTCGGCCACCTCCCCGCGCACCCGTGCGAGCACCTCGTCGACGGCGTCGGTCACGTGGGCCTCCTGGGGAGTCGTCCGCCTGCGTCGACGGTGCGGGTTCCAAGGACAGGTCCTGTCCACACCCACCGGGCGGCCCGGTGACGTTGGCGGACTGTGGCCGGGGGTACTCGGGGCCGGTCGGTCCGACGCTCGGACGGCTCGTGGCCGGGAGGGTGGCATGGGGAATGCGGTGGACCGGATAGCGCGGCCGTGGGGCGATCGCTCGCCGTACGGGCGTCATGAGCCGTGGCCGGCCAGGGTGGACACGTACCTGACGGACGGGGTGGAGCCCGGCAGCGTACAGAAGTGGGTGCAGTCGGCGTCGATCCTGCATTCCGACGGCGACGCCATGGACATCGCCGTGGTCGACGGCCGTATGGCGGGCGTGCGGGGCCGGGCCGTGGACCGGGTCAACCGCGGCAGGCTGGGGCCCAAGGACCTGTTCGGCTGGCAGGCGAACGCCGCCGCGGACCGGCTGACCAGGCCCCTCGTCAGGCGTGACGGGCGGTTGACGGAGACGGACTGGGACACCGCGATGGAGCTGGTGGCCGCCCGCTCCCGGGAACTGCTGAAGGAGCGCGGGCCCGGGGCGATCGGGTTCTACACCACCGGTCAGCTGTTCCTGGAGGAGTACTACACGCTGGCGGTCCTCGCCCGGGCCGGGATCGGCACGAACCATCTCGACGGCAACACCCGGTTGTGCACGTCGACAGCCGCGGAGGCGCTGAAGCAGTCGTTCGGCTGCGACGGGCAGCCGGGCAGTTACGACGATTTCGACCACGCCGACGTGATCGCTCTGTTCGGCCACAACCTGGCCGAGACCCAGGACGTGCAGTGGATGCGGGTGCTGGACCGGCTCGAGGGGGCCGACCCGCCGCGCCTGGTGTGCGTGGATCCCCGGCCCACGCGGGTGGCCCGGCATGCGACGGTGCACCTGGCGCCCCGGGTGGGCACCAATGTCGCGCTGCTCAACGCGCTGCTGCACGAGACGATCCGGCACGACCGGGTCGATCACGACTTCGTCGCGGCGCACACCGTCGGCTTCGACGAGCTGGCCGAGCGGGTGGCGGGCTGCACACCCGAGTGGGCGGCGCGCATCTGCGACGTTCCGGCCGCACGGATCGCCGAGGCGGCCGAGATCCTCGGTACGGCGGACGCGTTGCTGTCCACCGTGCTCCAGGGCGTCTACCAGTCGCACCAGGCCACGGCGGCCGCCGTACAGGTGAACAACCTGCACCTGATCCGCGGCATGCTGGGCCGCCCGGGCGCCGGCGTACTGCAGATGAACGGCCAGCCCACCGCCCAGAACACCCGCGAGTGCGGCGCGAACGGGGATCTGCCGGGCTTCCGCAACTGGCAGAACGACGCCCACGTCGCCGACCTCGCGCGGGTGTGGAACGTCGAGCCCTCGAGGATCCCGCACTACGCGCCGCCCACGCACGCGATGCAGATGGTGCGGTACGCCGAGCAGGGCTCGATCCGCATGATGTGGATCAGCGGCACCAACCCCGCCGTCTCCCTGCCGGACCTGGCCAGGATCCGCTCGGTGCTGAGGCAGGAACGGCTGTTCACGGTGGTGCAAGATCTGTACCTGACGGAGACCGCCCGGCTCGCCGACGTCGTCCTGCCGGCCGCGACCTGGGGGGAGAAGACCGGCACGCTCACCAACGCCGACCGTACGGTGCACCTGTCGGAGAAGGCGGTCGAGCCGCCCGGCGAGGCCCGGAGCGACCTGGACATCTTCCTGGACTACGCCCGGCGGATGGACTTCCGCGACAAGGACGGCGAGCCGCTGATCGGCTGGCGGGATCCCCGGGCGGCGTTCGAGGCGTGGCAGCGCTGCAGCGCCGGCCGCCCCTGCGACTACACGGGGCTGTCCTACGACAGGCTCCGCGGCGGCAGCGGCATCCAGTGGCCCTGCACCGAGCAGGCGCCGGAGGGAACCGAGCGGCTCTACACCGACCGCGTCACCTGGGCCCACCCGGACGTCTGTGAGAGCTACGGCAAGGACCTGGAGACCGGGGCCACGAGCAGCGCGGTGGAGTACCGCTCCCTCAACCCGGACGGCAAGGCCGTGCTCAGGGCCGCCGCCTATGTGCCGCCGCACGAGATGCCGAGTGAGCGGTACCCGTTCCAGCTGTCGACGGGCCGCACGCTCTACCACTTCCACACGCGGACCAAGACCGGACGGACACCCCAGCTCGACCGCGCCGCGCCGGAGGTGTGGGTGGAGGTCTGCGGCGCGGACGCGTCCCGCCTCGAACTGGTCGAGGGCGATCTCGTCACGGTCACCACCGCGCGGGGATCCCTGCAGGCACGGGTACGCGTGAGCGACATCCGGCCGGGGCTGCTGTTCGTTCCCTTCCACTACGGCTACTGGGACACCAAGGAAGGGAACGGTCCGGGCGGCGACGAGCCGGGGCGAGCGGCGAACGAGACGACGGTCACCGACTGGGACCCGGCGTCGAAGCAGCCGCTGTTCAAGACCGCCGCCGCCGCGGTCACCCTGGTCGCACGCGGCCACAGCGCGTGCGCCCCGGCCCCCACCACCACCGCGTCGGCTCCGGCGGTCACGGGCTCCGTACCGGCCACGGCCGGCGGACGGGCGGCGTACGCGTCCCGCGAGCCCGGACAACCGGCCCGGGTCGTCCCTCGGAAAGGCACCCCGTGAACGGCATCACCCTCACCCTGCGCGTCCTGCACCACGGCGAACGACGGCTGGCGCACGACCTCGTGACCATGGCCGAGCGCCACGCCGTCGAGCACGAGATCCACCATGTGGCCACCGACCTGGCCGCCTGGTCGAACGCCCACGTGCGACGCCTCGCCGACCTCGCCGCCGATCACGGCCTGCGTCTCGGCGGTCCGCATGACCCGTCCGACGGTCTGCTCGCCACGCTCAGGAGCAAGGCGTCGCAGGCCGCGGGGCATCGGCCCGAGCCGGGGCTGCTGCTCCTGCGTGATCTGTGCGAACTGCACCTGGCCGCCGCGGAGAACTCACTGCACTGGGAGATGCTGGCCCAGGCCGCCCAGGCGTCGAAGGACACCAAGCTGCTGGAGCTGGCTTCGGAGTGTCATCCGCAGACGCTGCGCCAGATGCGCTGGACCGACACTCTGATCAAAGAGCTGTCGCCGCAGATCCTGACGAGTCTGTGACGGCGTAGGACGTACGGCCCGGGGCACTCGGGGTTCTGGCGGGTCCGCCCCGGAGCCGCCACCCCTGGCTGGAGGTGAAGGGCATGGGACATGGAGGAGACGTCATCGACGAGCTGGTGACCGATCACCGGGAGGTCGAGGACATCTTCGGCCGGATCGCGGCACTTCCGTTCGCCGACAAGGACCGTAAGGTCTACGCCGATCAGGTCACCATGGAGCTCGTACGGCACTCGGTGGCCGAGGAGGCCTACCTCTATCCGGCCGTGCGGGAGCATGTGCCAGGCGGGGACGCGATGGCCGACAAGGAACTCGAGGACCACGCCAAGGCCGAGCAGATCATGAAGGATCTGGAGGACTGCGACGCGGACGATCCCGAGTTCGACCGGCTCATCGGCATGCTGATGAACGAGATCCGCTCGCACGTGGCCGACGAGGAGGAGAACCTCTTCCCCAGGCTGCGCGCGGCATGCCCCGCCGAAGCGCTCGACGAGCTGGGCAACAAGGTCCGCATGGCCAAGAAGGTCGCGCCGACCCGGCCGCACCCGTCCGCGCCGGACAAGCCTCCGGCCAACAAACTGCTCGCACCAGGGGCCGGCCTGGTCGACCGCCTGCGGGACGCGCTGACAGGCCGCGGCAAGCCCGACTGACACCCACACCGGCACCCGCTCCCGTCCCCAGGGCCCGTCGCTACGGCGACGGGCCCTTTTCCGCGCTTTCGCTGTGACATACGGCACGGGAAGCGCCGGAGAGGCGGCGCTCCCACCAACGCTGTGATCAACCGCACTCGGAGCGCCAAGTGCCGTATGCCGTCGGACGGTTGGGAAGACGTGCGGCGGTGGAGCACCGTGGACCGGCACCGACTCGCCCCTCCCCTCTGCCACGATGGTCCGCGCCGTACCCCGGCTCTCAGGAGCAGCCGCGCAGCGCAGCCGGCGTTCCCTTTCTCGCCGACACCTCCACTGAGTCCTCCGACTCGTCTACGAGTAACGCACTGTGCCTTCTTCTCCCGCATCGCTCTCCCCTGCGCCGGAATCCGCCCCCGGGCCGTCCGGCAGCACCTCCCGCTCCCCGTGGCGGTCCCTTCGGTACCGCAGCATGCGCTGGTGGTCCTTCGCGAACTTCGTGTCGAACACCGGTACGTGGATGCAGCTCACGGTCCAGAACCTGCTGGTCCTGCAGATCACCGGGTCCGCCGCCGCGACGGGACTGTCCATGTCCGTCCAGGCCGCGCCCGCCCTGCTCATGAGCCTGCTCGGCGGCGCGGCCGTCGACCGCTGGCCCCGCAAGGTGACGGCCACCGTCAGCCAGGCCCTTCTGGGCACGGTCGCCTTCGTGATGGCGCTGCTCGTGGCACTGGACCGCCTCGACATGACCTCCTTGATGGTGCTGGCCGCCGTGACGGGCATCGTCGCGACCGTCGACAATCCGGCCTGCGCCCTGCTGGGCAACGACCTCGTCCCGCCGGAGGACGTCCCCTCGGCGATCGGGGTGGGCGCGCTCGTGCACAGCTCGGGCCGGCTCCTGGGGGCCGCCCTGGCCGGCGTGACGGTGGGCTTCCTCGGCACGGCCGCCGCGTACATGGCCAACGGGGTGTCGTTCCTCTTCGTCGCCTCGGTCATTCCGTTCCTGCGACCGGCGCCCGGGGCGGCCCGGCCCACCAAGCCCGCCAAGCCCGCCAAGCCCGTCGGGCGCGCACCCGCCGGGCGGCGCGGCACGGGCCCCGACATGACCGTGCGCGAGGGGCTGGCCTTCTTCGCCCGCCGGCCCCGGCTCGTCGCACTCGCCGCCGTCACCGGCATCAGCGCAGTCTTCGGACGCAACTACGGGCTCACCCTGGCCGTGCTGGTCACCGGGCCGCTCGCGGGCGGCGCCGGAGCGTTCGGGACGGTCTCCACCGTCCTGGCCGTGGGCGGCATCCTCGGCGCGGTGCTCGGCGCCCGGCTGCGCCGTCCCTCGGTGCGACTCGTGGGCACCCTGGCGGCAGCGGGCGCGTTGCTCCAGGTGGTCGCCGGGCTGTCGCCGTCCATGGCCGTGCTGCTCGTGCTCGTCCTGCCGATGGCCGTGGTGGAGTCCGTCTCCGACACCGCCGGCACGGCCGTCCTGCAGACCGACCCGCCCGCCCATCTGCGGGGACGGGTGCTCGGCGTGTGGGGCAGCATCGGCACCGTCTGGGGCCTGGGCGGGCCGCCCGCGCTCGGCCTCCTCATGGAACTGGCCGGGGCACGCGGAGCCCTCGTCACTGGCGGACTGATCATCGCCGGCACGATCGGAGCCGGCTTCCTCCTGCGGGGCCGCCGGACCCCGACGGTCATCCTGCGCACGGAGGAGGGCGATGTGACGGAGCGGGCCGAGCTGCGCACGGCGGCGTGAGGGCGGCCCGGGTCCCTATGGTGCTACGCGGGGGGCTCGTCGGCGCGTCCTGCGGGCAGCAGTTCGCGGATGTCGGCGGGGAGGGCGTCGGTCAGCTTCCGCATCTCCTCGGGTGAGACAGCGGCGTCGAGAACCTCCAGGACCGCGGCGCAGTACCGGAGCGCCGTTTCCTCCGTGGTACCGGCCCGGACCGCGACCCGGCCGGCGAAGGCCGTCAGGTCGAAGGGCTCCCCCGCACCGCTGGGCCGTGCCTCCGAGGTGGCCGAAGCGGTCGTTTCACGGATGTGCGCCGCCAGATCCGGCGGGAGCTGCGCGGCCAAGTGGTCGGCCAGCCCGGTCGGCAGCCTCTCCGCCAGGGTCCGCAGCACCGACTGTGTCGCGCGCTCGGTGGACCCACGATCCGGCAGGTGAGCAAGGGCCTGCACCTTGCCGATGATTTCGTCGTGCCGCATGTCCGCGTTCCTTTGTGGATGTAGTTCCGCAGTTCAGGGCCATGGGCCGGGTAACCACAGGGGCGTCCATCACACGCGGGCGTCGCGGAAGGAAGCGTTCGTTCGCCGCTGCCTCAGGCGATGAGGGCCTGTCCCGGCCGGAGGCGCTCCAGCAACTGGGCGTGGTGCAGTTCGGCCACGGGGGCGAGGAGGTCGGGGTGGCGCAGCAGCGCCGCCGCCCGGCGGTCGGCGGCGTCGGGCGCGATCAGGCGGCGGAACTCGACCGGCGTACCCGCCATGTGGCCGCCGTCGGCGACCGCGGCCACCGCCAGGTCGGCCAGTTCGGGGTCGGTGAGCAGGCAGGCCGCCCAGCTCGCGACGACTTCGTCGACCCAGGTGCGCCAGGCGTGGTCGTCCCCGTCCTGGGTGGCCCGGGTGTCCTCGGCGGCCCGGGTGTCGTAGGAGCCGCCTCCGTCCGCGCCCGTGATCCAGTCCAGTCGTGCGGAGCCGCCGGGGCCGGCCATGTGGACCAGGGCGGCGTCCATCGGCGTCGGGTACCTGAGCCAGGCCGCGACCGTCACGGCCTGCCGCGCCTGTACCTCGCACAGGGCCGAGGCCAGCGCGCCGCCGCCCGACGGGTAGGCACACGTCAGCCACTGGGCGGTCGCCGCGATCAGCGGGGAAAGATCTGCGAGCACTGCCGGGCCGTCCGAACTGCTTCCGGGAGAAAGAGGGACTGCAACGGTAGCCCGAGCCCCGATCAGCCGGACATGACCCGGACCTCGTCGGTGACGTGGCCTCGGCCACATCCACGCCGTTGCTCCGTTCGAGTGGTGTGGCCCCCGTCACGGCCGTACCGTCGGTACCGGCAGAACCGCGCGGAGCGAAACGGTCGGGAGCAGGCGTGCTGAAATTCGCGGTGACCAAGACGGTCGGCCTCTGTGTCGCCGCGGCGTTCGCCGCTGCCATGGGCACGGCCTCCGCCACCCCGGCGACGCCGTCGGCGGACCATGCCGCGGCACAGCGGTCCGAGGATCCCGTGCTCGTCGACTGTTTCTCCAAGCCCCAGGAACGCCCCGCCGACTTCATCCTCGCCTGCGGCGACGGCAACAGCCGCCTGACGTCGCTCGATTGGTCGCGCTGGGATGCGGAGTCGGCGGTGGCGAAGGGCCGCAACGCCGTGAACGACTGCGAGCCGTACTGCGCGGCGGGCACGTTCCGCTCGTATCCGGTCGTCGTACGGCTCGACCGCCCGGAGCCGTGGAAGAAGCACCCGCAGCTCCAGCACTACACGCGGATGACCCTCACCTACCCCGACGACAGGCCGGAGAGGCTCGCCTCCGTGGTGACGTACCCGCTGGGGAACTGAGCGTTCCGGCGGGCTGAAACCGTCCGTCGGTTGTGGTGTCGCGGAACCGTGACACCGGCTGGCCGGTAATGGAGCATCACGAACCACCGTTCCCTGGCCACACTGCTGCCCTGAACCGTTGCGATCCACCGGGTGCGCGGAGAGGGGACCTGATGGCCGAGGCGCAGGAGTCCGCACGCAAGACGGACCGGGGAGGCGGCCGGCCCGGCTGTCCGATGCGCCGCGCCGCGGACGGCACCTGGCAGGTGCACGATTACGCGAACGCGCGTGCGGTGCTGCGCGGTACGGAGACGGTACAGGCCGGTCTCGGCATAGAGACGGTGGAGAAACTGCCCCCGCGCGTCCGCCGGCCCGTCCTGTACCAGGACGGGCCCGAACACCGGGAACAGCGGCGGCAGACCGCCCGCTTCTTCACCCCGCGACGCGTCGACGAGCACTACCGCACGCTGATGGTGCGCATCGCCGAGGAGCAGCTGACGGCGCTGCGCACCGCCGGTGAGGCTCAACTGGCCGAGCTGAGCTTCAACGTGGCGATCGCGGTGGCGAGCGAGATCATCGGTCTGCGCCACAGCCGTCCGGGCATCCGCACCCGGCTCGAACGCTTCTTTCCCGAGGAGTTCGGCCGACCGGGGCTGACCAGCGTGCGGGGCGTCTACTGGCTGCTGCGGCAGAACGCGAACTGGCTGCGCATCTACCTCGCCGACGTCCGCCCCGCGATCCGTGCGCACCGCCGTCAGGAGCGCGACGACCTGATCTCCCATCTGCTGGCCGAAGGATGCTCGGACGCCGAGATCCTCGGCGAGTGCCTGACGTTCGCCGCGGCCGGGATGGTCACCACGAGGGAGTTCATCTGTGTCGCCGCCTGGCACCTGTTCACCGACGCGGAGCTCCTCGCCCGCTATCGCGCGGCTCAGGAGCCGGAACGGCTCGGTGTGCTGCGCGAGATCCTGCGGCTGGAGCCGGTGGTGGCACGGCTGCGGCGCAGGGCGACGGCACCGCTCACGTTGGAGACGCCGTCCGGCGGGGTGTCGGTCCGGCCGGGCGAGCTGATCGAGCTGTTCGTCGACGACGCGAACACCGACCCGCAGGCCGTGGGACGGGATGCGCGACTGCTGCGTCCGGGCCGGGACCTGGCGCTCGGGCCGGGCCCGGCGGGCCTGTCCTTCGGAGACGGCCCGCACCGCTGCCCCGGTGCGGACGTCGCCCTGCTGGAGGCGGACGTGTTCCTCAGCCGCCTGTTCGCGCTCGACGGCCTGCGCATGACCACCCCGCCGCGCGTGTCCTTCAACAACGACATCGGCGGGTACGAGATCAGGAACATGACGGTGGCCCTTACCTCGCATGACGACTGCTGAGTCGTCCGGGCACACGCTGTCCCGGTCCGTCACGTCGCCGCGCCAGGCCCTCGCCCCCTGAGGTCGGCGATCAACCGGTCGCTGGTCACGGTCCGGTCGTCCTTGTGGTCCCGCCACTGCTCGAAGGTCTCCGCCGCGGCGTCCGCGAAGGCACCCGGCAGGCCGACGCCGCGCCAGGCCTCGGCGATCTCCCGCATCTCCGGCTCCCAGCGCCAGGCCCGGTGTCCCGCGCCCGCCAACTGCTCCGGACCGGCCAGCGGGGTGCCGGGCAGCAGGTGCGCGGCGAGGTCGCGGAGGTCGTCCAGGACCCCGTGTCCGTCGGCGAGGGCACAGGCCTCGGCGGCGAGCGCGTACGAGATCTTGTTGTAGGCGGCGAAGGCCAGCTTGAGCGCCGAGGCCCGGCCGACCGGCCCGGCCAGGACGACCGGTGTCAGAGCAGTGCCGTCGAACAACGCGCGGACCCGGGCCACCGTCGCGTCGTCGCCCGACAGGTACAGCCGGGTGGTCCCGGCCTGGCGCGGAGGCGGCCCGCTGATGCCCCCGTCGACCAGTCTCACCCCCGTGCCGTCCCACACCTCGGCGATCTGGGCCATGCGCCCGGGACTGACCGCGTTGGCGTCGACGTACACGCCGCTGAACCCGGCCGCCGCGACCTGCCGGGCCACGTCGAGGGCGGCCGCCGGAGGGCAGACGCTCAGGACCACCGTGCACCGGGCGGTCAGCTCGGCCATGCTGTCGGCGGCCCGCAACCCCAGCTCGGCGGCCCGCTCCCGCGTGGCGGCCGAACGCCCCTGTGGCAGCCACCAGATCCTCGCCCCCGCCGCCACGGCCTGCGCGGCCACCTGCGCTCCCATGGCACCGGGGTGCACGATCCCCACGTCCGCATCAACCATGCCGGGACCCTACCGCCGCCCATGGGAAGCCCACCGCGAGGGGATCAGGTCGGGGATCGATCAGCTCTGACTCGCGTGCACAGGGCTGTGGGACACCTCGGGCGGGCAGGGCTGTCGCCGCGCCCGGCGATCCCGCAGCCAGTCGCGCACCGCCACCCCGAGCGCGCACAGCACGGGCACGATTCCGGAGCCGACGGCGATGGCGACCGCGGAACGGTAGGCGTCGCCGTCGGCGGCCAGCACCATGTAGAACAGCCCGGGCAGGGCGGCCGTACCGATGGCGCCGCCCAGCCTCTGTCCCGTCTGCAGTGCGCCTCCCGCGGCACCCGCCATCCGCACCGGCACGTCCCGCAAGGTCATCGTGACGTTCGGGGAGATGACGCAGCCGCTGCCCATGCCGCCGACGAACAGCGCGGGGGCCGCGCACCACACCGCGATGTCCTCGGGCGCGAACCGCAGGCTCAGCACCGCCCCGCCCAGCCCGAGGGCCACGGCGGTGAGTCCGCATACGGTGAGCAGCCGGCCCAGACGCTCCACCAGACGCCCGGCGACGAGTGCGGCCACGGCCGATCCGATGGCGAAGGGGGTCACCGCGAGCCCGGACAGCAGCGGCGAATACCCCTCGCCATTCTGCAAGTAGAGGGCGAATACCAGCCACACACCGCTGAAGCCGACGAAGTACAGGGTGGCGATGGCGGCCCCGGCGGCGTAGCCGCGGGTCGCGGTGACCAACCGGGGGTCGAGCAGCGGCTGCGCGGCACGGGCGGCGACCCGCCGCTCCCACCGTGCGAAGACCGCCAGGAGCGCCGCTCCCACCAGGAAGAGCCACCACAGCCGTCGGACACCGCCGGACTCGGCCAGCACCAGGGGCAGCATGACCGCCAGCACGCCGCCGCCGAGCAGCGCGACGCCCGGCAGGTCGAGCCGTTCGCCACGGCCGGGGGCGAGTTTGGGCAGCAGTCGCAGGCCGAGCACGAGCGCGATCACGCCGACCGGGACATTGACGTAGAAGATCCAGCGCCAGCCCTGCGGTCCGTCCGCGAGCGAGAGGATGAGTCCGCCGACGACCGGGCCGACGGCGCTGGAGATGCCGACGGTGGCGCCGAAGAGACCGAACGCCCGGCCGCGCTCGGCGCCCCGGAACATCTGCTGGATCAGGGCGGAGTTCTGCGGAGCGAGGCAGCCCGCGGCCACGCCCTGCGCCAGCCGGGCCACGATCAGCAGCGCGATGGTGGGAGCCGCGCCCGCCGCCGCGCTGCACACCACGAACGCCGTGAGCGCCAGCAGGAAGATCCGGCGTCGGCCGATCGCGTCGCCCACGCGTCCCGCGGTGACCAGGACGAGGGCGAACGCCAGGGCGTAGCCGGAGACGACCCACTGGATGGCGGGTGCCGAGGCGTGCAGGTCCCGCTGCATGGACGGCAGCGCCACCGCGACGATGGTCACGTCGAGCAGGCTCATGAATCCGGCCACGAGCGTCACCCACAGCGCCTTCCACCGCTTGGGATCGGCGCCTTCGGCCACGTCCACCGGGCCGTCTCCCTGCCCGCCCGCCTGCGTCCCGACGTCCACGCGCGCTCCTCTCCGCCCTTACGGGTATCCCGCGTCACCGGGATACGCATGTGCCACCCCTCACGGGCCTTCACATTTTCTGCACCCTTCCGCCACCGTGGCTTCACCAGGCGTGTAGGCTCCTCGCGCTCCATTCGCACAACTGGGGGGATTTCCCATGCGTATACGCCTTGTCCTGGCGACCGCCGCCGCTGCCGGCTCGATAGCCGCGATGGCCGCCACTCCGGCGCAGGCCGCCGAATACTCGTCGGCGCTGAAGATCAAGGGTGTCCAGTACGACGCACCCGGCACGGACCGCAACAACTGCTCCACCGGCAACACCAAGGACGAGTTCCTGACGATCAAGAACTACTCGCGCACGGCGACCATGAACCTCAAGGGCTACGTCGTCAAGGACGCCGCCGGCAACCGCTTCAAGTTCACCGCGAACCACCAACTCCAGCCCGGCGACTACGTGAAGCTGCGCGGCGGCAACGGCACCGACTCCGACGCGAAGAACGTCGTCTACCGCGACAACTGCAACTTCATGTGGAACAACGACAAGGACACGATCTACGTGTACAAGCCGTCCGGCAGCAAGGCCGACGTGCACTCGTACACCAAGAGCGGTTCCGACCCCGACCGCAACGGTTACATCACCTTCCACGGCTGACGGACCGGCACGGCCCGCCCGGGAAATCGGGGCGGGCCGTGCGGATGCGCGCAGGGGCGCAGGGGCGCAGGGGCGCAGGGGCGCAGGGGCGCATTCTGACTGTGGCGTCGCCTGGCGGCGGCGCACGGATGGGATGGGCCGATGAGTGGGAGCGCCGGGAGCGAACACGCGACGCCCGGGCGACGCCGCTGCTGCGCCTTCCGGAGGGCCGCACCCACGTCCTGGACCTGCCCGGCGGGGTCGTGCTCGGGGTGGACTCCCGTGCCCGCTACCCCGTGGCGGAGCTGCGGATTTGACCCCGGAGCGATCCTGGCGCTGTACACCGACGGCCTGGTCGAACGGCCCGGCGGCGACATCGACGACGGCATCAGCGCACTGCGGGTGGCCCTGGCCAAGGCCGGCGCGCCGGCGGCCCACCCCGGCGGCCGCTCACTGGCGGGCGTGGCCGACAAGCTCACCGCGACGGCCCGCCACAGCGCAGACCGCCCCGACGACATCGCCCTCCTTCTGGCAGCCCGCCGAACGGGAGGGTGAGGGCAGCGGGGGCGAAACACCCGGCGCCGCCCCTCCCCCTGCCCCCCTGCCCCCGGGCCACCGGCCACCGGCCGCCTGCCGCCTGCCGCCTGCCGCCGCGAGGGCCGTTACCCCTGTAGCGCCCCTCGCCTCCTGAGGCCCGGCAGTGTAGACATGGGCACATGGTCCGACTCTTGGGTCGATCCGGGGCCCGGTCGACCCGTCGTCCCAGCGGTCCGCGCCCATCGCACGCGCCCGACCGCGCCCCAAGGGCGCCCGAGCGCCGCGCGCGGCGCATGACCGGCGGTCCGCTCACCTCACGGCAGCACGAAGCGGGCCGCTCGGGATTGCGGTCGGCGCTGAGCGGCCGCAGCGTCGCCGGACAGGTGTTCGTCCTGCAAGTGGTGATCGTGCTGCTGCTGGTCGTCGCCGCGGTCGGGGCGCTCGTGCTCCAAGTCCGGCACGACAGCACGCAGGAGGCCCGCAACCGCTCCGTCGCCGTCGCCGAGGCGTTCGCCAACGCACCCGGCACCGTTGCGGCTTTGCGCGGTCCGAACCCGTCGGCGGTACTGCAACCACGGGCCGAGGCGGCCCGCAAGGCGACGAAGGTGGACTTCATCGTCGTCATGAACACCGACGGCGTCCGTTACTCCCATCCCAAACCGGACCGCATCGGCAAGAAGTTCGTCGGCACCATCGCACCGGCGCTCGCCGGACGCACGGTGACCGAGGAGATCACGGGCACGATCGGCCCGCTGGTGCAGGCCGTGGTGCCGGTCAAGGCGCCCGACGGCTCGGTCGTGGGTCTGGTCTCGGCGGGGATCACCACCGCGAGCGTGGGCGGTGCCGCGAACCGGCAGCTGCCGCTCGTGCTGCTCGCCGCCGCGGCGGGACTCGTCCTGGCCACGTGGGGCACCGCGCTGGTGAGCCGGCGGCTGCTGCGCCAGACGCACGGCCTGGGCCCGCACGAGATGACCCGGATGTACGAGCACCACGACGCCGTACTGCACGCCGTACGGGAGGGCGTGCTCATCGTCGGCGGCGAGGGCACCTTGCTGCTGGCCAACGACGAGGCGCAGCGCCTGCTCGACCTGCCCCAGGACGCCGAGGGCCGGCATGTGCGGGATCTCGGCCTCACCCCCGACACGGCCGGCCTGCTGGCCTCCGGCCGGGTCGCCACGGACGAGGTCCACCTGGTCAAGGACCGGCTGCTGGCCATCAACCAGCGGCCCACCGACAGCGAGGGCGGCCCGCCCGGCAGCGTCGCCACGCTGCGCGACTCCACGGAGCTGCGGGCGCTTTCCGGCCGGGCCGAGGCGGCGCGGGAGCGCCTCAACATGCTGTACGACGCCGGAGTTGCCATCGGGACGAGTCTGGACGTCACCCGTACCGCCGAGGAACTGGCGGAGCTCGCCGTCCCCCGGTTCGCGGACTTCGCCACCGTGGACCTGTTCGACGCCGTCCTCAGCGGCGGGCAGCCGGAAGCGGCGACGACGCTGCGTCGTACGGCGATGAGCGGGATCCGCGAGGACGCCCCGCTCTACCCGCTGGGCCGGCAGATCCGACTCGTCGACTCCGCTCCGCAGGCCCGCAGCCTCAGGACGGGGCAGGCCGTCATCGAGCCGCGCCTGAGTGAGGCGTCGGGCTGGCAGGCACAGGACCTCGAGCGCTCCGCCCAGGTCGTGGAGCACGGTATCCACTCGCTGATCACCGTGCCGCTGCGCGCGGGCAGCCTGGTACTCGGTGTGGTCAGCTTCTGGCGGTCCGGGAAGCCCGAGCCGTTCGACACGGAGGAGGTGGCGCTCGCCGAGGAGTTGGTCGCCCGTGCGGCTGTCTCCATCGACAACGCCCGCCGCTACACCCGCGAGCACAGCATGGCGGTGACGCTGCAGCGCAGCCTGCTGCCCCGCACGCTGCCCGAGCAGGACGCCCTGGAGATCGCCTACCGGTATCTGCCGGCGCAGGCCGGTGTGGGCGGCGACTGGTTCGACGTACTGCCGTTGTCCGGCGCCCGTGTGGCACTCGTGCTGGGAGACGTCGTCGGCCACGGGCTGCACGCCGCGGCCACCATGGGCCGGCTCCGGACGGCGGTGCACAACTTCTCCTCCTTGGACCTGCCGCCCGACGAACTGCTCGCTCTGCTGGACGAGTTGGTGGGGCGCATCGACCAGGACGAGACGGTGGAGGACGGCAGCGCCCCGGTCACCGGCGCGACCTGTCTGTACGCCGTCTACGATCCGGTTTCCCAGGTCTGCACGGTCGCCCGTGCCGGCCACCCGCCGCCCGCCCTGATCCATCCCGACGGCAGCGTGGAGTTCCCGGAGGTGCCGGCCGGTCCCCCGCTCGGCCTCGGGGGGCTGCCGTTCGAGACGGCCGACCTCGAACTGGCGGAGGGCAGTCGGCTCGTCCTGTACACGGACGGGCTCGTCGAGGACCGGGAGCACGACATCGACGTAGGGCTGGAACAGCTGCGGACCGCGCTGGAGCGGGCCGGCAAGTCCCCCGAGGACACCTGCCGGGTCGTCCTCGACTCCCGGCTTCCGGCCCGGCCGAGCGACGACGTCGCCCTGCTCGTGGCGCGCACCCGGGCTCTGCCCGCCGACCGGATCGCCGAGTGGCAGGTGCCGTCGGATCCGGCGGCCGTCGCCGAGGCCCGCGCCTCCATCACCCGGCAGCTGGCCGGGTGGGGACTGGACGAGCTGACCTTCACCACGGAGCTGATCGTCAGCGAGCTCGTCACCAACGCGATCCGCTACGGCGGTGACCCCATCCACGTCCGGGTGATGTACGACCGCACCCTGATCTGCGAGGTCTTCGACAGCAGCAGTACCTCGCCCCACCTCAGGTACGCGGCCATGACGGACGAGGGCGGACGCGGCCTGTTCCTCGTCGCGCAGCTCGCGGAACGCTGGGGCACCCGGTACACGCCCGCGGGCAAGGTCATTTGGGCGGAACAGCCCCTTCCCTCATAAACGCGCCCATGAAGCGACAGCTCATAAAGTGACCTTATGAGCTCATAGACCGGACCCGCGTACCGACTTAGGCTTGCCTTAGTTTAGGCTTCCCATCGAGTCGATCCATCGCCGCTCGAAGGGAACCTGAT
This sequence comes from Streptomyces sp. NL15-2K, assembly GCF_030551255.1. Lineage (GTDB taxonomy): Bacteria > Actinomycetota > Actinomycetes > Streptomycetales > Streptomycetaceae > Streptomyces. The sequence continues at coordinate 576,729 of NZ_CP130630.1, forward strand.
CATGCCCCGCCCCTTGCGGGTAGCCATCGTCGGAGCCGGCCCCGCCGGGATCTACGCCGCCGACGCACTGCTCAAGTCCGAGGTGGCCGCCGACCCCGGTGTGTCCATCGACCTCTTCGAGCGGATGCCGGCACCGTTCGGACTGATCCGATACGGCGTCGCCCCCGACCACCCCCGCATCAAGGGCATCATCACCGCCCTCCACCAGGTCCTCGACAAGCCGCAGATCCGTCTCTTCGGCAACGTCGACTACCCGACCGACATCAACCTGGACGACCTGCGCGCGTTCTACGACGCCGTGGTCTTCTCCACGGGAGCGACGGCCGACCGGGAACTGTCCATACCCGGTATCGACCTCGACGGCTCCTACGGCGCGGCGGACTTCGTCTCCTGGTACGACGGTCACCCGGACGTGCCACGCACCTGGCCGCTGGAGGCCGAGAAGGTCGCCGTCCTCGGCGTCGGCAACGTCGCGCTCGACGTGGCGCGCATCCTCGCCAAGACCGCGGACGAACTGCTGCCGACGGAGATCCCGCCGAACGTCCACGACGGGCTGAAGGCCAACAAGGCCCTGGAAGTCCACGTGTTCGGCCGCCGCGGCCCGGCGCAGGCCAAGTTCAGCCCGATGGAGCTGCGCGAGCTGGACCACTCCCCCAACATCGAGGTCATCGTCGACCCCGAGGACATCGACTACGACGAGGGCTCGATCGCGACCCGGCGCGGCAACAAGCAGGCCGACATGGTCGCCAAGACCCTGGAGAACTGGGCCATCCGCGACGTCGGGAACCGCCCGCACAAGCTGTACCTGCACTTCTTCGAGTCGCCGTCGGAGATCCTGGGCGAGGACGGCAAGGTCGTCGGCCTGCGCACCGAGCGCACCGCCCTTGACGGCACCGGAAACGTCAAGGGCACCGGCGAGTTCAAGGACTGGGACGTCACCGGGATCTACCGCGCCGTGGGCTACCTGTCCGACAAACTGCCCAAGCTGCCCTGGGACATCGACTCGGGAACGGTCCCGGACGAGGGCGGCCGGGTCATCCAGGAGAGCGGCGAGCACCTGCAGTCGACGTACGTCACCGGCTGGATCCGGCGCGGCCCCGTGGGCCTGATCGGCCACACCAAGGGCGACGCCAACGAGACGGTGTCCAACCTCCTGGACGACTTCGCGAACGGCCGTCTGCACACGCCGGATTCGCCCGCGCCCGAGGCCGTGGACGCGTTCCTCGCCGAGCGGAGCGTCCGCTTCACCACCTGGGACGGCTGGTACCAGCTGGACGCCGCCGAGAAGGCACTGGGCGAGCCCGAGGGCCGTGAGCGCGTGAAGATCGTCGAGCGCGAGGACATGCTGAAGGCGAGCGGCGCGTAGCAGGCGAACACGGCGGGTCCGGAGCCGACGCTCCGGACCCGCCGTGCCACTGTCACCCCTCCACGTCAGTGGTCACTGCACGTCAGTGGCCGACAGCGACCACGATCTTCCCCACCTGGGCACCCGCCTCCAGATAGCGGTGCGCCTCGACGATCTCGTCCAGGCCGAACACCCGGTCCACGACGGGAGCGAAGGCACCGGAGCTCAGACCGGAGGCGACGAACGCCTCGGCCCGGCGCAGCCGCCGCGGATCCCTGGTCGTCTCGTGGACGGTGTAGGTGCGCATGTTCAGCGCGGGCATGCCGAGTTCGAAGCCGGGATAGGGGGTGGCCTCACCGCTCAGCGCCCCGTACAGGAACAGCGTGCCGCCCGCAGCGACCACTTGGGCGAGATCCCGCACTCCGGGGCCCGCGACGGCGTCGAAGACGAACTCCGCGCCCCGCCCGGCGGTCGCGCCCAGCACGCGCTCCACCACGTCCTCGTCGTCGGTGACGATCACCTCGGCCGCGCCGGCCTTCAGCAGCGCGTCCCGCTTGGCAGCGGTGCGCGTGGTGGCGATCGGCACCGCTCCGACACGCCGGGCGACCTGTATCGCGGCGAGTCCCACGCCGCTGGACGCGGCGGTCAGCACGACGCAGTCCCCGGCCCGCATCCCGCCGACCTCGACCAGTGCTCCGTACGCCGTCAGATACGGCATCCACACCGCGGCACCCGCCACGGCGTCGAGCCCCTGGGGCCGGGGCAGGACCGCGGCGGCGGGGACGATCGCGCGCTCGGCGTAGACGCCGTAGTCGTTCATCGAGAAGGCCGGGACGACACTGACCGCCTGACCGGCCTCGAATCCCGTCTCCCGCGCACCGAGGGCCTCGACCACGCCCGCCGCCTCGGCGCCGAGCCGGGCGGGGAAGTCCTTGACCGGCTCGATGTACTGGCCGCCGCGGAACAGCGCCTCGGCACGGTTGAGGCCGATCGCGTCCACCCGGATCAGCAGTTCGCCGGGACCGGGATCGCCGGTCTCCACGTCCTCCAGCCGCAGCACCTCCGGCCCGCCGAGCTCGTGGAAGCGCACTGTCCTGACCATCAGTCATCCCCCATCCGTGCGGTGAAGGCGGCGCGGACGAGCCGCCGCGGCCCACTCAAGCCAAAAGTACGACGACTGTCAAACTTCGACGGTTGCCGTACTTCGGCGCGTGCCGCACTTCGCCGCATGCCGTATTTCGCCGCGTGCCGCACTTCGGTGACCGCCGTACGAGTCAGCGTGCGGCGAGGTCGCGGCCGCCCACCACGGCGAGTGCCGCGACCAGCAGCGCCAGCACGCCGGCCTGGCCGAGGGCGCCGCCGAGGAATACGGCGGGCAGGGGGACGTCGAGCCACGGGTACAGCGCGGCGACGCGCATCGCGAGGAGCAGCAGGCCGAGGACGGCCAGGGCCACGCCACCGCCGGTGGTGCTCTCGTCCCTGCGGCGGGTGCGCCACAGCAGCCAGCCGAGCGCGCCGACGGCGAAGCACGTGGCCGGGGCCCAGACCGCGTCGGCCACGGTGGGCAACAGCACGACGGAGGCGCCCATCACCACACAACAGGCCAGGAACACGATTCCGGGCGAGCCGAAGGGCAGGGACGCCGGCGGAGCGTCCCGGTGGTAGGCCGCGCAGAGCGCGAGGGCCGGCAGCCAGGCGAGGAGCGCGGCAGCGGTGGCGTACGCGGGCTCCGGCGGGCCCCAGGTGGTCACCAGCGGAGCGAGGAACGGCCAGAGCGTGGGCAGCGCGGCGATCAGCACGGACGCGCGGGCGAGGCGCCGGCGGTCGTGCAGGAGGGCGAAGAAGCCGACCGTGCACAGCAGGGGCAGGGTCCATTCGGCGACGGTGACGACCGTGGTGGGCAGGCCGCGGGCGGTGAAGTCCGACACGAAGATGTTCCACTGCGCGGGACCGTTGGTCGACGCCCAGGTCAGCGACAGGACCCGGTCGACGACCGCCGAGGCCGCCTGCAACAGGACGGCGAAGAGCGCGAACAGGCGGACGGCGGATCCGACCCGGTCGTAGGGGCGGGGCGCGCCGACGGCTCCCAGCCGGCTGCGCAGCGCGAGGGCGGCGATGCTCGCCACTTCGCCGAGGGTGGGGCGGCTCTGGTCCTGGGTCTCCGGGTCCACGTCCCAGAGATAGGTCTCGACCATCTCCTCCTCGCGCGCCCGGCGGTAGTAGGCGGGGAGCAGGCGCAGCACCGTGCGGTAGCGCGTCTCGAGCAGCGTCGTCATGCGAGGCCTCCTGCGAGTCCGGGGCCGGTGGAGGGCGGGAGGACGGCCGGGCCGGGGGCGCGGCGGCCCTCGGCGATCCGCTCCTTCGCGGCGCTGGCTCCGGCCGCCATGCGCTCCGCCTCCGCCGTCAGGGCCTGGATTCCTTCGTCGGTGAGGCGGTAGTAGCGCCGGAGCCGGCCCTGCTGCACCTCCTCGCGGTCCAGCACGATCAGCCCGTCGGCGGTGAGCCGGTCGAGCACGCCGTACAGCGTGCCGACGCGCAACCGCACGGTGCCGTCGGACAGTTCCTCGACCTCGCGCAGGATCCCGTACCCGTGGCGCGGCTGGTCGGCCAGGGCGGTCAGGACGAAGAACGCCGCCTGGGTCATGTTCTTCATTGACATGCCGCCATGATATATCGGCTGCCGATATATGTCTCGTGGCCGAGTCATTGTCCAGGCCCGCTACGCGACACGCCGAGGGCGAACAGGGCCCGCCCCAATGCGGATGGTGGGCGGGCCCTGCTCGGTGAGTCATTGTCGTGGGGGTGCCGCAGCGGGGACACGAGTGAAGATGTGCCTTCTGGAGTGGCTCGTTCGCGCCCCGAGTGCGCAGTGCGCCTCCCGTGTGCGGATGCCGTCAAGCCAGGCCGGTCGCCTCCCGCATACGGGGGTCGTGGGGACCCCGCGTGATCGTCGGTGAGGTCCGACGGCGATACTGGATCTCGCACGCGCCCCCACCCCACATGGACTCATGCCGACCTCCCCCAGCCTCCGCCCCCCGGTGCCCCCCACGGTGTGGCTGGCCCGTGGCCGCCACGTCGGACCCGCCCCACAGGACGCCCTCCTGCGCCATCTGCGGCAGCTCAAGGACAGCGGCGCCATCGACGACTTCCTCGATCCGTCCGAAGCCGAGGACCCGGTGGACTCGGTGGGCTCGGAGGGCTCCGGCGACTCCGGTGACCCCGGAGCCCTCGCAGACCCCGGGGAGCTTGTCTTCGAGGCCCGCTGGCGGGTCGCCCGGACAGTGACCGTACGCGCCCGGCTCACGCTCGCGCCCGGCTCGGACGGCGGGCAGGAGTGGGTGCTGGCGGCGGAGGCGGAACGTCCGTGGGACCAGGGGTGGCCCTCCCCCGCGACCATGTTCTGGCCCGAGGAGCCGGACGCCGACTGGGACCACGACGCCGCCACCGGCCTGCGCTTGGGGGACGTCAACCGGCTCCCCTCGGACGACAAGGCCATGCGGCGCGTGCTGCGGGACGCCGTACGCGGCAGCTGGGCCGTCAACATCGTCGTGCACGAGGCGATGACACCGGACGCACGCGGTCAGCTGCCGCTGGCCCGGCTGCTGCCCGCCGGCCTGCGCCACCGTGTGGTGGAGCACCGCGCCGCACCGCAGCAACTGCGCGCCGTGAACTGGGCCCTGCGGGACGCCGGCGTGGAGGTGCCGCGCGGCGGTGCCATCGTGCTGCCGGGGCATCCGGCCTGGCCCGAGTACACCAGCGACGATTTCTCCGTCCGCACGGTCTTCCTCGACGGCTCGGAGCCCTCCGCGCTGATCGACGCCGTGACCCGGTACGTGGCGTCGCCGAGGCCGTTCCCGGACGGCGCCGAGGACGCCGTCACCGCACTGCGGGAGCAATGGCGACTGCTGACCCTCGAAGAGGAACTCGCCCGGGAGCGCGCTCTCGTGGCCATGTACGCCGAGGCGCTCGACGCGATGACCAAGTCCCGGGACCTGTACCGGGAGGCCGCCGAAGCGGCCCACGAAGCGCTGGCCGTGTACCGCGAGAACGCGGCCTCCGTCCCCGCGACGCCGCCGCCCGCCGAGCACCCCGCGTCCCCGCTCCGGCAGCTGACCCGGACGCTGGAACGGTTCAGGGGCACCGCCAAATCCCTGCGCCCCACGCCCGGCACGCGCGAGGAAGGCGACGCCGGGCCGGACACGTCCGAGCGTTAGGGCCGGCGCCGCGGTTCAGCAGAAGAGCGGAAAGCGGTCGGCGTCGGCGCCCAGGGCGAGGCGTTCCGCGTCGGTGAGAGGTGCGCGACCGGTTGCGGCGCGCGCGTAGTGCTCATCGCTCCAGTCCAGCGGGACGGGCCGGCCCAGGAGGCCGTCCAGGGTGGCGCGCACGGCGGCCAGGGCACCCGGAGCGGGCCCCGGGGCACCGGGCAGCTCCCTGACGAGGTCGAGGTGGTGGATGGAGGCTTCGACGGCGAGGGTGAGCATCAGGTCGCCGGCGGTCAGGACATGGCCCTGGGTGGAGACGCGCCGGTCCGGCCGGGCCGCCTCGGCGGCTGTCACGGTGGCCGCCGCGGTCTCCAGGTACAGCTCCCGCAGCTGCCGGAAGTCGAGAAACATGCCGGCGCTCACCCGGGTCCAGCGCCGTCCGCCGGCCGCGCCGACCGGGTTCGGCGCCCAGTCCTGCCAGTAGGTGACGGCATCACGGTCGGGCGGCTCGGAGGCGGGCGTGTGCAGGGCGACCAGCGCGCGTTGGGCGTCCGCGAGGCAGTGGAACACCAGATCGCCTACCGCCCAGCCCGCGCAGCCCGTGGGCAGCCAGGACTCCTCGTCCCCGAGGGGCCGGACAACGGCCGCGAAGGCCTAGTAGGCGGCGCGCAGCACCCGCACCGGCTTCGTCTGCTTTCCTGGGTCCGCGGTCATGGCGGCAGCCTAGGGCCTGTCGGCGGATCAGGTCGCAGGAAATCGGCGGCGCCAAATCACCCCGCGTCTGCGGCATGATCCGCCGGACAGGCCCTGAGGACGTCCGGACGGGAGCTCAACGCGGTTGTTCGCGGTACATCCGAGCCGTTGCGGTCGCCGGACCAGTCCGCCGTGCGGTTGGCCTCGGCCATCGGCCGGGCCGGCGCGTCCGTCGGCCGCTGCCACGCCAGACGCGCGATCAGGGCCGTCAACGCCGTCAAAGACGCGCACACGGCGACCGGGCCGACGAGCGAGGCAGGAGCCAGCATCAGGTCCAGCGCCCGGGACAGCCCGGCGGAACGCACCTTCTCCTCCAGCAGCTGCGCCGCGGCCACCGCAGCCGGCAGGACCACGGCCGCGACGAGCATCGGGGCAGCCGGCCGTATGGTCAGCACCAGCGCCAGAAGGACGCACCCGGCCGACACCGCGAGGGCGAATCCGTAGACCCGGACGGACTCACCGTTGCGGTGCAGCGGGAAACTGAGCGCTCCGCACACGGCGAGCGCCAGGACGACGAGCCAGGCCGGCCCGTACGCGGGGCTCGGCGCCCGGTCCGCCACCCGGTACCGCCGAGGTTGTGCGGTACGGGCGATCCGGCGGGCCTCGCGGACAGGCAGCGGGTCACCGTCCGCCTCGGGCCGTTCCTCGGCCCCCTCCGCCGGCGGTGCCGACTCCGGCTCCGGCTGGTCAGCACGGGCCTGCCGTTCCTGCGCGAGCCGCCCTATCAGGTCCACCAGCTCCTCCACCGACCGGCCGGCGGCAGCCGCCCGCACCGCCGCCTCACCGCAGTGCGGTTCCAGCGGTCTGCGGTGCAGCAACTCCAGCAGTCGGGTCACCTCCGCCACGGGGCGGCACTCGGCCGCCGCGCGGATCGCCTCGTCCGCGCTGGCGGCGTCGCGCGGCGGCCGCGTCAACAGGGCCACCAGCCGGGTGACGTCCTCGACGGTCCGGCCCACGCCGGCCGCGCGGAGTGCGGCCATCGTGGCCTCGGCGTACTCGGGTGACTGCTCCAACAGCGTGATGAGGTGAGCGATGTCCACGAGCGGCCGGTCCGCCACGGCGGCGCGTACCAGTTCGCCGGTCGGATCGCCGTACGCGGCGTCGACCGGTTCGTTGGTACCGGCCGATTCGGTAGGGGCCGATCCAGTAGGGGCCGATTCGGTCCGGGATATGGCGGCTTCGTTCGATTGGGCTGATGAAGAGCCGGTGGTCATGCTCTGCTCCAGGGGAAGAGTGCGGCCGGTCCTGGCGCCCCCGACGCGCGAAACGCGACGTTGATGACCATTACTAGGCGTCCCCGCCCCGGCGCGCCACTCGGGTGATCCACAGGAATGAGTGCCTGCCCCCGCCGAGCCCCGCACGAGCGGGCCGCCACCGACGTTCTGACAGGCGTTCGGAAGTACCCGGACGCTCCAGCAGGCTATGCCGGCGCCAAATACGGGAATCCGACAAGCAGCGCACGCATCGCGGCGCATCGGCTTGAGGAGGCCGCCGTGGATTCGACCACAGCAGTCATCGTCGTCGTCGCGCTTCTCGCGGCACTCGCACTGGCCGTCGCCGTCCTGCTGCTGGTCCGGCTGGTCCGGGCCCGGCGCAGCCTGCGGCGTGCGGGTCTGCCGACCGGGCCGCGCTGGGTCTTCTGGGGCGCCCTGCTGTACTTCGTGCTGCCCACCGACGTGTTGCCGGATCCGGTGTACCTGGACGACATCGGTGTCCTGCTCCTCGCGCTGCGCTCTCTGCGCGGCTCCCCGGCGGGCGCGGAGCACCGCTCCGACCATGACTACGTACCGTGAGGCAACCATTCATCCGTTCGATTCGTATAACTCTCTGGAAGCCCGAGGAAGTCGGCGGACCGAACGAGGCCGCAGGGTGACCGTCGTTTGATCGCAGCACCACCGGCGAGGGAGAGACGATGCAACCGTTCGCGCTCAACTACGCACGTCCGGCAGCGGAGTTGGAGGCCACCACTCCGTATTTCTACGACTCCGGACTGCAGTTGAACGTGTTGTTCGACGGGCGGATAGCCGCCTGCGACCACGGCCTGATGAGGGAGTTGGGGACCACGACCTCCACCGCGGGCTCCAAGACACACTTCGACGACTGAACACGGGCACCCGACCATGACCGTGTTGATTCTTACCTGCGAAGAGGACGTGACCGCCGACATGGTGGTCGTGCACCTCAACGCGACGGGGGTTCCAGTGGTCCGGCTCGACCCCGCCGATCTGACCGGCGGTGTCGCGCTGTCCGGGGAGTACGTGCACGGGACGTTCCGGGGCCATCTGTCGGCCGCCGGCCGCCTGGTGAGCATCGGCGGACTGCGGTCCGTCTGGGTGCGCAGGCCGGGAACGCCGGCCGCGCGGGCGGCCGCGCCGTCCGCCTGGCTGACCGAGGAGGCCTCCCAGGCCCTCTACGGCATGCTCCGCGGCTGTGACGCGCGCTGGATGAATCACCCCGACGCGGCCCGCCGGGCCCGCCACAAGCCCTGGCAGCTGCGACTGGCCCAGCGCTGCGGCCTGCCCGTGCCGGCCACCCTCATCACGACGTTCCCGCAGGCGGCACGGGAGTTCGCGGAACGCTATCCGGACCTGGTGGTCAAACCGGTCTCCGGCGCCCATCCGCAGGATCCGCCCCGGGCGGTGCCGACCAGCCGGGTCGCCCCGGACACCGACTTCGCCGCCGTCGCCTACGGCCCCACCCTGCTCCAACGGCGCGTCGCCAAGCGGGCCGACATCCGCCTCACGGCTGTGGGCGAGCGGCTGCTGGCCGCCCGCAAGGCCGGCCCCGACGACGCGGATCCCGACGAAGTGGACGTCCGCTTCGCCACGGACGGCTCGTCCTGGCGTCCCACCGACGTTCCGCCGCGGGTCGCCACAGCCGTCCGGGCGTATCTGCGGGCCGCCGAACTGGCCTACGGCGCCTTCGACTTCGCCGAGGACCCGGACGGCACCTGGTGGTTCCTGGAGTGCAACCAGTCGGGGCAGTTCGGATTCATCGAGGTGGAGACGGGCCAGCCGATCGCCCGCGCCATCGCCGAGTGGCTGGCCCGGCCGGGCCCACCGCCGCAGGCCCACGCCAACGGCGCGAACACGGCGGTCCGCTGAGCCCGTTGTCAGTGCGGCCGCGGGCCGGGCAGGGCCGCCCGCTGCCAGCCCGCGCCCGGGGAGGCCGGGCGGTCGGCGGGGAGGCCGGGAGCGTGGGACTGCAGCGGTCGCATGACGTACTCCAGTTCCCTGCTCACACGCTCGGCCTCCCTGCGTGTCTGAGTGGGGACGTCGCCATGCTCGGCGACGAGTCGGTCGTAGATGGGGGAATCCTGGAACACCCGTCAACACGCCTTTCGTGTCACAGCCCATGCACATGGGCACGGCTGCCGAGTCTAGGCGCCCCCGCACACCGACATGTGCATTCGAGTGGTGGGCTTGACACAGGGCGCGTGTGCGCTCCGCGGTCAGGCCCCCGTCGTGGAGCCGGGCCGGACGATCATGAGGACGGTGACCGTCGCCCACAGCAGGTTGAACAGGCCCGTGAACATGGCGAGTTGGACGGTGCTGCCGCGCTCCACAGGCTGGTGCGCGGTCAGTCGGCCGAGGAGTTCGTCCTGTCGGGGCAGCACGAAGGCGACCAGGATCCCGGCGGCCGCGGCGGTCAGGGCGATGGACGTGACGAGCCAGCCACTGCCCAGGACGCCCATCGCCAGCGCGGTGGCGAATCCGAGGAGGGGTACGGCGAGGCCGATGCCGGAGTAGACCCGGCAGATACGGTGCAGCAGCCGCACGGTGCCGACCCCGTCCGGGACCGCGAGGGCGCGACGCGCGGCCGGCGGGAACATGCTGGCCGCGACGGTGACGGGGCCGACGGCGACGATGGCGGCCAGGACGTGCAGGGTCAGCAGGAACTTGGTCATCGGGTGGGGTGTCTCCCTGTGCTGCGATCAGCGGTGTCCGGCCCACCCTAGGAATCCCGCGAGTGACCACACAGGGGCCGAAACGACAGGTTTCAACGGATTCTCGCCAACCCGTCCATCAGGCCTTCCCTCTGCGGCCTCTGCGGCCGATGGGCTGTACAGGGCTCATGCCGCATGGCGAGAACCTGCCTATCGTGGTGTTCATGCATACGGTGGCGATCCTGGTCCTCGATCAAGTGGTGCCGTTCGACATGGCCGCGCCCATGACGGTGTTCGACTGGACACGGCTGCCCGACGGCCGCCGCCCCTACCGGGTGCGGCTGTGCGCCGAGTCGCCGGAGGTGCGCGCGGACGGGGACGGTTTCGCCCTGCGGGTGGAGCGGGGACTCGAGGCGCTGGCGGACGCCGACACGATCATCGTGCCGGGCTGCTCCGAGGAGGCCGGTCCGCCCTCCGCCGACGTCGTGGCGGCGCTGCGGCGGGCCGCCGAGGCCGGCACCAGGATCGCGTCCGTGTGCGTGGGGGCGTTCGTGCTGGCGGAGGCCGGACTGCTGGACGGCTTGCGGGCCACCACCCACTGGGTGGCCGCCGATGTGCTGGCGCGGCGCTATCCGCGTGTCGAGGTGCAGCCGGACGTGCTGTACGTCGACAACGGGCAGATCCTCACCTCGGCCGGAGCCGCCGCGGCCTTGGACATGTGCCTGCACATGATCCGGAGGGACCTGGGGTCGGCCGTCGCCGCGCACGCCGCCCGGATGTCCGTCATGCCGCTGGAACGGGAGGGCGGGCAGGCGCAGTTCATCGTGCACGAGCACCCGCCCCTGCCGCGCGGTTCAAGTCTCGAACCACTTCTGGAGTGGATCGAGGACAACCTCGCCCACGACGTCACCCTGGGGGCGATGGCGGCCCGCTCGGGGATGAGCGAGCGCACCTTCAGCCGTCGTTTCCGTGAGCAGACGGGCACCACGCCGTTGCAGTGGCTGCTGCGGGCGCGCGTACGGCGGGCCCAGTACCTGCTGGAGAACAGCGACCACCCGGTGGAACGGATCGCGGGACAGGCGGGGTTCGGTTCACCCACCGCGTTCCGCGAACGGTTCCGCCGGGTGGTCGGCACCACTCCGCAGAACTACCGTGCCGCCTTCCAGGGCAGGAACGAAGTCGTCCCGGCCGCACGCCCCTGAACGGCGTACGGCCGGAACGACGCGGCGTCACACGGCCAGCCGCAGCCTGTTCTCCTCGTCAGGGTCCGTCGCGCAGGCACCCGGGCGCGCGGCCTCCATCAGCAGGGCGTCGGCCTTGGCGACCGCGTCGTAAATGTCGCTCGTACCCATCATCACGCACAGCGTGTAACTGACGTCCGCCAGTTCACGTGCCGTCGCCTTCCTCTCCCTCTCCGCCTGAGCGATCCGCAGCGATGCGTACCGAGTCAGCAGCTTTCTGACGACCTTGGGGTCCGGAACGAGCACGTAGCGCCCCTCTCTCGAGTTTTCGCTGCGTATGCCCGATCCGTGCCGGACCATGCGCCCGAGCCGCTGTCCGGGGCGCATTTGGCGCAAAACCGTTACTTCCCGTCCTGCGCTCCCCGTGCGCCGTCAGGCGACCTGCGTCGTTCTGGTGGGAGGTGTCACACGCCCAGCGTGCGGGCGAGTTCCGTCGTGGCGCGGGCGATCTCGGTGTCCTCCTCGGTCATCAGCCGCCGCAGGGCGCCGCGCCGTTCGTGGACGGCCTGCCGCGCGGCGCGCTCCCACACCACGTGGTTCTCGCGGTGGTTGAGCAGCTTGGGATAGACGGCGGCCGTGCTCTCCCACTGCCGGGCGTCGGCGATGCTCTTGAGCAGCTGGATGATCTCCGCGCGGCAGGTGACGTGGGGCCGCTGGACGAGTTCCCAGAGGAAGGGGACGGTGGCGGCGGTGGCTTGCTCGACCACGAAGCCGTACTGGCAGATACGGCCCCGCAGTTCACCCAGTGCGGTCCGGGCGGTGTCGGCGTCGCCCCGGGCGACGCGGTCGAGGAGCAGCGGGATGGCCGCCGCACAGCCGGTGGAGTCCTGGATCTCGCGCCACGGCACCCGGTCCAGGCCCGTCAGGGGCGTGGTCCTGGCCGCCCCGGTGGGCGACACGAGGTGGTCGGTGCGCTCGGTGCTCGGCTGGTGCTCGGGAGCGGTGCGCATGGCGTGGGGCCTTTCCGCGGCGGTCATGTCAGCGGGGAGGGCAGGTCGACAACCTGGCCCAGATGGTCTTGCCGGCCGGGGGCGTGAGGGCCCAGCCCCACTCCTCGGCCAAGGCGTCGACGATGCACAGGCCACGGCCGTGCTCCCGCAGGTCGGAGCCGTCGGTGGCCGGGTACCCGGGCGGGTTGTCGCCCGAGTCGGAGACGGTGAGCATCACGTGGGCGGGATCGAGCAGCAGGCCGAGCCACACCTCCGTCTCGCTCGCCGGGAGCCGGGGCATGGCGTGAACCACGGCATTGGCCGCGAGTTCGGTGATCACGAGGGCGGCGTCGTCGCTGTGACGGTCGAGCGACCAGCCGTGCAACGTGTCCCGGATGAAGGACCGGGCCTCGGCGAAGCCTTCCCCGCTGCACCTGATGCGCAGTGTGGCACGGTCCGCGGTGTCGCTCGGGTCCACGGATCTCAGGGGCGGTTGCTCACTCGGGTCCACCGATCGCGGCCGCGGCGGGAGTCCGCCGGTCACGGCCGCTCCACCTGCCCCGGGCAGCGCCTCGCCGGGCTGCCGGAGTACGTGGTTCGCAGGTGATGACACGGCATCTCCCTGATGCGACGTCAAGGGGGAGCGTCATCACGAGGGTTGACGCCGCAGCTATTATCCACGCTGACAGCGTCCGCGTGCAATTGCACGAGAAATTGCACGAAAGACGAGTGGGGCGGGAGGGGCCGCGGAAACGCGGTCCGTCCCTTCCCGGAGGCCGGGCACGGTGCCCGGCGGGGAACGTGAACAGCAAGGAGACTGCGGTGCCACCAGTGCAGAACGGAGTGCGGGCGAGTTCGTTGGACGCCTGCTGGATCAAGAGCCGGCACAGCAACGCCGAGGGCAACTGTGTCGAAGTGGCAGCTCTGGTCGGCGGGAGCATCGCGCTGCGCAACTCCCGCGACCCCGACGGCCCGGCGCTCGTCTACACGCCGGCCGAGGTCGCGGCGTTCCTCGCCGGTGCGAAGGACGGCGAGTTCGACCACCTGCTGTGATCGGGAGGCCGACTCCCTTGCGTACACGGGTGGATGCGGTGAGGCACGGCGGGGTGCGATAATGTGGGTCGCCTCTATGCCGCTTTACTGGGAGTCAGGATGTCCGCCGAGTCGCATCGCATCTCCCGTCTGCAGCCGTATCTGGACCGCCCGGAGCCGGCTCCGACCCTGCTGAAGCTGCTGGTCGGTGTGCAGCTGGCGGGTTTCCGCGAGGACGCCGGGTTCGCCCAGGACCAGGCGGCCCGCGCCCTCGGGTTCAGTGCGGCGAAGCTGTCCCGCATCGAGTCGGGCAAGGGCCGCCGTCCGCCGTCGGAGAGCGACGTCCGCGCGCTGCTGGAGCTGTACGGCACCGATGACTACGAGGCGTCGGTGCTGCTCCAACTGCTGCGGCGTGCCGGTGAGCCGGGCTGGTGGCAGCGCTACGACAAGCGGTTGATGCCCGAGTGGTTCGACCGGCTGGTCGGCCTCCAGGAGGCGGCCGCCGCGATCCGTACATTCGAGATCCAGTACGTGCCCGGCCTGTTGCAGACCCCCGACTACACCCGGGCGGTGGTGGAACGCGGTCTGCCCGCCGCGGCCGCGAGCGAGGTCCGCCGCCGGGTCGAACTGCGCACACGGCGCGCTGAGTTGTTGCTGCGCGCGGACGCGCCGCAGCTGTGGGCGGTCATGGACGAGTCGGTGCTGCTGCGGGTCCTGGGCAGCCGCGAGGTGATGCGTGACCAGCTGAAGCACCTGGTCACGATGGCCGAACGCCCGAACGTGACCGTACAGATCGTGCCGCTGGACGCCACGCATGCCTCGGCGCCGTCCTTCCCGATCACCTATCTCCGTTTCGGCGGCTTGGACCTGCCCGACGTGGTCTACCTCGAGCACATCAAGAGCGCCAACTTCCTCGAGGACCGTGACGAGACGGAGGAGTACCGCCTCGCCCTGGACCGGCTGGCCGACGAGGCGCTCGAACCCCGGGCTTCCCTGGACCTGCTGCGCACGACGATGAAGCAGCGTTACGGCGCCTGAACGGAGAACGGCTCCCCGGCACCCCAAAACGCCCCCCACAGGAGTCCCGTGGGGGGGCGTTCCGCGTCTCTCATGTGCTACGGGAGGCGGGCGACGCCGCCGAACTCGATCCACTCACGGGTGAGCTGACGGGGGGCCACCTCGGAGTCGGGTCGCCAGGTGGAGACCTCCACGAGGCCCGGTTCGAGGATCTCCAGGCCCTCGAACCACTCGGCGACGTCCTTCTCCTGCCGGACCCGGCCCCAGTGGCCCTGGGTGGCCTGGTCCATGAAGCTGGTGACGAAGTCGCGGACCTCGGGGTCCTCGCTGACCAGCTGGCACATCACCATGAAGCTGCCGGGCGCCAGCCGTTCGGCCACGCGGCCGACCACGGCGGGAGGGCCGTCCGTCTCGCTGTCGGGGATGCAGTGCATCACCGAGTTGAAGAGCACCGCGACGGGCCGGCTGAAGTCGATCAGGCGCTGGGTGTCCGGGTGCGAGAAGATCGCGTCGGTCTCCCGCATGTCCGCGTGGATGACGGCCGTGCGATGGTCCTGCTCGAGCAGGGCGCGGCCGTGGACCAGCACCATCGGGTCGTTGTCGACGTAGATCACGTGCGAGGTCGGGTCGATGCGCTGAGCGACCTGGTGGACGTTGTCCTGGGTGGGCAGGCCGGAACCGTGGTCGAGGAACTGCCGGATGCCGTAGTCCGCGGCGAGCACCTTGACGACCCGCTGCAGGAACCGCCTGTTGTTGATGGCCAGGCGGCGTGTGCTGGGAACGACCTTGTCGAGTTCCTCGCACGCCGCCCGGTCGGCCGCGTAGTTGTCCTTGCCGCCCAGGTAGTGGTCGTACATGCGCGCGGCCGTGGGTACGGTGGCGTCGATCGAGGTGGACAGCTGCTTACCCGTGTGCATCATTCCCCCAGCTTCGTGCCCGCGCCAACTGGCCTGGCAGGACAGGGAGTCCATCCTAGGGACACCACGATTGCCGGTGCCAGTCCACGCGCGATCCGTCCACGAAGGAAGAGCGAGGTCGAAGCCACTCGGTCAGGATGCGCCGCGATTCAGAAGTGCGACGCACCAGCGGAAGTGACCACCGCTGCCGTCCGGGCTGAACACGTCGCACGTGGCCAGGGCGTAGGCCCTCTGGTAGAGAGTCAGGGTTTACAGCCGCCTTTGCCACGCGTGTCAGGCAGCGTCCAACTCGGCGAGTTCGTCCGGGTTGAGGACGAGGTCCGCGGCGGCGGCCGAGTCGCGGATCGTCTCGGGGCGGCTCGAGCCCGGGATCGGTACGACCACCGGTGACTTGGCGAGCATCCAGGCCAGGCACACCCGCTGCGGGCTGACCCCGTGGGCCGCGGCGATCCGGGCGAACGGGGCGTGGGCCGAGCCCAGTTCGCCGGCGCGGGAGATACCGCCGAGCGGGCTCCAGGGCAGGAAGGCGATGCCGAGTTCGTCGCACAGGCGCAGTTCGGGCTCGCTGGAGCGGAAGGCCGGGGAGAACTGGTTCTGCACGGAGACCAGCCGACCACCGAGGATCTCGTTCGCCTGCCTGATCTGCTCCGGATCGGCGTTGGAGATCCCCGCCATCCGGATCTTCCCCTCGTCGAGGAGGTCCCGGACCGCGCCGACGGACTCCGCGTACGGCACCCTCGGGTCGGGGCGGTGGAACTGGTAGAGCCCGATGGCCTCCACGCCGAGCCGCCGCAGAGACTCCTCGCAGGCCGACTTGAGGTGCCCGGGGCTCCCGTCCAGCGTCCAGCTGCCGTCTCCGGGGCGCAGATGGCCGCCCTTGGTGGCGACCAGGACGTCCTGGCCCCGGTCGTGGGAGGAAAGTGCCTTGGCGATGAGGGTCTCGTTGTGGCCGACCTCGTCGGCGCCCATGTGGTAAGCGTCCGCGGTGTCGATCAGTGTCAGGCCGGCATCGAGGGCGGCGTGGACCGTGGCGAGGGAGCGCGCCTCGTCCGGTCGCCCTTCGATGGACATGGGCATGGCACCGAGCCCGATCGCGTTGACCTCGATGTCACCGATGCGGCGAGTGTGCATGGGCTCGTGACCTCTTTCGGCTGTCGCGCAGAACCGATGGCGCCCCACACAGCCGACGGGGTTCGCGGCGGCAGGGGGCGCACACCAGCTTCCTCGCCCGCCGCCCCGAAGGTCCAATAGAAGAATGAGAACGCATTCAGCAGCCAGGCTGCTGAATGCCGGCGGCGGAAGGCAGGCGGGTTGCCGAACCCGACGGTGCTTGCCCATCCGCCCTGTCGATGTGCGACGCTCGCCCTTGACCGTCGGCCACCCGGCACCGGTCGTCACCAGGTTCCACGGCGTGGAGAGGCGGCGGTATGCGCATCGGACTGCTCGGCACCGGCCCCTGGGCGCGGATGGCTCATGCCCCCGCGCTGAGCGGGCACGACGAACTGGACTTCGTCGGGGTATGGGGCCGCCGCCCGGACGCGGCCAAGGAGGTGGCCGGCCTCCACGGCACCCGCGCCTATGACGACGTCGACGCGCTGCTCGCCGACGTGGCCGCCGTGGCCGTCGCGCTGCCCCCGGCCGTCCAGGCCGAGCTCGCGGTGCGTGCCGCGCGGGCGGGATGCCACCTGCTGCTGGACAAGCCCCTCGCCGCGACCGTCGAGCAGGGGCGGGCCGTGGTCGAGGCCGTCCAGGAGGCCGGCGTCGCCTCGGTCGTCTTCTTCACCGCCCGCTTCGGGACCGAGACCGAGGCGTGGATCGCCGAACAGGCGGACACGGGCGGCTGGTTCACGGGCCGGGCGCAGTGGCTGGGTTCGGTGTTCACCAGTGACAGTCCGTTCGCGGACTCGCCGTGGCGGCGCGAGAAGGGCGCCCTGTGGGACGTCGGTCCGCACGCCCTGTCCGTCCTCCTGCCGGTACTCGGCGACGTCCGGCGTGTGTCGGCGGCAGCGTCCGGTCCCGCCGACACGGTGCATCTGGTCCTCGACCACGCCGGCGGCGCGTCGAGCACCCTGACCCTGAGCCTCACGGCCCCGCCCGCGGCCGAGGGAGCCGAGCTCGAGCTGCGGGGCGAAGCGGGGGTGACGCTGCTCCCGGACAGCCCGGAGGGCCTCCTGCCCGCGGTCACCCGCGCCGCGGACGCCCTGCTCGCCTCCGCCCGCACCGGCCTTCCCCACCCGTGCGACGCCGCGTTCGGCCTGCGGGTCACCGAGATACTCGCGGCGGCCGAGGACGTACTGAACGGCGGCTGATCATCGCCACGGGCCATACGGTAGCGTCGCTCACCGGCCGGACGGGTCGTCGGCGAACGGCTCGTCGCTCCACCGGAACCACGCCCGGTCGCCGGCGATGTGCAGCAGGAACTCGGGGACGGGACCGTCCGGCGAGGACAGCGACACACGTCTGCGGATCTCGTCGTAGGCCGCTTCCCACCGCGCCCAGCGTTCCTCGTCGTCCCGTTCGGCCAGGGCGAGCTCGCGGGCGAACAGTTCCTCTACGGCGGCGAACGCCGGGCCGGCCGTGAACCGGCCCGACAGCCAGGGGAAGTCGGCGTCGTCGATCAGGATCTCCCCCACCTCCCCGTCGCCGCTGCGCACCTGCCAGACCTCGCCGTCGAACCCCACCCGTGCCTCCGTCGCCCGCTGTCGATCACACCGACGATCAGCATGCCACCCGGCACTGACAGAGGGACCTGACCGTCTGTCAGTGCCGGGGTGGGCGACTTCAGTCCGTGGGGATCACCTCAGCCGATGCGGGTCGCGTGGAAGTTGAGGCGTTCACTTACAACGGGGTAGCCGGCCTTGGTGAAGTTCGCGGCCATGGGGAAGTTGCCCTGGTCCGTCGCGGCGGCGATGAACTGCGCGCCCTGCTCGACGAGGAAGTGGGTGCACTCCGCCAAGAGGTCGTAGGCGTAGCCGTGTCCGCGCTGTTCCGGCAGGACCCCGATAAAGCCGACGCACGGCCCCGTCGGATTGTGCGCCGGGATGTGGATGCCCACCGGATCCCCCTGCGGAGTGTGGGCGACCTGCCACCACTCCCGTGGCGAGGGGCACCAGTGGAAGAAGTCGAGCTCCTCCTGAGCGGCCTTGTCGAGGCCGCCTTCCTCGATCGCCAGCAGGGAATGGGCGTCCAGCGTGGCGGAGTGAATGCGGCGCAGCGCGTCGAAGAACACCGCGTCGTCCGGTTCGGGCCGGAACGCCAGGCGGCCGGGCCGCTCGGGCAGGCCGCACACCGGCGTCCACCGGTACATGAAGCGTTCCACCAGGAGTTCGTATCCGGCCGCGCGTGCGGAGGTGAAGCGGGTCTCGGCGGCGGCGCGCAGGTCCGGGTCCTCGCGCCAGCCTCCGGGCAGGTTCAGTTCGAGTTCGACCTGCCAGGGAGCGGTGCGCAGGAGTTCCGCCCCTGCTTCCTCCTCTCCTTCGGCCACGTCGAACCAGTTGATGTTGAGGGGCTCGGTGTCGTCGGGGCCGCCCCACCAGGCGCCGCGCGCCACGACCCTGCCGTCACGCAGCGCCACCCGCTTCCAGTCTGCGCGGTGGCGGGTGCGCCGGTGCCCTTCACGGGCGCCGAGCGGATCCGGCAGGGAGTCGAAGAGAGGTGCGTCGCGCTCGTCGAGCGCGCGAATGACCAGATCGGTCATGGGTGTTTCCTCCGGGATGCGTGCTGTGTGGAGCGCTCCCGGTCAGGCGAAGCACGCCGGGGCGACAGAAAGGGAGCGCTTGAACGGTGTGAACTGCACGGCACTCGCCTCCTTCCGTCGGTCTCGGGGCGTGACGCCTCACAGTACACCGCTCAAGCGGACCTCAAGGCGGGATTAAACGCTCGCCGCTCTGTATACGGAGAGGACGCCCGTACGTACCATCGGGCCCCAACTACCGCGTGAGAGCGCTCTCAAGCTCCCTCCGTGCGCCCGCACGCCGACGACGTACTCCTTCAAGTGTTCAAGGAGACCCCCCACATGGCACCTCGTCATCAGCACCGTCTCGGTCGTCGCAAGCTCCTCTTCACCCTGGGCGGCGCCGCCGTGGCGGCGCCCGCCGTCGCCGCCCTCGCCCCCCGCGCCCTAGCCGGCACCGGCACCCCCGCCGAGGCGGCAGCTCTGCTGCCGCTGACGATCGTCAACGACAGCGGCTCCTTCGACAACGCAAGCGTCCACGTCTACATCGTGGGCAACCAGGACGGCCGCCAGGTGCGGGTCACCCCCGACGGCACCCTCGCGCCGATCGCCCTCTCCGACAACGGCGCCGACGGCTACACCGACTACGCGATCGGCCTGGCCGGCAGCGGTGAGACCCCGCTGTCCCTGCCGTACATGTCCGGCCGGATCTATGTGGCGCTGGGCCACAAGCTCAAGCTCAAGGTCGTCACGGACGGCAACGGCAACCCCGCGCTGCAGTACCCGGCCGGCTGGGTGGCCTCGGACCCCAACCACGCGGTGCTGCACGACTGCGCCGAGTTCACGTACAACTCCTCCGGAATGTTCTGCAACACCACCATGGTCGACATGTTCAGCGTGCCGCTCAGCATCCGGCTGACCGGGGCGAAGGACCAGACGACGGGCACGCTGCGCCCCTCGGGTCGTGCGGACGCCTTCGCCGCCGTACGGCGGACCGAGGTGTTCGCACCGCTCGTCGTGGACGACACCCGTGTCATCGCCCCCGGTCACGGGCTGGACGCCGGCCTGTTCCCCAAGGACTACTTCGCGCCGTACATCGACGAGGTGTGGAGCACGTACACCGGCAGGGATCTCACCGTGACCACGAACGCGGGCACCTTCACCGGCCGGGTGCGCGGTGAGCGGCTCACCTTCGACGGGCCCGCGCCGGTCTCCTTCACCAAGCCGTCGACCCGGGACGTGCTCTTCTGCGACGGCAGCCTCGCCGCCCCCAACGACGGCACGACCGGCCCGGTCGCCGCCGTGCTCGGCGCCGGGTTCAACCGCTCCACGCTGCTGAGCGCGCCCGCCCAGCCGACGACCGACGCCGCCTCCTTCTACCGGACCGCGCTCACCAACCACTACGCCAAGGCGATGCACGCGGCCACCGAGGACGGCAAGGCGTACGGCTTCGCCTTCGACGACGTGGCCGACTTCGCCTCGTACATCCAGGACACGGCGCCCACGGGGATACGGCTGACGCTCACGCCGTTCTAGGGCCTGTTGCGAAAGTCCCGTCGTCCGCCCGGAGGGCGGGCCGCGCGGCGTCAGGTGCGTGCTCTCGGCGTGCCGGGCGCAGGCCCTCGTACTGGTTGTACGTGGGTCTGCGCCCGGTGCGGCGAGAGTGCGTGCATGGCGTCGCGGGGCAGGCGGGACTTTCGCAACAGGCCCTAGGTGTTCTGTCCACGGAGGTTGGTGACAGCGATCACTGACGTGTGGTCTTGAAATGGGTGAGGGCCTTCTGGCTCGGTGTGGATTGCGACATCTACGCCGGACGACAGAAAGGCCCTCGTGCCCCACCGTAATGCACCCCTGACCGAGACCGGACGCCTGCGCCTGGCCCGCTGCGTGGTCGAGGACGGCTGGACCCTGCGCCGGGCCGCTGAGCGATTCCAAGTCTCGCCAACCACCGCACAGCGATGGGCCGACCGCTACCGCCGGCTCGGCGAGCCTGGCATGGCCGACCACTCCAGCCGCCCCCGCACCAGCCCGCGACGGACCCCGACCCGTACCGAGCGCAGGATCATCAAAGTCCGCGTACTGCGCAGGTGGGGGCCAGCACGGATCGCAGGCCTGCTCCGCCTGGTGCCGTCCACCGTGCACCGGGTGCTGACCCGCTACGGCCTGGCCCGCCTGACCCACCTCGACCGGGCCACTGGGCGCGTCATCCGTCGCTACGAACGTGCCAAGCCCGGCGAACTGGTCCACGTCGACATCAAGAAGCTCGGCAACATCCCCGACGGCGGCGGCCACAAGACCCTCGGACGCCAGGCGGGCCGCAAGACCCGGTCCGGCGCCGGCTACAGCTACCTCCACAACGCCGTCGACGACCACTCCCGCCTGGCCTACAGCGAGATCCACGCAGACGAGAAGAAGGAGACCGCTGTCGGCTTCTGGAGTCGCGCCCAGGCGTACTTCGCCACCTGCGGGATCACCGTCGAACGCGTCCTGACCGACAACGGCTCCTGCTACAAATCCCACCTGTGGCGAGACGCCCTGGCAGCAGCCGGGATCACGCACAAGCGAACCCGCGCCTACCGGCCGCAGACGAACGGCAAGGTCGAACGCTTCAACCGCACCCTGCTCGACGAATGGGCCTACGCCCGCCCCTACCGATCAGAGCAGGAACGACGCGACGCCTTCCCCAGCTGGCTGCACACCTACAATCACCACCGCGGACACACCGCGCTCAAGGGCCAACCACCCGCCAGCCGCGTCCCTAACCTCTCAGGGCAATACACCTAGGGCCGCAGCGGGGCGGGACGGTCCGGCGTGGGGTGCCGGGGGCCGTCGTAACAGCGCCGTCGTCCGCTCCCCCCATGGGACCCCACGGACCGGGCACCCGGTCCGTGGGGTGCCGTTTCCGGTCTCCCGGGATGCACGGTGCGCCCGCACGTTGAATGGTGATATCGGGACCGGTGAAAAACCGGGACCGAGGAATGATCCGGATCCTAGGAGCAGACCATGCCGACGTCACAGCCCGACGTATCCGGGCCGTCCGAGGACCGTGCCACCCCGGACGCCCTGCTCCACACCCGCACCGGCACCGAGGTGTCGCCGGAGGACGTAGTGCTTGCCTCAGGCAAGGACCTCACCCCGCGCACTCTCGAATGGGCCAGGCGGAAGCTGGAGGCGGAGGGACCGGCCGCTCTCGACAAGCTGCTGCCGTAGCCGGCGGCGCCAAGAAGTCGCGGGACCTGGTCCCGGGGTCTCGACCGGCCGGACTCCGGGGCCGTCGCCGTCTCGCCCTGCCCGTGGCACCGCGTCACGGGCCGGGCTGTGCGCGCTGCCCTCCTGCCGTCAGCGCGCCGCGCCGATCACAATTGCCGCGCGCCCGCCGGGAGTTCACCCACGCCTCGGCTCTCTCCCGTACGGCGGCCGCCCGCGCCCGGAAGTTACCCGTTCGCCCTTTCGAAGAGTGCCCCGGGGCTGTCAGACTCCGGAGCGTGCCCGACTTCGACATGCTTGTCATCGGATCCGGCCCGGGCGGCCAGAAGGCCGCCATCGCCGCGGCCAAGCTGGGCCGCCGGGTCGCCGTCGTCGACCGCCCCGACATGGTCGGCGGGGTCTCCATCCACACCGGAACGATCCCCTCCAAGACCCTGCGTGAGGCGGTGCTGTACCTCACCGGTCTGACCCAGCGCGACCTGTACGGACAGAGCTACCGCGTGAAGGAGGACATCACCGTCGCCGACCTGACCGCCCGCACCCAGCACGTGGTCAGCCGCGAGGTGGACGTCATCCGCAGCCAGCTGTCGCGCAACCACATCGCCCTGCACTCCGGGACCGCCCGCTTCGTCGACGCCCACACCGTCGCCCTGCGCGAGGCCTCCGGCCACGAACGGCTGCTCAGTGCCGAGCATGTCGTGATCGCCACCGGCACACGCCCCGCCAGGCCCGACAGCGTGGAGTTCGACGGGCGGACGATCATGGACTCGGACAACGTCCTCGCCCTGGAACGGGTGCCGCGCTCCATGGTCATCGTCGGTGCCGGCGTGATCGGCATGGAGTACGCGTCGATGTTCGCCGCGCTCGGCAGCAAGATCACCGTGGTCGAGAAGCGCTCCGGGATGCTCGACATGTGCGATGTCGAGGTGATCGAGTCGCTCAAGTACCACCTGCGGGACCTGGCCGTCACCTTCCGCTTCGGCGAGACGGTGGCCGCGGTGGAGCGGCACCCCCGGGGGACCCTCACCATCCTGGAGAGCGGCAAGAAGATCCCCGCCGACGCCGTGATGTACTCGGCGGGCCGGCAGGGCCTGACCGACGACCTCGACCTCGGCAAGGCCGACCTCTCGGCGGACCCGCGCGGCCGGATCACGGTGGACGAGCACTACCGCACCGAGGTGCCGCACATCTACGCCGTCGGCGACGTCATCGGATTCCCGGCACTGGCGGCGACCTCGATGGAACAGGGCCGTGCGGCGGCATACCACGCCTGCGGGGAGCCCGTCGGCCGGATGCACAACCTCCAGCCGATCGGCATCTACACCATCCCCGAGATCAGCTTCGTGGGCCGCACCGAGGACCAGCTGACCGAGGACCGGGTGCCGTTCGAGGTCGGCATCTCCCGCTACCGCGAACTGGCCCGGGGCCAGATCATGGGCGACTCGCACGGCATGCTCAAGCTGCTGGTCTCGCCCGAGGACCGCACCCTGCTCGGGGTGCACTGCTTCGGCTCCGGCGCCACCGAACTCATCCACATCGGTCAGTCCGTGATGGGCTGCGGCGGCACGGTCGACTACCTGGTCGACGCGGTCTTCAACTATCCGACCCTCGCGGAGTCCTACAAGGTCGCCGCCCTGGACGCCACCAACAAGCTCCGCCTGATCGACCGGATCGGGGACTGAGAACCACCCCTGTCAGGCCCCCTCGTCGTCCGGAAGCGCCGTGTCGTCCTCGACCACGTGCACGGCGGCCTCCTCCGCACCGGCGGCCCCCGCGTCGATGCCCACGTCGGAGGCGACCTCCTCCTTGGTGGTGTCGGTGTGGGCGCCCTCGTCGGGGGCGACGAGGCGCCCGGCACGCTCGGTGCCCGCCTCCGGATCGACCGGTTCGCCTTCGCCCTCGGGGGTGTCGCCGATCTCGTCACCGGGCGGCTCGGCCACCTCGGGCGCTTCCTGCGCGAGGCGCTGGTCGAGGCTCTCGCCGTCGTGCTGTTCGGCGGCCGTGGTGCCGTGCTTGGTGACGCCGAGCGGCTTCTCCGGCGGGGAGTAGCCCTCGGCGAGCGTCTCGTCGTAGGTCCGCTCGTCGAGGGCGTCCTGCAGGTCGAGCGGCGCCGCGTCCTCCTGCTCCTCGTTGCTTCCGGTGGGCTGGTAGGCGTCGTCCGCCATCGGTTCGGAGTCCGTCCGTTCGGTGCCCATGGTCGCCTCCCTCGCGCGCCGCGTCGACTCGTCTCACTCCGGTGTCCTGAACGCGTTTCCGTTTGCGCCGTGTCTAACCTCGGGGATCGCGCCGCACGGAGGGGCCGCAGTCGCGCGGCGCGGCAAGCCCCTGGCGGGAACCGGAGTTGGACCTTCCGCGAGCTGGGGAGGTTACCTCTCGGTCGAGCTTGAAAGCTCAATGAATACGGCTATCATCACACGCACACACGGCGTGACCGGCTGTCGACGCGGAGGCAGAACGGTATCCGTCCCCCCTCTTTCTGACGCCCTGATCCGAGGCCATCCCTCTCCGGTTCGCGGCGGACCGCCACTCCCCCGCAGACGGAAAGCAGCGCAACGATGAGCATCAGCAGGGGCAGAGGGCTGCAAGCCAATGCCCTCGGTACGTTCGACACCGTCGTGATGGCCGTCGCGGGCAGCGCCCCGGCGTACTCGCTGGCCGCGACCACCGCGGTCCTGGTCGGCACGGTGGGCCTGGCCAGTCCCGCGGCCCTGCTGTACTGCGCGATCCCCATGCTGGGCATCGCGCTGGCGTTCGGCTATCTCAGCCGGATCGACGTGAACGCGGGCGCCAGCTACTCGTGGGTGGGGCGGACCCTCCACCCGTTCCTGGGCTTCATCAGCGGCTGGGCGCTGGTCATCTCGGCGACCATCTTCATGGTGGCCGGTTCGCTGCCCGCCGGATCGATGACGCTCGCCCTCTTCGACGACGGGCTCGCGGACAACACCGCGCTGTCCACGGTGGTCGGCGCGGCCTGGTTCCTGGTCATGCTGCTCGTCGTGCTGGGCGGGGCGCGTCTCACCGTCCGTGCTCAACTGGCCATGTCCGGCGTGGAGTTGGCGATCCTGGCGCTGTTCGCGGTCCTCGCCTTCTTCCACTCCGGCACCGCCCGGGCGTTCGACTGGTCCTGGCTCGGTCTCGGTCACTTCGACGGTATGACGGGCTTCGCGTCGGGCGCGCTGATCGCCGCGTTCTACTACTGGGGCTGGGACGTGACCAGCAACCTCAGCGAGGAGACCCGCAACAGCCGCCGTACGACGGGCCTCGCGGGCGTGATCGGGGTCGGCATCGTGTTCCTGCTCTTCGAGGTGTTCACCATCGCGGTGAACGTGATCCTCTCCGCGCGGCAGATCGAGGAGAACGACGCCAACGTGCTGGCCGTGCTCGGCGAGGAGGTCTGGCCCGGCTGGGGCGGCAGGCTGCTGATCGTCGCGGTGATGCTGTCCACCATCGCCACGCTGGAGACCACGCTGCTCCAGGTCACGCGCTCGCTGTTCGCGATGGGCCGCGACCGTACGATGCCGTCCGCGCTGGGCCGGATCCACCCCCGGTGGAACACGCCCTGGGTCGCGATCGTGGTCGTCGGCACGGTGGCCCTGGTGATGCTCGTCGCCTCCAACGCTCTGGGCACGGTCGGTGACATCCTCTCCGACGCCATCTCGGCGATCGGTCTGCAGATCGCCGTCTACTACGGGCTGGCCGGGCTCGCGGTGGTCGTCGCCTACCGCAGGATGCTGCTGAAGTCGGTGGCCAACTTCGTCTTCGGCGGTCTGTGGCCGCTGCTCGGCGCGCTGTTCATGTTCTGGGTGTTCGTCGAGTCGCTGAGCGAGCTGAGCACCGCTGCGGTCGCGATCGGCATCGGCGGCCTGGCCGTCGGGCTGATCCCGATGCTCTGGTACTGGAGGCAGGGCAGCGACTACTACCGGCCCGCCAAGCTGGACGCCGCCCGCACCGTCGAGACGGAGTACTTCCCGGGCGGCGGCGCGGCCTGGGACTCGCGTGTCCACGAGGGCCTCTCCACCGACTTCTGAGGGAGGTCCCGATGGCGCGCGACCGTTTCGCTGCCGACTTCGACTCCGACTGGGGGGATGCGGCCCTCACCTCGGCCCGCCAGGACATCGTCATCGGCCGCTGGCAGGGCCTGCGCGGGCTGCTGGACGCCACCGGCCCGGACTGGCTCTCCCGCGGCCACCGGGTCAGGCTGCTCGCGCAGAGCTGCGCGGGCAGTTCGACGGTGGAGTCGTGGCTGGCCGCCGAGCCGCGCAGGGCCGACGCGCTGGTGCTGCACGCGGCGACGGAGACGGCCCGGGCGTTCAACCTGGCCATCGCCGCGGGCCGGGGCGTGCCGATCGACCGACACCGACTCGACGCCGCGGTGACGGCCTGTCTGCAGGCCGCCGAGGCATATCCGGCGGACCCGACGCCTTGGGCCTCGCTGATCTCCGTGGCACGCCTGTACCCGGCCGGGGTGCGCCGGGAGGAACTGGCACGCTGGTGGGACGAGTTGCACGCGCGGGACCCGTACCACGTGGAGGGCCACCTCCAGATACTGCACTACTACTCGTCGCGCTGGCACGGCACGCACGGCCTCATGTACGACTTCGCCCGCGACGCGGCGGGCGTGGCGCCGCCCGGCTGCGCGCTGCCGGTGCTGGTGCAGTACGCACGGGTCGAGGAGTACCGGTGCACGCTGGAGGGTGCGCGGGGCCGGCATGCGTCCGTGGGGCTCGGCCAGCACTGGAGTCACGACGGGGCCGTCAACGACGTACGGCGCACCTGGCAGCGATGGATCACGGGCCGGGCGGAGAGCGTGGTGGCGCCGGGCGAGCTGCGCGACGTCAATTACCTGACGCATGCCGCCTGTTACGCGGGCCTCCGGGACATCGCCGCCTCACTGCTGCGGATGCTGGGGCGGCGGGCCACGCACGCGCCGTGGTCGTACACCGGGGATCCGGACAAGCAGTTCACCAAGTGGCGCAAGGAACTCGGGCCGCGTCCCGCATGAGGCGGTCCTCCCCGGTCCGTGCCGCGGACCGGGGAGGACCGCTCGTCAGCAGGTGCGGCCGACGTAGTGGGCGCCTTGGATCTTGCTCGCGGAGCCGAGCCAGGTCTTGCCGGGCGCGACGCACCGCTCGTAGTCGGGCGCCAGCGCGACTTCGACCTTGATGATCACGCGGGAGCCGTCGGAGGTGCAGTGGTTGTAGTAGGCGTCGGAGCCCGTCTCGAAGAATCCGCACGGATCGGCGGCCGCCGGGCTCGCGGTGGTGGTCACCGCGCCCATGGAGGCGAGCACGAGGGCGGCGGAACCGAGGGCGTTGGTCACCATACGACGAACACGCAAGAGGATCTCCTTAGGGTTTGGATGTCCACCCCAGGATGGCCGCGCTGCCGCCGTTCGACGGCCCGTCCGCCGTGCCGTTCACCCGGTGAATCGTTCTGGCGTTACGCCACCGGGGTGATCTTCTCCGGTTCACCGTTTGAGGAGTGCTCCTCGGCTGCCGCCGGGTCGAATCCCGCGTCGGTCAGGATCGTGGCCGCGACGCCACGGCCGACACCGGTGAGACCGACGAGGAGGTCGGCGCAGTCGATGTGTGCGGCGCCGGCCTGCTCGGAGCGGGCCTCGGCGAGGGCGATCGCCTTGCGGGAGTAGGGAGTCCAGGCAATGCGCTCGGCCGCCTGGGAGGCGCCCAGGGTGAGCCGGTCCGCGACCGTGCGGTGGACCGTCTCCGGGCTGACGCCGGCGCTCTCCAGCAGCCGGGTGGCGCTGTTGTCCTCCGCCGTGAGGCCCCACAGAAGGTGTTCGGTGCCGATGTAGTTGTTGCGGTGCTGTACGGCAGACCGCTTCACGTGGGTCATGGCCTGGCGCAGGTCCTCGGACATCGTCTCGGGGCCGTAGCGCTTGTGGGGCGCGTGGAAGCGCTGCTGCACGGCCTGCCGGGTGACTCCCAGGGCGGCTCCGATGTCCGTCCACGAGCAGCCGTGCATCCGGCAGTGCTCGACGTAGTCCTCGACCAGGTCGTCGGCGAGGGCCTGGAGTCGGCCCGCGAGGTGTGCGGCGGTGGTCAACAGCGCCAGCCAGTCGGGCTGTTCCTGTCCACCGGGTCGGTGGGCGGTGTCGCAGGTGCGGTCCACTTCGGCGATGAGTTCGTCCAGATCAGGTAATGCCATGAGGCAAGTACGCCTTGACAATGGGGAATTGTCAAGGAGTCCTTGCCTTTTTGCCCTCCGTCCCGGCCAGCCCCGCCGTCCACTTCTCCTCGATCCGGCCGACCTTCCACACCAGCAGGGCGATGATCCAGGTGGCGAAGAACAGGCCGACGATCACGAAGCCGAGGAGGTTCAGGTCGAGGCCGCTGATCCAGTCCCAGAACCCGCCGTGCAGGCCGAGTTGCTGCGCGAGCAGGCCGAGCAGTTCGGCGGTGCCGATGAGCAGGGCGACGGCGACGGACAGGCCGGTGACGGTGAGGTTGTAGTAGACCTTGCGGACCGGCTTGGAGAAGGCCCAGCCGTAGGCGAAGTTCATGAAGGAGCCGTCGATCGTGTCGAGCAGGGACATGCCGGCGGCGAACAGGACGGGCAGGCACAGGATCGCGTACCAGGGCAGTCCGGAGGCGGCGCCCGAGCCCGCCAGGACGAGCAGGGCTATCTCGGTGGCGGTGTCGAAGCCGAGGCCGAAGAGCAGGCCGAGGGGGTACATCTGCCACGGCTCGGTGACCGACCTCATGACGCGGCCGAGCAGGCGGTTCATGAAGCCGCGGTTGTTCAGCTGCTCCTCCAGGGCGGCCTCGTCGTAGCGGCCCGAGCGCATCCGGCGGAAGACCTTCCAGATGCCGGCCAGGACGACCAGGTTGATCGCCGCGATCAGGTAGAGGAAGGCTCCGGAGACGGTCGTGCCGATCAGGCCGGTGACGTCGTGGAGGCGGGAGTCGTCGTCGCGGACCGGTCCGGCGAGGGCCTTCACGCCGAGCGAGAGCAGCAGCGCCAGGACGAAGACGACGCTGGAGTGACCGAGGGAGAACCAGAAGCCGACCGACAGCGGCCGCCGGCCCTCGCCCATCAGCTTGCGGGTGGTGTTGTCGATCGCCGCGATGTGGTCGGCGTCGAAGGCGTGCCGCATGCCGAGCGTGTAGGCGGTCACGCCGATGCCGACACCGAAGGACTTCTCGCCGACGCTGTAGTGGTGCGGCGCGACGATCACGACCAGGGTGACCCAGCCGATCACGTGCAGGGCCACCACCACGGCGGCCATTCCGCCCACCCTGATCCACTCCTGCCGCGTCATGGAGCCACGGACGCGGTGCCAGGCCGAGCCCCTGGCGGGGGCGGTGGCGGGGAGGAGGGACGGAGCGGAGTCAGGGGCGGCCGTCATCGGGCGGAGGGTCCTTCTTTCGGCTGAACGGCCGCGATACGCAGCCTTTCGCCATCCTCCAGTACATGCAAGACATGTGCAGTAAAGCCCGTGGCTGGTCTTCACCAGGAGTGGGGAAAGTCCCCCGTCACAGCGCCCCTGTCACAGCGCCCCTGTCACAGCGCCCCTGTCACAGCGCCCCTGTCACAGCGCCCCTGTCACAGCGCCCCTGTCACCGCTTCCGCGTCACGGAGTCGCGTTCGGTCCGTCCGGCCGGCTGCCGCGCTGCTCGACCATCTCCCGGCTCAGCTGCTCCGTCTCCGGCTCGGACAGCCGCTCGAAGCCGTCCTCGGTGATGACCGACACGATCGGGAAGATCCGGCGGTTGATGTCCGGGCCGCCGGTCGCGGAGTCGTCGTCCGCCGCGTCGTACAGCGCGTGGAGCGCGGCCAGCGCGGCCTCGCGCCGGTCCATGCCCTTGCGGAACAGCTTCTTCAACGCGCCTCGCGCGTACGGCGATCCGGAGCCCTCGGCGTGGAAGTCCCGCTTCTCGTACAGCCCTCCGACGACGTCGAAGCTGAAGATGCGGCCTCGCTCGCCCTCGGGCGCCGACGGGTCGTAGCCGATGAGGAGCGGTACGACGGCCAGGCCCTGCATGGCCTGGCCGAGGTTCTGGCGGATCATGCCGGCCAGGCGTCTCGCCTTCGCGTTGAGGGTCATCGGCGTGCCCTCGATCTTCTCGAAGTGCGTCAGCTCGACCTGATAGAGCTTCACCATGTCCACCGCGAGACCGACGGTGCCGGCGAAGGCCACCGCGGTGTAGTCGTCCGCTGGGTGCACCTTCTCCAGGTCGCGCTGGGCGATGAGGTTGCCCATGGTGGCCCGGCGGTCGCCGGCGATCAGCACGCCGTCACGATAGGCGAGGGCCAGCACCGTGGTCCCGTGCGGCACCTGGTCGGGTGCGGCCCGTATATCCTCCGGGAGGATCCGGCGCGTGCTCAGTAACTCCGGGCGGTGCTCGGCCAGGAAATCGGTGAAGGACGAGGTCCCGGGTGTGAAGAACTCCTCCCCCAGCCGCCCGCCGTTCTCGTTCCACGTCATGGCACTCCCCCTCGTCTCCGGGCCGACATCCGGTTTCCTACCAGAAGGCGCGGGGCGGGAAACGCCTGTTGGGGTCACAGCGCCTTGCGCCGGATCAGGATCCCCAGCACCACGAGGCCCGGAACCAGCGGAAGCCATACGGTCAGCAGCCGGTAACCGAGCACGGCGGACGCGGCCGCCGCGGCCGGTGCCCCGGCGGAGGCGAGGGTGAGGGCCAGCGCGGCGTCGAGGGAGCCGAGCCCGCCGGGCGTGGGCAGCAGCGCGGCGGCGGTGCTCGCGGCGAGGTAGACCAGCGCCACCCGGCCCGGGGGCAGCGGCAGCGCGACGGCCCGGGTGACGGCGATCAGCACGAGGGCGTGCAGCGCGGCGAAGGCCAGTGAACCGCCCCACAGGGCGGCCGCCCGGCTCGGTCGCGCGTGGACGGCCCGGACGTCCGCCCGCACCGCGGCCAGCGCCCGTCGGCATCGGGGCAGCAGTCGGAGGGCCGGCAGCACGGTGACGCAGACGACCGCGAGGGCGACGGCCGCCCATCCGGCCGGGACGTGCGGAATCCGCAGGACACCGGGGAAGGCCACGGCGAGTACGACGATCAGGGCGCCCCGCGCGACCCCGCCGGCCGTGGCCTTGACCGCGACCGCGGTCGCCGCGCGGCCGGCCGGTATCCCGCAGCGCATGAGGAAGCGCAGGTTGACCGCTCCCGCGCCGAGTCCGGCGGGCAGGAGGTGGTTGGCGGCGGAGGCGGCGAACTGGGCCGCCACCAGCCGTCCTGGGGGCAGCCGCTCGACGACGGCGCCCTGCTGGGCGAGCGCCGCGCACAGCCAGGCCGCGGCGGCGGCCGTGGCGCCGACCAGCAGCCAGCCCTGGTCGGCCACGGCGAGCCGCACCGCCCCGGTCTCCAGCACGGGCCAGTGGCGCCGGGCCAGGCACACGGCGACCACCAGGACGGCGAGGGAGAGGGCGGTGTGCCAGTAGGTCCGTCTTCGGGCGGTCTCGACGGCGACCCGTTCGGCTGTCATCAGGGTCCGTCCGGGCCCGGCGTCGGCGCGAGGTGGAGATCGAAGCCGGCGGACCGGTGGACCGCCCAGTCGCGGGCGTACCCGGGGGGTGACCCGCCCGGCTCGGTCAGGGCGGCCGTCGGAATCCTCTCGGCGGTGCGCAGGATCTCCGCCAGGGTGCTGTTGGCGTTGGACCCCTGGGTCGCCGCCGAGGAGCAGCCGGTGTAGTAGGCGATGGGCAGGGCCTGGTGTCCGGTCAGCAGGCAGGGCGGGCGGACGCCCAGGCGGTGCAGGTCGGCGGCGGTGCGGGCCCAGTCGCGGCGGTCGGCGGTGGTGCGGTCGACGGTGCGGTCCAGGACGGCGTACTGCACCGCCAGGTGCCCGGCCAGCCCGATCGCCACCAGGGTGACCGCCGCCGGGCGCCATCGGCCGTTCGGCTTGGTGACCAGGTGGAACAGGGCGGCGGCGACCGGGATCGCCAACAGGGCGTAGGCGGGCTGCAGGAAGCGGGGAGCCGCGTAGCCGATCATGAACAGGTACGGGAAGGCGGCCGTCGCGGCGCACAGCAGCGGAAGCAGTGTGGGTGCGGTGCGCCGGGCCCGCACCGCGACCACCAGCGCGAGGGCGGCGAGCAGGGGCAGGACGAACCACCAGGCGAACACCGCCGGGTTCGGCATCGGTGCGGTGCACGGGCGGCACAGGGTCCGCCCGACCAGGCTGCGCAGCTGGTCGTCGACGGCGAAGTACCAGCCGAGGCCGCCCTGGATGTCGGAGCCGTCGGACAGGCGCTGCCCGAGGCCGCCGTAGGAGACGTACGCCTCGATCACCCACTCCGCCACGCCCGCCACGAGCCCGCCGTAGAGCGCGGCCGTGAGCCGCCACAGGCGGGTCGCCGGTGCGAGGACGAGCAGCGGCAGGGTGACCCACACGGCGTCGGTGGGCCGCATCCACGCCATGAGCGCGGCGCCCGCCACGACTCCCCACAGGGCCGACCGGTCGAGGCCGTCGGACCGGGCCCGCAGGAAGCAGCCGACGCAGATCAGGGCGCCGATGGCGACCCAGTAGTTGGGCATGGCCGCCGGGCCGTAGTAGACCGTGATCCACAAGGAGGCGAACAGGGCGCCCGCGGCGGCCAGGACTCGGGCCGGGAACAGCCCTCGCCAGGTGCGCAGGGCCAGGTAGAGGGCGAGGCCGGACAGCAGGGCGAGGTAGACGCGCAGCAGCTCGGTGGAGGTCGACCAGGACGCGATCGGTGCCACCAGCAGCGAGACGCCCCGGGCGCGCGGTGCGCTGAAGAACGATGCCGGTGCCTGGGTGCCGACCTGACTGACGTACACCGTCTCGTCCCAGCCGAGGCCCATGCCGGGTCGGACCAGGAGCAGTTGGGCCAGCGTGAAGGCGCCGGCCACGGCCGCGAGCAGCCAGGCGCCGCGGGTCCGCCAGGACGTGCCGGGCACGGTGGCCGGTTCACGTCGTCGCGCACCGACGAGCATGGCGTTCGTGCCGTGGGACATCGTCCACCCCTCACCCCTACAAGTCGTAGGGCTTCTAAGACCGCACAGCCTGGTGGGCTGAAGGCGACGTCAACCGAAAGCGAACAAGAAACGAACAAAGACGCGGAAAAACACAGCCAAACTAACCTGCATCGGACCGGTATGCAGGGCGAAGTTCGGCCGTACGGGGCGGAGCGGCGTCAGCGGGCGTTCGGGCTCCGGTGCGGGGGCTGTTCCGGTGCGGGGCGCGTCTCGGGCGCCGGGACGGGGCGGACGACGGGGCCGTCGCCGTTCACGGTCAGCCGGGTGTCGTGGTGGCGGATCGTCAGGGGCTCCCCCGACAGCAGCGTGTACGTGGCCTTGTCCGGGCCTATCTCCACGCGCAGGCGGCGGTCGAGGAGCTGGACGGTGAAGGCCAGGCGGCTGAACCGCTCGGGCAGGCGGGGCGCGAACCGGAGCGAGTCGCCGTCCCGGCGCAGGCCTCCGAACCCGGCGACCAGGGCCGTCCAGGTGCCGGCGAGGGAGGCGATGTGCAGTCCGTCGCGGGTGTTGTGCTCCAGGTCCGCCAGGTCCATCAGGGCGGCCTCGGCCGTGTAGTCGTAGGCGAGGCCCAGATGTCCCGCCTGGGCGGCGAGGACGGCCTGGGAGCACGCCGACAGCGAGGAGTCCCGTACGGTCAGCGGCTCGTAGTAGGCGAAGTTGCGGGCGATCTGTTCCTCGTCGTGGAACTCCTCGAAGTAGGCGCTGCACATGTACATCGCCAGGACCAGGTCGGCCTGCTTGACGACCTGTTTGCGGTAGATGTCGAAGTAGGGGAAGTGCAGCATCAGGGGGTACTGGTCGGGGCCGGTGGCGGCGAAGTCCCAGCGCTGGTAGCGGGTGAAGCCGGCGTGCTGTTCATGGACGCCGAGTTCGTCGTTGTAGGGGATGTGCACGGCCTCGGCGGCGTCGCGCCAGGAGGCGCTCTCCTCCTCGTCGACGCCGAGGCGGGCCGCCTCCTCGGGATGGCGTTCGCAGGCGTCGGCGGCGGCCAGCAGGTTCGCCCGGGCCATGAGGTTGGTGTACGTGTTGTCGTCGGCGACCGCGCTGTACTCGTCGGGGCCGGTGACGCCGTCGATGTGGAAGACGCCGTGGTGGTCGTGGTGGCCGAGGGAGCGCCACAGGCGGGCGGTCTCCACCAGCAGTTCGAGGCCGGTGTCGCGTGCGAAGTGGGTGTCGCCGGTCGCCGCCGTGTAGCGCACCACGGCGTCCGCGATGGCCGCGTTCACGTGGAAGGCGGCCGTGCCGGCGGGCCAGTAGGCGGAGCCTTCCGAGCCCTCGATGGTCCGCCAGGGGAACGCGGCGCCGCCCAGGCCGAGTTGTTGGGCGCGTTCCCGGGCGGCGGGCAGGGTGTTCTGCCGCCAGCGCAGGGCCTCGGCCACGGCGTGGGGCGCGGTGTAGGTCAGCAGGGGCAGCACGAAGGTCTCGGTGTCCCAGAAGGCGTGGCCGTCGTAGCCGGATCCGGTCAGCCCCTTGGCGGGGATGGCGCGTTGTTCGGCGCGGGCGCCGGCCTGGAGGACGTGGAAGAGGGCGAAGCGGACGGCCTGCTGGATCTCCTCGTCGCCGTCGACCTCGACGTCGGCGCGCGCCCAGAAGTCGTCGAGGCAGGCCCGCTGGTCCCGGAGCAGGCCCGTCCAGCCGCTGTGCCCAGCGGCCGCCAGCGCCGCCTCGACCTGGTCGCTCATCGCCGGCCGGGAGCGCGCGCCGGACCAGCCGTGGGCGACCGTTTTCTCCACCCGCAGCCGCTGGCCCGGTTCCAGGACGGAGGTGACCGTCAGCCGGGCCACGTCCACATTGCTCTCGCTGCTCGTCGTGGTCCGCTCGGGGCCGTCGATGATGTGGTCTGCGGCCACGGCGACCCGCAGGCCGCTGCGGCGGGTTCGGTGCACCAGGCGCAGCCGGGGGCCGTCGGCGAAGTCCTCCTCCGGTTCCAGCGGTGACTTCAGCGCCCGGGCGGTGCGCGGGTCGCCGTCCGGTTCGGGCAGGCTCTCGTTGGCGACGAGTTCCGACTGGATCACCACGCGCGTTCGGCTGTCGACGGGCTCCACCTCGTACGCCACGGCGGCGACGGCCCGCTGGGTGAGGGAGACCAGCCGCGTGGAGCGCACCCGTATCCGGGAGCCGGCCGGGGAGATCCACTCGCAGACCCGTTCCAGCACACCCCTGCGCAGGTCCAGCGTGCGCTCGTGGGCGACGAGCCGCCCGTAGCGCAGGTCGAACGGTTCGTCGTCGACCAGCAGCCGCAGCACCTTGCCGTTGGTGACGTTGATGACGGTCTGTCCCGACTCCGGGTATCCGTATCCGGCCTCGGCGTAGGGCAGCGGGTGCAGTTCGTGCACGCCGTTGAGGTAGGAGCCGGGCAGGCCGTGCGGTTCGCCCTCGTCGAGGTTGCCGCGCCAGCCGACATGGCCGTTGGACAGCGCGAACACGGACTCGCTCTGGGCCAGGACGTCCAGGTTGAGGTCCGTCTCGCGCACGGCCCAGGGTTCGACGGTGTACGACCTGTGGGTGATCACGCCGTGCCTCCCAGTTCGGCGAGGTCCTTCACGACCCGGTCGGCTCCGTGCGCGTAGAGGGCGTCGGTCTGTCCGACGCGGTCGACGCCGACGACGTATCCGAAGCGGCCCGAGCGGCCCGCGTCCATGCCGGCCAGGGCGTCCTCGAAGACGGCGCACCGCGCGGCCTCGACGCCCAGGTCGTGCGCGGCGGCCAGGAAGGTGTCCGGGTGCGGCTTGCCCGGCAGTTTCCGCTCGGCGGCCACCACGCCGTCGATGCGTACGTCGAAGAGGTCCTCGGTGTCGATGGCTCGCAGTACGTCACGGCAGTTGGCGCTGGAGGAGACGATCGCGGTGCGCAGGCCGTGGGCGCGGACCGCTTCGAGGTAGCGCAGGGTGCCCTCGTAGGCCTCCACGCCGTCGGTGCGGATCTTCTTCAGAAGCAGGTCGTTCTTGCGGTTGCCCAGGCCGTGGACCGTGGGTTTCTCAGGTGGGTCGTCCGGGTTCCCTTCCGGCAGTTCGATGCCGCGGGAGGCGAGGAAGGTGCGGACGCCGTCGGCGCGGGGGCGGCCGTCGACGTACTCGTCGTAGTCGGCGTCGTCGAACGGCCGGAAGTGCTCGCCCTCGCGTTCGCGCAGGAACGCGTCGAACATCTCCCTCCAGGCGGCCGCGTGCACGACGGCCGTCTTGGTGACCACGCCGTCGAGGTCGAAGAGGCAGGCCTGGATGTCTTCGGGTAGACCGAGCTCCGTCATACGGACACGGTTCCCCACGAGGGCGGGTCCAGTGGGTGGCGCACGCCACAGAGGGGACATTTCAGGACAGGTTCTTACCTGCCCTCGGTGGGGGTCAGTCGTGCGGGAACGAGTGGTGCTCGTGGGCGACCAGCCAGCGGCCCCCTTCCTTGCGCAGGCCGAGCGTCAGCCGTAGGCGCAGGGTGGGCTGTGCGGCGAGCTCCTCCGGCGTGCCGCATCGCAGCAGCGCGTGGGCGTAGGCGACGTCGGTGCCGGCCGTGACGTCGAGGGACTCGATGTCGAAGCGGGCGCCCTGGGCCTGCCACTCGAAGAACGGCGGCCAGGACGCGCGGTAGGCGGCGAGGCCGTGGATGCCCTCGTGGGGCGGCGGGACGTCGAACATCACGATGTCCTCGGCGTGGTCCGCGAGGACGCCGTCGAGGTCGCCCCGGTGGACGGCCTCGGCCCACCGGGTGATCAGGGTGCGGACCTGCGCTGCGTCGTCGGTCACGGCGTAGCCTCCTTCCTGCCCCCTCTACAGGAGACTGCCCTCTGCTGCCGAGGGCGTCGAATCGGCGCAGCCTGGCACACTCTGCTGTGTGCCGCCGACCTTCGACGACCTCCTCGACCGCGCCCACGCCCTCACCCGGCACGGCCGCCGCGCACTCCTCGGCATCGCCGGCAGCCCCGGCGCGGGCAAGACGACACTCGCCGAGCACCTGGTGCGGGCGCTGAACGCGACCGGGGACCCGTGGGTGGCGCACGTCCCCATGGACGGCTTCCACCTCGCCGACACCGAACTCGACCGGCTCGGCAGACGGGACCGCAAGGGCGCGCCCGACACCTTCGACGCGGCGGGGTACGCGGCGCTGCTGCGGCGACTGCGGCGGCTGCGGGAGAAGAACGACGAGGTCGTGTACGCCCCCGGCTTCGAGCGGGTGCTGGAGCAGCCGATCGCCGGGGCGATCCCGGTGCCGCCGACGGCCCGCCTGGTGGTGACCGAGGGCAACTACCTGCTGCTGGACACCGGCGCGTGGGCGCGGGTCCGGGCCGAGCTGGACGAAGTGTGGTTCTGCGAGATCGACGAGGAGGAGCGCGTACGGCGGCTGGTCGCGCGGCACGAGGAGTTCGGCAAGACCCACGAGGAGGCGGTGGCATGGGTGCTCCGCTCGGACCAGCGCAACGCGGAGCTGGTCGCCGCGACGCGGGAACTGGCGGATCTGGTGGTGCGGGACGTCACGGGGTGGCCGGTTGGGGATGGACATCACCACCGTGCCGGCAGTGGACTGGGGGCGGTTGAAGCGGAAGCCGGAGGGTGAGCGGGAGGGCCCCTGTCCGAGGCCGGTACGAGGCCTGTACCCGCCGATGCCCTAGCCTCCGACCCCGCACAGCGTCAGCTCCGGCTCCCCCTGCGCGTCCTCGGCCCCGATGACCGCCGTAAAGGCGTCCGTCCGTACGTTCAGCCAGTCCTCGCCCCGCTCCACCGACACCGTGAGCGGTTCCTCGGAGCCGTACCGTACCGCGAACACATGCAGGTCGTCCGGCGCGTCGGTGATCGGGTCGGCCTCCAGGGCCGTCGAGCTGACCAGGTGCCGCCAGCCCTGGTCCGGGTTGCCGTAACCGCGCGGGTCGGCGGCGAGGGCGAAGGCTGCCTGTTCCTGGGTGAGCTCCGAGCGGGCGTCGAAGTGCTCCGCGCCCTCGGTGCCCGGGTGTGTGAGGCGCAGGGTGCCCGCCGAGGACACGGCCGCGTCCGCCGTACGCCGGACCCGGTCGCCGTCGTCCTCGGCGTACGGCAGGCCGGCCAGCAGGTACGGCGTCCCGTCGAGGCGTTCGACGGCGACCGTCGTCCACAGGGTCGTGCCGTCGGTGACGTACAAGGAGCGCACGTGCCGCAGGACGTGGTCGCGGCCGACGACCGGCTTGGTGACCAGCTTGGCCGTCAGTCCGTCGGCGCGGACGTCCCGGACGCGGACCTCGCCCATGGGGCGGCACAGCAGGAAGCCGTCCGTGACGGGGCCGAAGCCGTGCTGCCGGTTGACGGCCGCGGGCAGGTAGTAGGTGCCGCCCGCCTCCACCACCGCCGGAGTCATGCGGTCGTCGAAGGCCACCGAGACGGTGCCCGCGCGCAGTTGGTGCCGGGCGGCCGCCCTGGACGGCTCACGGTGCCAGCGCGTGGTGTCCTCGGTCTGCCAGACCAGCATCCACGCGAAGTGGCCGTCGACCTCGCCGTCCGCCTTGACCGCGTGGCGGCCCCAGCGGGTGTCGCCCCGGTAGCGGCCCAGGTCGGAGCCGATGCGGGCGCCGAAGTAGCGCAGGCCGAGGACCGCCTCGAAGCCGGAGTGCTGTTCGCTGTAGCGCGGGCCGCCATTGTCGAAGCCGCCGCCGGTGAGGCGGGCGTCGATGTAGCGGGCGAGCGCGTCGCCGTCCTCGCCGAACATCTCCTCGCCGCTGATCCGGTGGGCCTGGGCGAGGAAGGAGAGGGAGATCGGTCCGTAGTTGTTGTCGTAGGCGCCGCCGTGCTCCGGAGGCAGCAGGGCGCCCCGGTCGCGCACCCGGTGGGCGCGGATCTCGTCGGTGTACAGCTCCAGCGCCCGCGCGCGGACCGGCTCGCCCTCCTCGGCCGGCAGATGACGGGCCAGCATCAGACCGCCGACCACGCATCCGATCGCCTGGTTGCCCGCCTCCTGCGGGTTGAAGAAGGTCGCCTCGGTCAGCCGGCGCCAGTAGCCGTGCGCCACTTCCAGCAGCCGGGCGCGCGGTTCGTCGTCGATCAGGCCGTCGGCCAGGTCCAGCACGTTGACCGCCTGGAGCAGCGCCCAGACCGTGCTGGGCCAGTCGCCGATGGGGTGCGCGCCCGGGGCGAGGGTGTAACGGGCGTACGGCAGACCGGAGTCACGGATCCTCAGGTTGGGGTAACCGGGGTTGTCCTCGACGTAGACCCGCTCGCGCAGATGGAAGGCGAGGCTGCGGTGCACCGCCTCCGGCAGCCGCGGGTCCTTGGAGCGCTGCCAGGCGAGCGCGAGGAGCGAGGTGATGCCGAGCGAGGTGTCGCCGATGTCGTCGACGCACTCGGGGTGTTCGAGGTTGCCCTCGGGTGTCATGCGCGTAAGGGCCTGCTCGACGACGTCGGCGAGGACCGCGTCGTACGCCTCGGGGCTGTCGGGCAGGTCGTGCAGGGGGCCGCGCTGGTGCGTGAGGTGCACGGGAGGGGACGTGAGGTGCACGGGGATCAGCCCTTCATGCCTGAGGTGGCCATGGTGTGGGTCGTCGGGGTCACACGACAGTAGCGGGCCGGCGGACGCGCAGTGCGACGGTCAGTGTGTGCGGGCCATGTCCACCGATGTAGACGCGGTTCCCGGTCGTCGCATCGGTGCCGCCCACCACGGTGTAGTCCTGACCCGGGTCGTACCGCAGTACGTCGCTCCGGTCCGGCCCGGCCAGCGGTTCGCCCGCCTCGACGTCGGCCTCGATCCGGATCTCGTCGTCACCGACCCGGTAGGTCATCGGCCCGGTCGTCAGGCACCAGCGTCCGTCGCCGATCGGTACCGCGCCCTCCGGCACGCCACCCGGCCGGAAGGTCAGTTCGAGGGCCCAGGGCACCCGTGGTCCGCTGATGTCGATCCGCAGATCGGCACCGTCTGCCCTCAGGTCCACCTCGACACGGGTCGTGTGGGAGACCTCGTCCCGAGGCCGGTCCGGGAAGGCCATCGCGGCCGAGAAGCGTCCCTCGTCCGCCATCCGGTAGGCGCCGTCGTCCTGTCGCCGGTCCGGCGGGAGCGGCTGGTAGTAGGCGGCCGTGAGGGTTTCGGTGAGCCGGTAGCGGTTGTCGGCGAGCTGTTGCATGCCGGCGGCGCGGAACGGGCCCAGGTCGAAGAACCCCCGCGTCAGACGGACCGCGTCGAGGACGGCGTCGCCGGCGAACAGGCGCAGGAAGGTGGGATTGCAGGCGAGGCCCGAGCGGATGCGCCGGTGCTCGGGCACGTCGGAGCCGCCGTACACCACCGTGTGCGCGGTGGCCGAGGCGCGTGCGGCGAGGCGTGCGGTGGTGAGGTACCGGTCGCGCGGAAGGGTCTCCGCAGTCAGGGCCGGCAGGGCGAGGCACAGGTCCGGGGTGAGGAGGGTCTCGGCGAGCAGGTCGGGGTCGTCGATGCCGCCGGCGGCCGCCTGCCGCGCCACCCGGGCGAAGTCGCCCCGGCCGGTGCGGATCGCGAGCAGCCGGTAGTGCGGCAGGTAGGGCGCCAGCGGGAACGGGTGGTTCTGGTCCTGCCGTCGCGAGTGGACGGTCTCCACCGTGCCGTCCGGCCTGATCAGGTCCAGGGTCGTGGCGAGATTGCGTTCGACGGCGTACAGCAGGTCGGCGCGGCCGAGCACTTCGGCCAGCAGCAGCAGCGACGGGTTGGACACATGGGCCGCGTAGTTGGCGCTCCGTTCCGAGTACAGGCCCTCCGCGTCGATGTCGACGCCCTCTGCGAGCCACTCCTCGACGCGGTCGAGCAGCCGGTCGTCGGGGAACGACCGGTGCAGCCGGGCCAGCGCCGCGCACAGCTCCCAGCGGTGGTTCGGGGTGTGCACGCCACCGGTCAGGAGACTGGCGGTGGCGGCGCCGGCGATCTCGGCGAGCGCGGCCGTGACCTCGCGCAGTTCGGGCCCCGCGCCGCCGGCGAGGACGTGCGCGTCGCACACGTCGTTGACGGTGAACGCGGAGTCCGGCGGTGACTGCACGTTGTCTCCGCCGGCGAAGAGGCCGGTGGGTGTCTGCACGGCCCGCAGGGCGCGGAGATGGGTCATCGCGGCGGCGACGGCCTGCCTGCTGCCGTGCAGTGCCGAGTCCGGGGACCGGTATGCCGCGACCAGGGTCTTCACCCGCCGCGCCAGAGCACGGTGCGGCACACCGGCGGGTTCCTCGTCGGGGCAGGCCGCCAGCGGGGCGGCCGACCGGTCGGCGGCGCGGGCCACCGCGCGGAGGAACTCGTGGTCGAGCGCGGTGGGCACGGGTCAGTCCTTCAGTCCGGCATTGATGTCGGCGCTCATGACGTAGCGCTGGAAGACCAGGAAGATGGCGATCAGAGGGATCATGGAGATGACCGATGCGCCGAGCAGTACCGACCAGTTGATGTTCTGTGCGCCGACGATGCTCTGGATGCCGATCTGCACGGTGAACTTGTTGGGGTCGTTGAGCATCAGAAGCGGCCAGATGTAGTCGTTCCACCGCCACTGGAAGGACAGGATGGCGAGGGTCAGCATGATGGGCCGGGAGAGCGGCACCATGATCCGCAGGAAGATCGACAGTTCGCGGGCGCCGTCGATGCGTGCGGCTTCCACGAGTTCGTCGGGAACCGTCAGGAAGAACTGGCGGAACATGAAGCATCCGGTCGCGGTGAGCACGGCCGGGAGGATGATGCCGGCGAACGAGTTGTAGAGGCCGAGGTTGCGGACCACCAGGAATTCCGGGGCGAGCATGACCTCGGACGGCAGCATCGTGGTGGCCAGGATGCAGATGAAGAACGCCTTGAGCCACCTGTTGTCGTACTTGGCCAGCGCGTACCCGGTGCAGCAGCTGACTCCCACCGTGAGGATCGTCGTGATCACGCACACGATGGTCGTGTTGATGAAGTACTGGGAGAAGTTGGCGCTGTCCCACGCTGCCTTGAAACCCGACAGGGTGGGGTTGTGCGGAACCAGCGTCAGCGGATAGGAGAACAGGTCGCTGGCCGGCTTGAGGGAGCTGAGGAGGAACCACAGCACCGGCAACCCGTACAGGCACGCCAGGATCCACAGCAGTGTCGTCGCGGGCACCGCCCGCCGGAGCCCACCGCTGCCCGCGCTGCGGGGGCGCTTCTTGGAGACGGCTCGTCCGGGATCGGCGTCGACCGGGCGTGGCATGTCTGTGGTTGTCATCGGTTCTCCACCCGCCGGTTGACGATCAGCTGGATGATCGCGACGGCCATCAGGATGAGCATGAGCACGAATGACGCGGCGCTCGCGTAGCCGATCTGGCCCCGTTTGAAGCCGGTCTCATAGATGTACTGGACCATCAGGTTGTTCGACGTTCCGGGTCCGCCGTTGTTGAGGGCGACGAACACCGGGTATTCCTTCATCGCGTTGATCGTGTTGAGCAGGATGACGATGAACGAGGTGGGCGCGATGCTCGGCAGCGTGATGCTGATGAACTGGCGCCACGGGCCGGCGCCGTCGAGCTGGGCCGCCTCGTAGTACGACACCGGTACGTTCTTGATCGCCGCGATGAACAGCAGCATCGAGAAGCCCGTCCAGGCCCAGGATGCCGCCATCACCACCACTATCAACGACAGGTCCGCGTTCGACTGCCACGGAACGGCACTTCCGCCGAGCTTCCCGATGACGTAGTTGACCAGTCCGAAGTTCTCACCGAACAGCCACCGCCACAGGACACCCACGACGATGGGCGACAGAAGCCACGGGATGAAGAAGATGACGCGGGCTACCGACGTGCCCTTGGCGTTCTTGCTCACCACCAGGTTGGCGGCGAGCAGCGAGAGCGCGAAGTTCAGCGGAACGAACAGCACGGCGTACAGCAGCGTCCGGGTCAGCGCGTCGTAGAAGGTGGAGTCCCCGAACAGGTTGTCGTAGTTGTCCAGTCCGATGAACTGGAACGCCCCCACACCCGTGTAGTTCGTGAAGGAGTAGACGAGCCCGATCACCGCCGGCCAGACGAAGAACAGGGCGAAGAGCACGACATTGGCCGCGATGAGGACGAGCGGCGCGACGATGTACTTGTTGCGTCTCCTGGGCGGGCTCACGGACACGTCCGAGGCGCGTTTTGTCATCTTCCTGACTCCGTGCTGGTGGATTGGATTGCTGTGGGCTCACGCCATGAGCCCGGCATCACGTGGGCGCCCGAGGCCGGGCGGCGGGGTCGGGACACCGCCGCCCGGGCCTGCCGGCCTACGCTCAGCCGCCGACCTGCTGGTTGTAGCCGGACACGATGTTCTCCAGTGCCTTGTCGGCCGACTGCTGCCCGTTGATCGCCTTGCCGAGCTCCGTCTTGGTCGGGTCCTCGGTGAGGCTCTTGCCCTTCAGCACCCAATTCGTCTGCGCGGTGTTGAAGTACCCGGAGATCGGGGCGTAGAGCGGGATGGACTCGTTGTACAGCTTGAACGCCGCCTGCGCCGCCTCGGAGGTGAAGGGGTACTTCGGGTTCAGACCGCTCTCGACCGGCAGGAACCCGGACGCCTCGCACAGCGCCTGGTAGTGGGCCGGCTCGTACAGCCAGGACAGGAACTTCGTCGCGGCGGTGGCCGCGTCGCCGTTGTTGTTGAAGCCCACCGTCAGGCCGCCGCTGTTGA
Source organism: Streptomyces sp. NL15-2K (assembly GCF_030551255.1). Taxonomy (GTDB): domain Bacteria; phylum Actinomycetota; class Actinomycetes; order Streptomycetales; family Streptomycetaceae; genus Streptomyces. The sequence goes on from NZ_CP130630.1 coordinate 620,458, forward strand.
CGTCGCTGGCCTGCACCGGCTGGGCGGGAGTCGGGACGCTCGCCCAGTCGAACTTCTTGATGCTCTCCGCGAAGGCGGGAACCTGCCACACACCGGACCAGTAGGCGACCACGTCACCGCTCTGGAACATGGCCGACGGGTCGGCGCCGCTCGTCCACACCGACTTCGGCATGGTCTTGTCGTCGTTCAGCCCGACGAAGTAGTTCACGGCCTTCTTGGTCGCCGCGTCCGCCGAGAACTTGCCGGAGGAGTCCGCGTGGACGTACTTCCCGCCCATCTCGTACACCATGGCGCGCAGCCGGGACGGCGACTGGTCGAACGTCAGGGAGTACTTGGCGCCGGTCTTCTCACGGACCTTGTTCGCCGCGGCGATGAAGTCGGTCCAGGTCCAGGTCTTCTGGGGCGAGGTCGGGAAGGCGACGCCGGCCTTCTTGAACAGCGTCTCGTTGATGAACATGCCGGACGCGGTGACGTCCGAGGGGATGGCCAGCACCTTCCCGGACGAGTCCTTGGCGAGGAAGTTGGCGTTGATCTTGTTGCTCTTGTTGTTGGCGATGGAGCTGAGGTCGATCAGCTTGTTCGACCAGATCGGGTCCAGCGCCGGCACGGTCGCCACGTCGGGCAGCGAGTTCGCCTGCGCGGCGTTGCGCAGCTTCGGCGCATAGCCGTCGTAGGGGATGTTGACGAGCTTGACCTTGACGCCGGTTTCCTTCTTGTACTGCGCCACCATCTTCTTCCAGCCCGCGTCCTGCCCCGGAACCGTGGAGATCCAGAACGTCAGCGACTTGGAGTTCCCGCCCGAGCCGGAGTCCGACCCGCCGCAGGCGGAGAGCAACAGGGCACCTGCCGTGGCCACGGCAGCGAGGGGAACCAGGCGGCGCATGCCGCCGCGGCCGAGTCGGCGGGAGCGCCGCACACCCACAGTGGTCATCTTCGATCCCTTTTCGTCGTAGGAGACGGCCCGGCGCCGACCGAGGCGGCACGGGTGCATTGTGCAAGAAGAGTCACTTTCCGGGGGCGCGGCCTCGCCCGGCCGCATCGTCCACGCGGGGCGGGATCCCCGGCCGTCCTGGCCGTCACCGCACGGGCACGCCCTCGTGCGGCTGCCGTACGTCGTGTACGGCTGGGACGCTCGCCCCAAGCCGGCGTCCCGGCCGACTTAGAAAGCGCTTGTCCGGACATTGGCAGACCGAGTCGGAGGCCGTCAATCCTTCGTCCCCGCGGCTTCGGTCACGGTTTGGACTCCCCGGGCGACCGCGAGCCGGGCGGCGCCCACGACTGTACCGAGATCTCCGATCGTGCTGCTGACCACCTCGGTGGGCCAGCTCAGCCGGGCCAGCTCGGCCCGCACACCGGGCAGGAGCTGCGGGTCCGCCCCGGTGCTGCCGCCCAGCACGATCAGCCCCGGGTCCAGCACGGCGGTCACGGCGGCGGCGAGGCGGCCCACGTCGATGGCGTGGCGGCCCACGACGGCGCGGGCCGCGGCCAGCCCCTCCCCGGCGAGCGCGAAGAGCCGGTCGGCGGTGCTGGGGCACGGCCCGTCGGCGTCCTGCCAGGCCTCGGCGGCCCGTCTGAGCAGGGAGCGGGCGCCGATGTACTCCTCCAGGGCCTCGTGGTGCGGCTCCCGGTCGTCGTCCCAGGGGTAGGGCAGCCGGGCCAGCTCACCGGCGGCGCCGTTCGCGCCGCGCAGCACCTGACCGCCGACCACGATGCCGAGGCCGATACCCACGCCGATCCGCAGATAGCCGAAGGTGTGGCGGCCGCGGGCGGCGCCCTCGTGCAGCTCGGCGAGCGCGGCGCAGTTGACGTTGTTCTCGAGGTGGACGGGAACGCCCGGCGGCAGCGCGACGGCCATGGCGTCGAAGACGGGACCGGCCTTGGCGGTCGCGGGGCGCACCTCGGCGCCCTCCCTCTCCGGCGCGGTGACGTCACCGACAGCGACGACGATGGTGCGCAGCGGGGCGTCGGCGGGCAGCGCGGTGAGGGCCTCGCGTACGACGTCGGCGGCTTCCTCCCGGGGGCCGGTGGCCTGGGCGAGGAGGGTGCCGTCCAGGGCGCAGCCGCGCACCCGGGTGAGGGCGGGGCCGAGGTCGACGGCGAGTACGGCCCCGGCGGCCGGTCCGAGACGGTATACGGCGGCGGTGCGGCCCGTGCCGCTGGAGGCGGTGCCGGAGTGGGCGGCGAGCCGGGCGCTCTCCAGTTCGGCGACGGCGGTCGACACCGTCGGCTTGGACAGGCCCGCCAGGCTCGCGAGCCGCGGCCGGGTCGCCGTGCCCGCCCCGGCCAGCACGGCGAACACCGCGCTGGCGCTCTCGGTCAGGCGCGGGGCTTTCGCCACGTCGTGTTCCACAGTTCTCCCACACAGGTCAAGGCCGCGCTCCCGGGTCGGTCGTCTCTGCTCGACCGTCTCCGCGGGATGCGGCGATGGGATGCCCTGGCGTCACGCGTTCCCGCCTCGCGGCGACCCCGAGGGGGCGTTGCGGCGGTCGAGTGCGTGATGCCTCTTGACGCACTGTACTTCGTTAGTTAGTTTCCTAACGAACTTCACGGTACTCGCCTGCCGTGCTCCGTCCGAGGCCTGTCCCGGGGCTTCCCTAGCACCTCCCCAGCTCCTCAACTCCCCATGTTCCAGCCACGGTTCGCCCACCGTCGCAGCCCCGCGCAACGACGAAAGAGGTTCCGTGCAGGACTCCACGCCACCCCTCGTGGTCGGTATCGACGTGGGCGGCACCAAGACGCATCTCCGCGCCTTCGCGGGGGACGACCTGGTCGCCGACCACGTCCGCCCGAGCAGCGGCTGGCGGCCGCACGATCCGGTCGCCGCCGCCGGATGGCTGGCCGCGCTGGTCGCCGGCGCCCTGCCGGCGGGGGCACGCCCCGCGGCCGTCGCCGTGGGCGGACATGCCTGTGAGACGCCCCGCCAGTGCGCCCAGATACGCACCGCGCTGCAACTGCACTTCGACGCGCCCGCGCTGGTCGTGGGCGACGCCGAACTCCTCGTTCCCGCCGCCGGTCTCGACCGTGGTGTCGGCCTCGTCGCCGGCACGGGTTCCGTCGCGGTGGCCCGCCTCGAGGACGGCAGCCCTGTCCAGGTGGGCGGCTGGGGCGCGGTCCTCGGCGACGAGGGCGGCTCGGCCGGTCTCGTCCGTGAGGCCGCGCGCGCCGCGTGGGCGGCACATGACCGCGGTGACGAACCCGACGAACTCGCCAAGGGGCTCATGGCCGCATTCGATGTCGCCGAGACACCGGCGCTCGGGGCGGCGTTGGAAGGCGCGTCGGACGTGTCCGCCGAGTGGGGCCGGCACGCGCCCGTGGTGTTCGCCGCCGCCGAGGCCGGCTCGGGCCTGGCTCGTACGGTGATCGCCGAGGGTGGTCGCTCGCTCGCCGGGCTAGTCGAACGGCTCGCCGGACGCGGGGTGGTGGTCGACGACGTCGTGGTGGCGGGCAGCACGGTCCTCGCCCAACCCGCCCTGTACGACGCCTTCGTGTCGGCCCTGGCCGAGAGCGTGCCGGCCGCCCGGCCGAGGCCCCTCGGGGTACCGCCGGTCGAGGGTGCCGTGACGATGGCCCGTTCACTCGTATGACACGTGGCGGACGCCCGACCCTCCCCGATCCGACACAACTCGCCCGTAGATCTTCGCTCGTACGGCTCGCCAAAGCGCATCCGACCCCTGCGTCACCCGCCGCGTCACGAGCCGCGATCGTTCGCACACCCTCCCGGCCGCACGGCCGAAGAACTCAAGAGAGGCAGACGCATGCCGTCACCAGCCGGGCACCACTCCCCCGCGTCGGTCCGTGAACGCGCCGTGAACCGAAGGGGGTTCCTCAAGACCTCCCTGGGCGCCTCGGCCGGTGCGCTGGCCGCGCCCACCTTCGTCACGTGGCTGGCCGCCGCGGACGCGAAGGCCGCCGCCGGCCCCGCCGCGTTCGTCGACGACTACAAGACCAACGTCGTGGCGAACCAGACGCCCGAGACCAACGCGGTGATCCGCATCCTCGGCGGATTCGCCGTGGTGTGGAAGACCGGCGACGCCTGGAACGCCGGAGTGCCGCTGAGGCCCGAGGTGCTGCGCGCCAACATGCGCTACTGCGCGCGGATCACCTCCGCGCGCACCGAGGCGCAGACGAAGGAAGCCTTCATCGTCGACCGCCAGCACCAGAGTTACTCGGTGATCGCCGGCCTCGGACCGCTGGCCGACCTGTACAAGGCGGGCGCCAAGGCCGTCACCTCCATCACCAGCGCCCCGGACGGCACGCCTGCCGGGAAGATCAGCGACGCCGTACCCGCCGACGCGCCCGCCGGTTCGGCCCTCGGCGCCGGCTCGTACGACTCGGCGCTCGGCAAGGTGGCCAAGCTGGTCGACACGGTGCGCGGTCCGTTCGCCTCGGGCAACCCGGCCAAGTTCGCCTTCCAGTACCCGCGTCCGTGGCGCATGAACGAGGACAGCGAGGTCGTCGACACGGGCGCCAAGGACACGTTCGGCTACCCGGTCTACGACTCGAAGGTGGTCGTCGTCCCGCAGCTGCTGCGCCAGCGCAGCGAGAACCCGGCCGACGACGGCGGCTTCCCCAGCGGTCACACCAACGCCCTCCACCTGGCGGCCCTGGCCTACGCCTACGCCGTCCCGGAGCGTTTCCAGGAGCTGGTCACGGCCGCGTTCGAGCTCAGCCACACCCGGATCGTGGCCGGCATGCACTCCACGGTCGACGTCCTCGGCGGCCGGATCATGGCCACCGCCCTGGCCGCGGCCGCGCTGGCCGACCCGGCGAACGCACAGCTCAAGGCGGAGGCGCGGGCCCAGGCGCTGGCCTACTTCAAGGAGAAGACCGGCACCGACGCGCTGCTGGCCTACGCGCACTCGGCCGGCACCGACAGCGACCCGTACGCCGACCGGGACGCCAACGCCCGCGCGGTGGAGCCCAGGCTGACCTATGTGCTGGAGCGCGAGGGACGCAAGGCGCCCCTGACCGTGCCGAAGGGCGCTGAGGTGCTGCTGGAAACACGGCTGCCGTACCTGGACGCGGCGCAGCGGCGCGAGGTGCTGCGCACGACCGCGCTGCCCGCCGGGTACGTCCTGCTGGACGGCTTCGAGCAGTGGGGGCGGCTCAACCTGTTCGCCGCTGCGGACGGTTACGGCGCCTTCGACTCCGACGTGACCGTCACGCTCGACGCGGCGGCCGGCGGCTTCCGGGCGGCCGACAGCTGGCGCAACGACATCACGGGCGACGGCGGGCTGACCAAGCGGGGCAGCGGCACGCTCACCCTGGCTGGGCACAACCGCTACAAGGGCGCGACCGTGGTCGAGGAAGGGGTGCTGGTCGCCGCGTCGCCCAACGCGCTGGGTGAGGGTGACGTCCGGGTCGTGGGCGGCACGCTCCGCGCGGACAAGGTTCTGCGGGTGCGCGGTACCTACGTCCAGGAGGGCGGCACGCTCGAGCTGTCGCTCCGGAAGAACCACGGCCCCGCCCTCGAGGTGAAGCGCCGGGTCGTGCTGGGCCGGGGCAGTGTGCTGGCGCTGCGGCTCGACACCGACCGCCCGCCCGTCGCCGGGACCGTCGTTCCCGTGCTCGACGCTCCGCAGCTGCGTGGCCAGTTCGACCGCGTCGAGCTGGACTCCGACACACTGCGTGCCGTACCCGTCTACACGACGGAAGGTCTGTCGGTACGACTCGTGAAGCGGTAATGCCCCCTGTGGCGGGAGCTGATGCAGAGTAGGCGCATGAGACGCCTCCGCATCGCTCCCGCCGCGCGGTCGCGGGAGCGGGTCGGCGGGCGGTGGCTCGTGCCGTTGCTCGTGGTCGTGCTGCTCGCCCAGCTGGCCGTCGCGATGGTGACGACGGCCGTGCGGCAGACGCCGACCATCGACGAACCCGTCTACGTGGGAACGGCCGCCGACTACCTGCACGAGCACCGGCTGCGCCACAACCCCGAACACCCGCCGCTCGGAAAGCTCGTCATCTCCGCAGGCGTGGCGCTCGCCGATCCGCAGGTCGATGCCTCCTTCACCGGCGGTCAGGGCGAGTTGGGCCGGCATCTGCTGTACGAGTCGGGCAACGACCCGTGGCGGCTGATGCTGTGGGCCCGTCTGCCGGTGATCGTGCTGACGCTGCTGTTCGGGCTCGTCGTCTTCGCCTTCGCCCGTGAACTCGCGGGCGCGACGGGCGGGTTGGCGGCGCTCGCCCTGTACGCCTTCTCCCCCGACGTCATCGCGCACGGCTCGCTGGCCACACTCGACGTGCCGGCGGCCGGGTTCCTGCTGACCTCGGCCTGGCTGCTGTGGCGGGCGCGCCGGCGGCCGCGGCTGTTCCTGCCGCTCGCGGGGGTGGCGCTCGGCGCGGCCGTGGCCACGAAGATGAGCGCGCTGGCCGCGGTTCCGGTGCTGGTGGCGCTCGCTGCCGTGACGGCCTGGCGCGGGAGTACGGCGGACCGGCGCAGGGCCTTGCTGCGGGCGGCCGGGGGCGCTGCCGTGGTGGCGCTGGTCGCGATCGCCGTCGTATGGGCGTCGTATCTGGCCGTCGACCCGCTGCTGCGCTGGACGCCCCAGCAACATGTGCCCGTCCTGCACGGGCGGCGGAGGCTGCTCGTCGAACTGCTGCCGTTCCCGGAGGCGTACCGGGACGGGATGCGCATCCAGTTCGGTCTGGAGAACCAGCCGTGGCAGGGCTTCCTGTTCGGCGAGGTGTACAACGGGTCCCGCTGGTACTACCTGCCGGTCGCGCTGCTGGTGAAGACACCCCTCGGCATGCTCGCGCTGTGGGCCGCCGGCGCCGTCGTGGTGGTGACGGTACGACGGCTGCGCCCCGCGGCGCCGTATCTGCTCGTGCCCGCCGCGGTGCTGCTGGCCGCGGCCATGGAGGGGACCCGGGACTTCGGCACCCGCTACGCCGTCTTCCTGCCGATGTTCCTGGCGGTGGCGGCGGGCTGCGTCCTCGCCGTGCGGGGGCGGCTACGGTGGGTGCCGGTCGTGGCGGGCGCGCTGGTGCTGTTCGTCGCGGTCAGCTCCCTGCGGACCTACCCCTACTACCTGCCGTACTCCAACGAGGCGTTCGGCGGGCCGGCCAAGACCCGGCTGCGGCTGCACGACTCCAACGTCGACTGGGGCCAGGACCTCGGCCGGCTCGCCGACCGGCTGCGCGAGCGGTACCGCGGCGAGCGGATCTGGCTCGTGTACAAGGGCAGCGGCATGCCGTCCTGCTACGGCATCCACGCGTCCGACCCGAGCGGAGTACCCGTACGGCAGGTGCGCGGGTTGCTGGTCGTGTCGAACTCCTCGGTTGCCAAAGCGAAGGGGCGGCTGGACCAGCTGATCGACAGCAGTCGGCCGATCGACGACGTCGGTCACTCGATCACGATCTACCGTCGATGACGTCCGCTCGCGGGTGAGCCCAAGTCGACGTCCGCTCGCGGTGAGCCTAAGTCGACGTGTGCTGGAACCCCTCCGCGCTCACATGCGGCATCACGCTGCTGGCCACGCGGTAACGGCCGTTGGGCACGTGCGCGGACCTGGTGAGGTGCACCGTGAGCGGGCCCGCCCACTCGTAGCCGTGGCGTTCGGCATGCCGGACCAGACTGTCGGTGAGTGCCTGGCCGACGCGGCTGCCGCGGCGCGTGAGTTCGTCGTGCACGGAGTCGGCGAGTTCGACGTCGTAGGCGTTGGGCACCACGGTCCGGGTCTCGCTGCAGACGACGACGTTGCTGTCGCACTCGCGGCGCAGCGCGTCGAGGAGTTCGACGGGTTCCTTGTCGAAGACCCTCGCCCACAGCGCCTCCCACCGGTTCTCCAAGGCCTGTTCCACCGCGCTGATCGCACTCATGCGTGTCCTCCTCCTCTCTGAAGTCGTCGGGGGCGGGTTCCCGTCCCGCGTGCGCGTATCCGTCCCTCCCGCCGGTCACCGAATGCCTTCGCACAGGCCCTGGTCACCACAGTGTGTGAGCTATGTTGAGTCGCTGTGGGAGAAAAAGGAGACGCACCGGTGCCATCGCCGCAGCAGGCACGCGCCCAGGCATCAGCGATCACCTCGGGAAAGACCGCACCGGAGGCGGAGGCCTCCCCGACGTCCCAGCTCAGGGCACTCTTCGACCGGCCCCGGCTGTCCCCGGGGCAGCGGCGCATCGCCCAGTACCTGATCGAGCACATCACCGAGGCGGCCTTCCTTTCGATCACCGACCTTGCCGAGCGCGTCGGCGTGAGCCAGCCCTCGGTGACGCGTTTCGCCGCGGCCGTCGGCTTCAGCGGTTACCCCGCGCTACGGGAGAAGCTCCAGTCGATCGCGCTCGGCACCCTCGCCGGCGGGCCCGCGGCGGCGGAGGAGAACGGCAACGAACTCCAGGCGGCGGTCGACGCCGAGATCGAGAACCTGGAGAACCTGCGGCGCGATTTCGCCGACCCCGACCAGGTGATCGACATCGGCCGCAAGCTGTCCCGGTCGACCCCGCTGACCGTCCTCGGTGTGCGCATCTCGGCGTCGCTGGCCGAGTACTTCGCCTACGCCGCCCGCCGGGTCCACCCGGATGTTCGGCTGGTGACGCGGGGCGGCAGCGTCGCCTACGACGCGCTGGTCCAGTCGCACGCGGCCGGCGGCACCTGGGTGCTGGCGTTCTCGATGCCCCGGCACGCCCAGGAGACCCTCACCGCCGTCCGGGTCGCGCGCAGCGCGGGACTGAAGGTCGCGCTGATCACCGACCTGGCGCTCGGACCGGTGGCCGACGAGGCGGACATCGTCTTCGCCACCGGCACCGGCTCCCGTCTGGTCTTCGACTCCTACGCCGCGCCCGGCGTGATGGCCGCCGCGCTGCTGCAGGCCATGACCGACGCCGACCCGGAGCGCACCCAGGCGCGGCTGGAGGAGTACGAGCAGATTTCCGACCAGCACCAGTTCTTCCTCCGGGACTGACTCTCCAGGCCTGAGTAACACTCCGCCCTCATCCGGACACAGCGGGATCATCCCTTCCATAGCGCGCATGAATGTTTTCATGCTCCTTGCAAAGCGGACGGCATATATAAATACTGCTCACTGATCGCACCCGAGCCGCCGTCTCCTACCCGCGTCGGCGCCCAGGGTGTTCGGTCGGGGCGGCTCCGTTCATCCCCTGGACCGGGGCCGCCCCACCCCGTCGGACCACCCTCACGACGCCGCACACCCGGAAGCGATGACCATGCCCCTGACGACCACACGGACGACCACGCGCATCAGCCCGGACTGGCCGTGCCAGGTCAAGTCCCCCGGCAGCTACGACTGGGAACGCTCGGCGGCCAAGTGGCTGCGCGAGCTCGTGCCGGCGCGCTATGCCAGCTACCCGGCCCTGATCCGTCACCCCGTGCTGCTCGCCCGGCATGCGCAGATCCAGGTACAGCACGAGATCCGGGTCGCCCGCACCGCCCTGCAGACGGCCCGGGCCGACCTGCCCCGGCTCGGTCTGCCGGAGTCGGTCATCGAGCACACGATCAAGCTGTACGCGGCGGAGGTCCTGCAGCTCCAGCACATCGCCCGCAGCGTCCGGGCGGTCACACAGGCCTTGGTCGAGCACGCGCACGGACGCTGAGGCCCCCCGTACTCGGGCGTACCACCCCGTACTCGGGCGTAGGGGCATGACCCGAGTCTCGCGTGGCACACGTGGTGAGCATGAGCACCACCGATGTGCGGCGGGGCGAGCCGATCACCACGGTTCTCACCTGGCAGGTGCGCCCCGGCCGGGAGCAGGAGTTCGAGGAGTGGACGCACGGAATTACCCGCTGCGCCAGAGAGTTCCCGGGCAACGAGGGCGTCTCCTGGCTGCGCCCCGAGGACAGTCACTGCTTCCACGCGGTGCTGCGCTGGTCCGACGCGCACCGGCTCACCGCCTGGCTGGAGTCGGACGAGCGGGCCTCGTGGCACGAGCGGATCGAGGATGTCGCAACGGAGATCGGCAGTGAGCGGCAGTCGACGACGGGGATGGAGACCTGGTTCAGCCTGCCCGGCACCACCGTGCAGGCCCCTCCCCGGTGGAAGATGGTGCTCACCACCTTCCTCGGCGCCTATCCGTTCACTTTCCTGATCCAGTGGCTGGTGACGCCCCAGACGACCACGTGGCCCCTGCCGCTGCGCGCGGCCGTGTTCCCGATCGTGCTGCTGCCGGTGCTGACGTATCTGGTCATGCCGTCGCTGAGTCGACTGCTGCGGCTGTGGTTGTACCCGCCGCCGAACCCCTGACGGCGGCCGTGCGCGCCGGGCGGAAGCGGAACCCGCCGCCCGGCCCGCAGCGACAGGTGCGGGCCGCGGGCACAAGCCCGCGAGCGATGCGGGCCTCATGTGCGATGCTCGACGCGTGACGAGCGAGCCCGCCGGCCCCGCTGATCCCGGCCCCGTGCCCGACTTGGCAGCGTTGGCCAAGGTCGTTGCCCGGCAGCGCGCCGAGATGGACCGGCTGCGGGACCAGGCGGCGACGTCGGCCGTCGTGGAGCGGGCCAAGGGCGCGCTGATGGCGCTGACCGGCTGCTCGCCGGACGCCGCGGGCGAGGAGCTGCTGCAGCGGGCCAAGGCGGGCAACCGCACGGTGCTGGAGGAGTGCTGGATCACGCTCGGGGGTCTGGTACCCCCGCTGCACCACACCGCGCGCCCCTCGCACGAGGAGCCCGATCCCGACACCGCCGTCCCCGGCGACTCTCCGTCCGACCGCCCGATGTCCGGCGTCCCCGCCGGCGGGGACCCGGCCGAAGCGGACCGGGCTGAAGCGGACCGGGCCGAAGCGGACCGGGCCGCGGGCGCGGACGACGGCTCCGCCGTGCTCGGCCGCCTGGGCGAGGCCCTGGTCCGTGTCGGGTCCCCGCAGGGTCTCGCCCGATGCCTGCTGGAACACCTGGGGCCCGAAGTGGGTGCCGACGCGGTCATGCTCTTCCGGTGCCTGCCGGCCGGAGGACTCGAGCTGGCCGGGCATGCCGGCATCGACGACACCCTGGCCGTCCAGTGGCGTCATGTGCCCCCGCTGAGCCGGATCGCCGCCCTTGAGGCGCTCCGGGCGCGGGAGCCGCGCTGGCTGGAGGATCTCGCGGCGGACCGGGAGCGGTACCCGCTCATCGGGGTTCCGCCCGAGCGCTGGCGGTCCCGCGCCTGGCTGCCCGTGCCGGACGGGGACACGGCCGACGTCTGCATCGGCGTCCTGCGCGGCCGCGGCGGACCGTTCACACCGTCGGACCGGCAGCTTCTGCGGGCCGTCGCCCGGATGTGCGCGGGGCGGCTGCGGGACTTCGGCCCCCGGCAGGAGTACGCCGCCGGTGGTGCCGTGCAGGCGGTGTTCGACGCGCTGCCGGGCGCGGCGATGCTGCTGACGCCGCTGCACGCTCCCACGGGAGAGGTCGAGGACTACCGGGTGGACGCCGCGACGGCTCAGGCGGTCGACGCCGTCGGCCGCACCGGCCGCGAACTGGTCGGCCGCAGGATCCTGGAGTGCTTCCCGGGCATGGCGGGTGAGGAGTTGTGGCAGGGGTACCTGCACACGCTGGCCACCGGAGAGCCGTACGAAGGCCGGTCGTTCGCCGACCAGGAGGTCGTGGCCGGTACCGCGGAGTTCTCGACGTACGTGGTGCGGGCGTCCCGGCTGGGCGGCGGGCTGATCGTCGTCTGGCTCCGGCAGGACTCCTCGGACCGGCAGGAGCAGCGGCTGGCGGACATGCAGCGGCTGGGCAACCTGGGCTGGGCGAACTGGAATCTGGTCACGGACGAGGTCGGCTGGTCGTCCCAGGTCTTCGCCATCCTCGACCGGGACCCCGCACACGGTCCGGTCCGCCTCGCCGACCTCCCGGGCCTCGCGCTGCCCGAGGACGTGCCGCCACTGGCCCGCGCCGTGCGGGAACTCATACGCGCCGGGCGACCGCTCAACGTCCCGTTCCGGATCAGGGCCGCCGGTGGGATCCGGCATCTGCGGGCAGTCGCCGAGGCGGAGCCGGCTGTCGACGGCACGCCCGTCGAGGTGCACGGCTTCGTACAGGACCTCACCGCGCAGCGCAGCGCGGAACTGGCCCTCGTCGAGAGCGAGCAGGAGATCCTGACCCAGCACGGCGTGCTGCGCGCCGAGCGGACGCTCGCCACCCGGCTCCAGCACGCGCTGCTGCCGCTGCCCACCCGGCCCGTGCGCCTGGCGGGTCTGCGCGTCGAGATCGCCTATCTGCCCGCGCAGTCCGGGATCCACGTCGGCGGCGACTGGTTCAGCGCCATCGAACTGCCCGACGGCGACGCCCTGTTCGTCGTCGGCGACGTCGCCGGTCACGGCATCGACGCGGTCGCCACGATGGCGCAGCTCCGCTTCACCGCCAAGGGCATGGTCATCACGGGCTCGTCGCTGACCGGCGCGCTCGCCCGGCTCAACACGCTGCTGCTGCACTCCCGGGACTCCCACGGCACCGCGACGATGGTCCTGGCCCGCTACCACCCCGACGAGCACCGTCTGGTCTGGGCACAGGCGGGCCACCCGCCGCCGCTGCTGCTGCGCGACGGCGACGTGCGCTATCTCGGCCGGCCGGCCGGAATGCTGCTCGGGGCGACCTCCGCGCCGTACTTCGAGGAGGCGGAGGTCCGCCTCGAACCGGGAGACCGGCTCCTGCTGTACACCGACGGCCTGGTCGAACGGCCCGCGGAGGGCATCGACCAGGGCCTGGAGCGGCTGGCCGAGGCCGTCATGGCCCACCCCGCGGACGGGCCGGGCCCCCTGGGGCTGTTGCTCGCCTCGGTGCTGGAGGGCGAGCGGCGGGACGACGTCTGCGTCGTCGACATCCGGGTGCCGACCGAGCCGGGGTGACCGGCGACGTTCAGTCGTCCCCGCGGTGTCTCCAGTACCAAATCAGGCCGGCGACGAGGGCCAGCAGGAATACGGCGGGCATTATCAGGCCGGGGATCCGGGAGCCGTTCATCGGCGTGGCCTTCGGTTCGGGACGGGCGGGTCGCCTCGATCGGGGGCTGCCCACGGTGACGGCGGACGATGCGTCGCCACCGGCACTTTCCCGAGGCGTTGCCCGGTGTTCGAGCCGACGGGGCGAAAGGTCAGTCCACCGGGTGACCGGGCGCGATGCCGCGAGCGTCGTCGAGCCGCAGCAGCGGTCCGCCGTCCGCCCCCTCCCGCTCGCCCCACGCCACCGGGTCGAGGACGTGTCCCACGTGATCGCCCGCGTCGGCACGCAGTTCGACGCTGCCGACGAACCAGGCCGCCGCGTCCTCGAGTACGACGGCCCCGCCGTAGTCCTCCCGCCGGCGGACGTGCGCGAACTTGTCCGTCCGGTCGCCCGTGTTCGCGCCGAACAGCTCGGCCAGCGCACGCTGTTCGGCGGTGAGCAGATGCACTGCGAGGTACCGGGCGGACCGCGCCACCCGGTAGGTGTGGTTCGCCTTGGACAGCCACACGACGAACCGCAGGGGATGGATGGAGCACTGGGAGGCGAACCCGACCAGACAGCCCGCCCGCTCACCGTGCGCGGCGGCGGTCACCACGCACATGTCCGGGTTCAGCCGGCCGATGAACGCGTCCATGTCCGCCATGCTCACGCCGCTCCCGTTCGGTGCGTCTGCCGCGGTCGGTGTCCCGGCTTCAGCTCATCACGGCCCGGGCGGCCGTGTCATCCGGTGTACGGCGGCATGGCGTACGAGGGGCGGTGGGGGCGGTCCCTGTCGTTCTCGGTTCGGTCCCTGTCGTTCCCGGTTCGGTCCCTTTCGTTCTCGGTTCCGTCCCTGTCGTTCCCGTCTCATCCAGCGCCGGTGCGGGACTCCAGGGCGAGCCGGGTGTCGTCGCCGTAGACGCCGGTCTCGTCGCCGCGGATGCCGTACCAGAGCTGGAAGCGGGCCACCGCCTCGGTCAGGACGGTGTCGTAGCTGCCGCTGGTGGATCCGTCGTCGTAGACGTTCGGGATGCGCCGCAGGCGCTGCTGGAGGTCGGTCACCTCGGCGCCGCTGTCCCCTTCGCGCAAGGTGCCGGGGCCGTCGGGGTCGGTGGCGCCGGAGGGGGGCGAGGTGGAGGCGGTCGGGGTGGGCTCGGCGGACGGGGTCGGGCCGGAGGCCTGCGCGGAGGTGCCGTCGCTCCGGTCGGTCAGCAGGAAGGCGCAGCCGAAGCCGACCAGGGCCGCCGTGGTCACGGCGGCGGCGACGGTGAAGCGGCGCAGCCCGGGCACCCGGCCGCGTGGAGCGCCGCTCGCAGCATCAGGCGCGTGGTCGGCGACGGGCGGCAGCTCCTGGGTCCTGTCCTCGGTTCCGGACGTTGGTCCCGGCAGTGCCACGGAGTCGTAGCGGCCGGTGCTCTCCTGGAACTCCCGGATGAGTTCCGCGAGGGCGTCGGTGCGGCGCGGGCGCAGCACCCGCACCGGTTCCAGGGGCGGCTCGTCGTACGGCTGCTCACGGTCGGGCGGCATCGGCATCCTGCTCTCCTTCCCCCCTCGGCAGGGGCCTTCGGCGTCCCCCGAGGAGTCATACGGGTCTGCCGCACGGAGAGTTCAGTGCGACCGAGGAACAGGTACTGCCCGCCGGGCCTGCCGGGCCTGCCGGGCCTGCCGGACAGCCGGCGGGACTCCTCGGCGGAGAGCACGCAGTTCCCCTTCCGATGCACTGAGTGCCATGACGGCGGTCAAGTGCTACGTTCCCGTCCATGAGCTCCAGCAGCGCGGCGCCCGGTCGCGGCGAGAAGGCGGAGGCGTCGGCCGCGAAGCCGCCCATGCGGGACGCGCTCGTCGCGGCGGCCTTCCAGCTGTTCCTGGAGCGGGGCTACGAGCAGACCACCGTCGACGACATCGTGGCGCTCGCCGGAGTCGGGCGGCGGTCGTTCTTCCGCTACTTCCCCTCGAAGGAGGACGTGGTCTTCCCCGACCACGAGCGGTGCCTGGCCGACATGACTGCCTTCCTGGCCGCCGGCGACGACACCGACGAACCCGTCGGGCGGGTCTGCGACGCGGCCCGGCTGGTGCTGAAGATGTACGCCGAGAATCCGACGTTCTCCGTGCAGCGCTACCGGCTCACCAAAAAGGTGCCCGGCCTGCGCGCGTACGAGCTGTCGGTGGTGTGGCGCTACGAGCGCGCGCTCGCCGAGTACCTGCGGGGTCGGTTCGCCGGCCGGCGCGACGGGACGCTGCAGGCCGACGTGATCGCCGCCGCCGTGGTCGCGGCGCACAACAACGCGCTGCGTTCCTGGCTGCGTTCGAACGGGCAGGGAGACGCGAGCGCCACGGTGGATCACGCGCTGGGGTATGTGCAGACCGCCTTCGGTGCGTCTCCCGCGCGCGCCGGCGGCGAGCGGCGGAGCGGGGAGGCCGAGGACGCCGAGGACGTCATGGTCGTCGTGTCCCGACGCGGAGCACCGCTGTGGCGGGTGGTCCAGGAGATCGAGTCCACGCTCGGAACACTCGGAACACCGGGAACGCCGGGAACGCCGGGAACGCCCGGCCGGGAGTGACCGGGACGGGCTCGAACATCGAGGGTACGGAGTACCTTTACGAGTGGCACTGAGTGCCATACTCTGATGGCGTGCACGGTGGCACGGCGACCGGGCACGTGCGTGCACGGTGATCCGCGCACGCGGGATTCCGGCCGAGTGCAGGGAGTTGACCAGCGTGTACCACCCCTCAGGAAGCGTTGCTCGTCAGACAGCCGGCTCCGCGGCGGGCGTCCTGGATCCCAGGAGCGCGGATCCCAGGAGCGGGGATCTCGGGAGCCCGGGCACGGAGGCCATCCTCTTCCAGCGCTGCACCTGGTGCGGCACCGCGATGTACCACCGGCTGCTGTGTCCGGTCTGCCAGGGCAGCGACCTGCGCACGGAGCGCAGCGGGGGCACGGGTACGGTCCGCCACTCGACGGTGGTCCACCGCAACACCCCCGCCGCCCGCAACGTGTCCCTGATCGAGATGGCCGAGGGCTTCGTCGTGCGCGGCCGGGTCATGGGCCCGCCCGTGGGCATCCACAGCGGGGACCGGGTCCGGCTGTCCACCGCCAAGGATCCGGTGCGGGGCGAGCCGGTCTTCCAACTGGTCGACGAGCCGTACCGCGCCTGGAGCTGACGCACCGCCACGGTCACGGCTCCCCCACGCCGGACTGCACCACTCCCCCGGGCCGACACCTCGCCACGTCATGGCGACCGCGACAACGAAGAGGGCCCACCAAGCGACTCCTCGGCCTCACGGCCCTCGTCGCCGGCGACCGACAGGCACTGCTCCATCACACCGCCGCGTCCCCGCGCCGCCGCGTCCCCGCGCCGATGAGGCACAGCGGTCATAGCCTCGACACTGACGGGTGCTGACGACGCCGCGCGGCCTCCCGGCCGGTGCCCCCGTGCGGCCGCTCGATCCGGAGGACCGCGGATGCGTGACTGGACCTGGAAGTACGAGGACTACGACCCGGCGCACGAACGGGTGCGCGAGTCCTTGTGCACCCTCGGCAACGGCTACTTCGCCACCCGGGGTGCGGCCCCCGAGTGCGTGGCGGATCCCGTCCACTACCCGGGGACGTACGTGGCCGGCTGCTACAACCGGCTCCCGTCCCAGGTGGCGGGACGCCAGGTCGAGAACGAGGACATGGTCAACGTCCCGAACTGGTTGCCGCTGCGGTTCCGCGCGGTCCCCGGCGAATGGTTCTCGCCCGACACCCACAAGGTTCTCGACCACAGGCAGACCCTGGATCTGCGGACCGGGACCCTGGAGCGCACGGTTCGTTACGAGGACGAGGACGGCCGCCGCCTCGCGGTGCGGCAACTCCGGCTCGTCCATATGGCCGACCCCCATCTGGCCCTGCTGCGGACCGAGCTGACGGCCGAGGGCTGGTCCGGGGAGATCGAGGTCGAGGCCGCGCTCGACGGCTCGGTCACCAACACCGGAGTGGAGCGCTACCGGCAGCTGGCCTCCCGCCACCTCGTCCACATCCACGCCGGCTCCGCGGACGCCGAGACCGCGTGGCTGCGCTGCCGTACCCGGACGTCCGACATCCGCATCGGCCTGGCCGGCCGTATCGTCGTCGACGCGTCGGCCGAGGCCTCCACGGCGCACGAGGAGGAGCGGGCGGTCCAACTGCTGCGGATCCCGGTCGCGGACGGCCGGCCCGTGACCGTCGACAAGACGATCGCCCTGCACACCTCCCACGACCCGGCGATCAGCGACCCCTTTCATGCGGCCGTGGACCGGGTCCGCCGGGCCCCGGGCGTCGAGGCCCTGCTCGCCTCCCACCGCGCGGCCTGGAAGCAGCTGTGGCGCAATGCCGAACTGGACGTGCCCGGCGACGCGGGCCCGATCCTGCGCCTGCACCTCTTCCATGTCCTGCAGACACTCTCCCCGCACACCGCCGACCTGGACGTCGGCGTTCCGGCGCGCGGACTGCACGGCGAGGCCTACCGCGGCCACATCTTCTGGGACGAGCTGTTCGTGCTGCCGTACCTCAACCTGCACTTCCCGGAGGTGTCCCGGGCTCTTCTCAGCTATCGTCACCGCCGCCTGGAGAGGGCCCGCTTCGCCGCAGCCGACGCCGGGCAAAGCGGCGCCATGTATCCGTGGCAGAGCGGCAGCGACGGCCGCGAGGAGACCCAGCGGCTGCACCTCAACCCGCGCTCCGGGCGCTGGCTGCCCGACCACACCCTGCTGCAGCACCACGTGAACTCGGCGATCGCCTACAACGTGTGGCAGTACTGCGAGGCGACCGGCGACACCGAGTTCCTGACCACCAAGGGCGCCGAGATGCTGTTGCAGATCGCCCGGTTCTGGGCCGGTCTGGCCACGTATGACGACACGCTCGCCCGCTACCGGATCCGCGAGGTCGTCGGTCCCGACGAGTACCACGAGGCCTATCCCCATGCGACCGAACCCGGCCTCGACGACAACGCGTACACCAACGTCACCGCCGCCTGGACCCTCGCCCGCGCCCGCGACCTGCTGCACGGACTGCCCGAACCCCGCCGCCGTGATCTGTTCGAACGCTCCGGTATGGAACTGGACGAACTCGACGTCTGGGACGCCGTCTCGCGGAAGCTGTACGTCCCGTTCCACGACGGTGTGATCAGCCAGTTCTCCGGCTACGGCGACCTCGCGGAACTCGACTGGCAGGCCTACCGTGACCGGTACGGCGACATCCGGCGCCTGGACCGGATCCTGGAGGCGGAAGGGGACACCGTCAACCGCTACCAGGCGTCCAAACAGGCCGACGTCCTGATGCTCGGATACCTCTTCTCGGACGCCGAACTCCAGGGGCTGTTCCGGCGGTTGGGGTACGACGTCGACGACGCCACCTGGCAGCACACCGTCGACTACTACCTGGCCCGCACCAGCCACGGTTCCACCCTCAGCAGCCTTGTCCACGGGTGGGTGCTCGCCCGGTCCCGGCGCGCCCAGGCCTGGGACTTCGTGCAGGAGGCGCTGGCCGGTGACATCGCCGACCTGCACAACGGCACCACCGGCGAGGGCGTCCACCTGGGCGCCATGGCAGGCACCCTCGACCTCGTCCAGCGAGGTCTGACCGGTCTGGAGACCCGGGGTGGCGCACTGCGGTTCGATCCCGTACCGCTGCCGAAGCTCTCCGAATACGGGTTCTCCGTCCGCTACCAGGGCCACTGGGGCGTGCGGCTACGGCTGCAGCCGCGCCGGCTGCGCATCACCGTGCCGCAGTCCGACCAGGAGCCGATCACCGTGGCCCTCGCCGATCGCACCGTGTCCGTGGCCCCTGGGGAGTCCTACGCGCTCACCCTGCCCGACTGAGCCGACTGGGTGATGGACCTTCGCCGGACACGTCAAGAGCGAGCAGGGGTGGGGCCCGGATCGTGAACGACTGGCACAGCTGGGCCGCGGTCGTCGTCTTCGTCGGCGCGTACGCCCTGATCATCAGCGAGAAGATCCACCGCGTCGCCGTGGCGCTCGGTGGCGCGGGCCTGATGTTGGCGATCAGGGCGACCGACGACAAGTCGGCCTTCTACTCCGAGCACTCCGGCATCGACTGGAACGTCATCTTCCTGCTGCTGGGCATGATGATGATCGTCGGTGTGCTGAAGAAGACCGGCATGTTCGAGTACCTGGCGATCTGGTCCGTGAAGCGCGCACGGGCCAAACCCTTCCGGGTCATGGCCATGCTCGTCGTCATCACGGCGTTCGCATCCGCCCTGCTGGACAACGTCACCACGGTGCTGCTCATCGCACCCGTGACGCTGCTGGTGTGCGAGCGCCTGGGGCTGCCCGCCGCGCCCTTCCTCATCGCCGAGGTCATGGCCTCGAACATCGGCGGCACCGCGACCCTGGTCGGCGACCCGCCCAACATCATCATCGCCAGCCGCGCCGGCCTCACGTTCAACGACTTCCTGGTCCACCTCGCCCCGATCTCGGCGATCCTGCTCGTCCTCCTCGTCCTGATGTGCCGCGTGATGTTCCGCAGGTCCTTCGTCTACGACGAGGACCGTGCCGCCGAGATCATGGAGCTGGAGGAACGCGAGGCCATCCGCGATCCCCGGCTCCTGGCTCAGGGCCTGATCGTGCTCGTGCTGGTCGTGGCGGGCTTCGTCCTGCACCCTTTCCTGCACTACGAGCCCAGTGTGGTCGCCCTCCTGGGCGCCGGACTGCTCATCACGATCTCCTCGGCGGAAACCACCGACGTCCTGAAGGAAGTCGAGTGGCCCACGCTGGCCTTCTTCGCCGGGCTCTTCATCATGATCGGCGGCCTGATCGAGACCGGTGTGATCGGTGACGTCTCCGAGCGACTGACCGACGCGATCGGGGACAACGAACTCGGCGGCTCCATGACCCTGCTGAGCGCCTCCGCCGTAATGTCCGGCATCATCGACAACATCCCCTACGTCGCCACCATGGCCCCCATCACCAGCGACCTGGTGCAGAACATGGGAGGCGACGGCGACCACGTCATGTGGTGGGCCCTGGCACTGGGAGCGGACCTGGGCGGAAACGCCACCGCGATCGGCGCCAGCGCCAACGTCGTGGTGCTCGGCATCGCCGAACGCAACCGCCAGCCCATCTCCTTCTGGCAGTTCACCAAGTACGGTCTGGTCGTCACCGCCGTCACCGTGACCGTCGCCCTCGGCTATGTGTGGCTGCGCTACTTCGCGCTCGCCTAATGGGAGCTGTCGGGTCGTAGAGACTCGGTGCTGTAGCCGCCAGTGGGTGAGCACTCACGCCGCCGGAAGCATCCGACTTCTGAGGTCAGACCGTGCCCCTGCTGGTGGGCCGGAAGGCCAGACCGTTGATGGGGTGGCGTGCCCGCCGGGCAGTGGGGCGTGAGCACTGGATCCATTAGGCCGCGTGCCGCGCCTTCCGCGGGCTGCACGGAGCGAAGTACCGGACTGGGAGGGTGAGTTGCTGCTGATCGGCGATGACTGGGCCGAAGACCACCACGACGTCGAGGTCCAGGACGAGGCGGGCCGGAAACTCGCTGCGGCGAGGCTGCCCGAGGGTGTGGAGGGGATCACGAAGCTGCACGAGCTCATCGCGAGGCACGGCGGCGAGGACCTGGATTCGGCCGGGGTGGTGGTCGGGATCGAGACCGACCGCGGCTCGTGGGTGCAAGCCCTGATCGCCTGCGGCTACCAGGTCTACGCCATCAACCCCCGGCAGGCTGCCCGGTTCAAGGAGCGGTACGCCTCCTCCGGTGCCAAGAGTGACAAGGGCGACGCGCACGCGCTGGCCGACATGGTCCGTATCGACCGGGCCCAGCTGCGGCCGGTGGCGGGAGACAGCGAGCAAGCTCAGGCCGTCAAGGTTGTCGCCCGTGCCCACCAGACACTGATCTGGGAACGCACCCGCACCTTCCAGCGGCTGCGCAGTACGCTGCGCGAGTACTTCCCCGCCGCCCTGAACGCCTACGCGGGTCTCACGCTGACCAGCACGGACGCGCTGGAACTGCTGATCAAGGCGCCCACCCCGCAGGCCGGGGCAAAGCTGACCCGCGCCCAGATCACCGCCGTCCTGGCCCGTGCCCGCCGGCACAACCGTGACGCGAAGGCAGCCACGATCATCACCGCGCTGCGCGAACGGCAGCTGGGCCTGCCCGAGCCGGTCACCGCCGCCTACGCGGCCACCGCCACCGCCCACGCGAAGCTGCTGATCGCGCTGAACGAGCAGATAACCGACCTGGAAGGGCAGGTGAAGGCCCATTTTCTGAAGCACCCGGACGCTGAGATCTACCTCTCGATGCCCGGCATCGCGGAGATCACCGGCGCCCGGGTGCTCGCCGAGTTCGGGGACGACCCCGCCCGCTACGCGTCCGCGAAGGCCCGCAAGAACTACGCCGGCACCAGCCCGATCACCCGGGCTTCCGGCAAGAGCCACACCGTCCAGGCCCGCTACGTCCGCAACAACCGGCTCGCCGACGCGCTGCAGACCCAGGCGTTCTCCGCCCTGCGGGCATCACCCGGCGCCCGTCGCTACTACGACAAGCAACGCGCCCGCGAAGCCGGCTACAACCCCGCCCTGCGGCAGCTCGGCAACCGCCTCGTCGGCATCCTCCACGGATGCCTCAAGACCCGAACCCTCTACGACGAAGCGACCGCCTGGTCACACCACGCCCACACCCCTGCCACTTGACCCCCAACGACATGGGGTGTCTGACCTGTCATCTGCCACCACCGCAACCCGCCGCCGGACCGGAACGAGGTAAGCGCATGGACGGATCACTGATCGCCCCCGCGACCGTCGCCGCCCTGCTGGTCATCTTTCTGTGCGTCGGCGGCTGGCGGGCAGTCGGCGGAGGCCTCACTGAACCACCCCTTCACCAGTCACGCACACCTGCTCCATAGTTGCTTCGATCGTCGTCCCGAAGACGCGGCGACGAAGACTCCGTGAGAGGTGGTCCGGATGGGTCCGGATGAGCCCACGAGTGCACAGTTGTGGAGTACGGGAACACCGACTGAGATCGTCATGCTCGATCCCGACGGCCGCGTCGTAGGACGGCTGCGTTTCCGTGCCTGCCGGACGTGCCGCGCGGGGCGGATCCTGGACATCTGGGTCTGCGAGGCCTGGCGACATCAGGGGCTGGGACGCGAACTCGTCCATTCTCTCCTCGCCCATCGCCCCGGCTACCTGTGGACCACGACATCGCAGACCCCGGACGGGCGGGCATTCTTCCTGACGATGGCCCGGGAGACCGCGGTGGTGTTCCCCCACGGCGGCGCTTTGTGCCGCCACCTGATGGGGCCGTTCCGGCGATCGTGGCGGTATCTGCTGGCTCATTGGTCGCCCCGCCGGCCTCGCGCCCACTGACGACGAGGTGCGCCTCAGCATCCTCCGGACCTCCGGCCCGCAGTAGCCCTGCGCGCCGACAGGTCCGGTGTGCTTACTCGGGGCTCACCGCCCCCACGGCTCCCAGGAGTTCGTGCAGCAGGTGCGAGGCGGTGATCACACCCAGCAGGTGCGTACCGGCCTTGTCCTTCTCCGCCACCGCCACCAGCGGGCTGCGCACCTGCGCCATCAGCGCGGCAACCTCCAGCGCGGTGTCGTCGGGGTCGGCGATCGGCGGCGGGGCCGCCTTGTGGGACAGGCAGTCTCCGACACGGCGGCCGACCAGTGCCTGGCAGAGCCGGTCGGCGTGCTTCTCGTCGACGACCGCGGCGAGGGTGGGGTCTTCGATCACGTAGGCGGGCACCAGCACCTTGATCATCTGGGAGGGGGGCAGAATCGCCTTCGGTTCACCGTGTTCGTCGAGTACCAGGAGGCCGGGCAGCTTGTGCTCGGCCATCAGCCGGGCCGCGTCCAGGGCGTCACTGTCGACGCTCACTGTTCTGTATTCGACCGCCAGGTCACGGGCGCGCACGGCGGGCTCCTCATCTGCTGGAAGCGTTCCTGTCCTCAAGCGTCGTACGTCTTACGGGTGTCGGCCAGGTCATTGACCCGAC
Source organism: Streptomyces sp. NL15-2K (assembly GCF_030551255.1). Classification (GTDB taxonomy): domain Bacteria; phylum Actinomycetota; class Actinomycetes; order Streptomycetales; family Streptomycetaceae; genus Streptomyces. The sequence goes on from NZ_CP130630.1 coordinate 643,271, forward strand.
ACGTACGCAGGGACGCGGTACGTATTCTTGAATTGCATGGAGTGACTGGGCTCGGGAGGTCCTCATGGCCCGCGGTCACCGCTTTCACCTCGACCGGGCCGGGCATTCGGTCACGGTTCAGACAGGCGCGCGATCGGGCGACGTCGAGTTGCTGGTCGACGGCAAAGTGGTCGACTTTCGGCGTGGGCGCCGCACGGGTGTCACGGTGCTGGCCGCGGAGCTGCCCGACGACCCGCCTCAGCCGTTCACCGTCCACGTCCACCCGTCGAAAGAGGCGGGGGACGTCCCCGTCTGCGTCATGGAAACCGACGGCGACCGCGTCCCCGTGCCCTACTCGCCTCTCACCGCCCGGCATTCAGGGCCCCCGACCACCGGAATTCGGGTGCGTCCTCTGCGGTGGCTGCGCAGAGTCCTGCGCCGACGCTCGCGGAAGGTCTGACTGCGCCGGCGTTAGGGCCCGTCCGGCGGATCAGGTCGCAGGAAATCGGCGGCGACTGATGAACGCGGGTGAGCGGGGGCGATGGGGGTGCCCCCGCGCGAGGTTGTTCGAGCGTGGGGGAGCGTCCAGCTGCAAGGCGGAGGAGGCTGTGACATCAGCCGCTGCCGCGGCGGGCGACGCGATGGGGGTCCCCCCGCTCGAGCGAAGCCGAGAGTGGGAGAGTCGGCGACCGACGACAACGCGGCAGATGGGCGCCCGCCGCGATGGGGGTCCCCCCGCTCGAGCGAAGCCGAGAGTGGGGGAGGCTGGTGTCACTGCGCCCCCGCGTCTGCGGCATGATCCGCCGGACAGGCCCTGGTCCAGGCCCGCCCCGGGGATCATGCCGCGGGTCACCGGCTCCGCGTGCCGCGAAATGCGTGGCGCTGGACGATCCGGGAGATGTCACGCGCGGTGATGATGCCCACCAGACGCTGCCCGTCGGTGACGAGGATGCGCATGCCGCTGCCCGGGGAGAGCTTTTCGAGTACGTCTTCCAGGAGGTCGTCCGGCGCGCACGTGGCGCCCTGCGCCAGCGGCGTCGCCACATCCCGCACCCGCAGTGTCTCCCGCTGCTGCGCGGGGATCCGCGCGAGCCGTGGCAGGTGCAGCAGGCCACTGGGGCGTCCGTCGAAGTCGATCAGGGGCAGCGTGGAGTGGCGGGCCCGTGCGGCCACGTCCTCGACGCAGCGTTCCACGGTCAGCCAGTCCTGGCAGGTCTCCACGGGCGTCGACATGGCGTCGGCCGCGCGCACTCCGCGCAGCGCCGGGGCCATCCGGGCACGCTGGCGCTCCGCGCCGGCGACGACCAGGACGAAGAAACCGAGGAGCGCCAGCCACAGACCGCTCCAGACACCGCGCAGGACGGAGATCCATCCGACGGCGATCAGCAGGATGCCGAGGACCTGCCCGCTGCGTGCGGCCGCCCGTTCGGCCCGGTCCCGGTCTCCGGTCCGCCGCCACATCAGCGCCTGCACGACGCGTCCTCCGTCGAGCGGCGCGGCCGGCAGCAGATTGAACACGGCCAGGAAGCAGTTCACCCAGCCGAGCCACAACAGGACCGCTGCGGGAACCTCCCAGCCGGAGAGGGCGTCCAGTCCGATGCCCGCCCCGAACGCCGCCGCACCGACGACCAGGCTGGTGAGCGGCCCGCTCACGGCTACCAGGAAGGCCGCCCCGGCCGCGCGCGGCTTGCCCATCTCGGTCATCCCGCCCAACGCCCACAGCGTGATGCTCTGGACCGGGATGCCCTTCCTCCGGGCCGTGACCGCGTGCGCGGCTTCATGAGCCAGCAGGCTCCCGAGCAGCAGCAGGGCCCCGGCCAGGCCGGCCAGCGTGTAGGTGGCGTCCGACCGGTCCGGAACCCCGGCGGGGAGCGTCTGGCTGCCCAGGCTGTACCCGAAGAGCACTACGAGCAGGGGCACGGTCCAGTGAAGGCGCAGCGGTACCCCGAGCACTCGTCCCATCCGTACCGAGCCGTTCATCACCATCTCCTGCGGACGGTGTGGGTCCCCCTGCTGACAGTGTCCCTCGTGCCGGGGGCCCCGGCGCCGGGTGTGGACGGGACGTATGCGGCTCGCCGAAGCGATGGGACCGCAACGGCAGCTCACGGGCTCGCGTCGCGGTCCCCGCCCGGCGTGATCCGCCGGTAGGCGCCCCGGGCGTTGACGATGCGGGCGATCACCGTACCGAGCAGCGTCGCAACCGTCAGGAAGGCGAGCCGCCCCGCATCCGGATACCCCTGCCACGTGAGTTCCCCTCGCGGAGGCACCGTGAAGCCGTTGAGGAACAGCCAGCACACCGCGGCCGTGCCCGGCGCCGCGGCGAAACGCGCGCACACCCCCAGCAGTGCGGCCAGGGCACACAGCACCAGCAGGGCGTGCAGCGGGTCGACAAGCCCGTTGGCCGCGCTCAGCACCCCCACGGTCAGCAGTGCCCCCGCGAAGGCCGCCGCCCAGACGAAGGGCGTCGCGACAGGCTCGGGCACCGGCCTGACCGCGGCCCGCAACGGCCGCCACTCCACCATCAGCGCATCCTTCCTCGCGTCACTCGCCTTGCTCCTATGACAGCGCCTCCGGCGCGGTCCACGCCCGGCGAGCGCTCTTCTCGGTACGGCCGCCCGCCGTGGACTCAGCTGAGTTCGGCGAAGGACTCGACATCGTGGATCTTGCCGGTGACGACGATGACATCGCCCTTCTCCAGGACCGTCTCGGCGGTGGCGTAGGTGAAGCCCTCGCCCGGCCGCTTGATGCCGACGACCGTCACCCCGTACCTGCGACGCACCTGGCTCTCACCGAGCGGCATGCCGGTGACGACGGCCGGAGCGACGGTCTTCACCAGGGCGTAGTCGTCGTCGAACTCGATGAAGTCGAGCATCCGGCCGGTGACCAGGTGGGCGACGCGCTCGCCCATCTCGTGCTCGGGCAGAACGACATGGTGTACGCCGAGGCGTTCGAGGATCCGGCCGTGCTGGCGGCTGATGGCCTTGGCCCAGATGTTGGGCACCTCCGCCTCCAGCAGGTTGGAGGCGATGAGGATGCTGGCCTCGACGTCGGTGCCGATGCCGACCACGGCGCTGCTGAACTCGTGCACGCCGAGCTGACGCAGCACCTCGGGGTCGGTGCAGTCGGCAACGGCCGTATGGGTGAGATCGTCGCTCAACCGCTGGACCAGAAGCGCGTCGGTGTCGACGCCGAGAACGTCCCAGCCGCGCCGCATCAGCTCATGGCCCAGCGAGCTGCCGAAGCGGCCGAGACCGATCACGGCCACGCGCTGGTCACCGCGACCGGAGGCGGCGGCGTGCTCGGCGGGGCGCCTGCCGCGACGACGGCGCAGAGAGTGCAGATGGCTAGCCAATGACGGGTCGCTCCTCGGGTAGCTCGTAGCGGCGCTTGCGCTCGCGCAGGGCAAGCGCCGAGACCAGGGTGACCGGGCCGAGCCGGCCGACGAACATGAGCACGATGACGATCAGCCGGCCGGCGGTCGGCAGGTCAGCGGTGATGCCGGTGGACAGCCCCACCGTGCCGAAGGCCGAGACCGACTCGAACAGCACCTCCTCGAAGGGCTTGTCGACCACGGCGAGCAGCGCGAGGGTCGCCGTCATCACGAACCCCACGCCGGCCAGCGCCACGGTCAACGCCTGCCGCAGCACATGCGGTGCGAGTTTGCGGCCCATCACCGCGGAGGTGGGTTCACCGCGCACCTCGGCGACCATCGCCGCACCCAGCACCGCGAACGTGCTGACCTTGATGCCGCCCGCGGTGCCTCCACTGCCGCCGCCGACGAACATCAGCATGCAGGTCAGCAGCAGCGTCGCGTCCGTCATCGCCCCGATGTCGACACTGTTGAACCCCGCTGTCCGGGACATCGCCGAGTGGAAGAACCCTGCCAGGATCTTCTCGTCCCAGTCGAACGGGCCCAGTGTGCCGCCGTTCGTCCATTCCAGCACACAGGTCAGCAGCGTCCCGGCGGACAGCAGCACGGCGGTGGTGACCACCGTCAGCCGGAAGTGCAGCGACCAGCGACGCCGGCCCGTGGCGCGGGCCCGCTTGCGGTGCCGCAGCAACTCCAGCAGCACGGGAAATCCGATCCCGCCGAGAATCACGGCCACGGCGATCGGCAGCGTCACCCATGGGTCCTGCGCGTACTTGGTGAGGTTGTCGACGTGCAGCCCGAACCCGGCGTTGTTGAACGCCGACACGGCATGGAAGAACCCCAGATACGAGGCGTCCCAGACGGACTCGCCGTAGCCGAAGCGCAGCCGCAGCGCCAGCACGGCGCCCACCGCGAGCTCCACCGCGAACGTGCATCCCGCGACCCCGAGCAGCACGCGCCGCACGTCCCCGATGTCCAGGCTCTTGGTCTCCGCCTGCGCGGTCAACTGCATCCGCAGCCGCAGTTTCCCGGAGATCAGCAGACCCAGCAGCGAGGCCATCGTCATGATGCCGAAGCCGCCGACCTGGAACAGCACCAGGATCACGCCCTCGCCGAAGCCGCTCCAATACGTGCCCGTGTCCACCACGACCAGGCCCGTCACGCACACCGCCGACGTGGACGTGAACAGCGCCGTCACGGCATCGGTGCTCCGGCCGTCCTCCGCGGCGACGGGCAGCATCAGCAGTACCGTCCCCAGCAGGATCACCGCGGCGAAGCCCATGACCACCGTACGAGCGGGATGCGCAGCCAACAGCGACTGCCACACCCGCCCCGCACGTCCCGCCACTCGCCGGCCTTCCTGCTCGCCAACCGTCCGTCAAGGATCCATCAGCATCCCGTCAAGATCCAGCCGGCCGGTCCAGGGGTGTGTGGTCAGTGACCGCCGGTGAGTTCGCCGCTCAGCTTCTCGTGCATGCGGGCACTGGGTTCGTTCAGGCCGGTGATCTCGACGGTCTTGCCGCGCTGGGCGTATTTGGTCTCGATGGCGTCCAGGGCGGCGACGGAGGAGGCGTCCCAGATGTGCGCGGCGGAAAGGTCGATGACGACCTTGTCCGGGTCGGTGGCGTAGTGGAACTGGCCGACGAGGTCGTTGGAGGAGGCGAAGAACAGCTCACCGGTGACCCGGTAGACCACGGAGGTGCCCTCGGGGTCGGTGACGGCGGTGACCTCGGCGAGGTGGGCGACGCGCTTGGCGAAGATGACCATCGCGGTGACGGAGCCGACGACGACGCCGATGGCGAGGTTGTGGGTGGCCACCACGCACGCGACGGTGACCACCATGACGGTGATCTCCCCGGCCGGCATGCGCAGAAGCGTCTTCGGGGCGATGGAGTGCCAGTCGAACGTGGCGACCGACACCATGACCATCACGGCGACCAGCGCGGCCATGGGGATGTCGGAGACGACCGGCCCGAAGACGATGCACAGCACCATCAGCAACGCTCCGGCCAGGAACGTCGACAGCCGGGTGCGGGCGCCGGACACTCGTACGTTGATCATCGTCTGGCCGATCATCGCGCAGCCGCCCATCCCGCCGAAGAAGCCCGTGACGATGTTGGCGACGCCCTGGCCGACGGACTCACGGGTCTTGGAGGAGTGGGTGTCGGTGATCTCGTCGACCAGCTTGGCGGTCATCAGCGACTCCATCAGACCGACCAGGGCCATGGCGAGCGCGTACGGCGCGACGGTCGTCAGCGTGTCCAGGGTGAACGGCACGTCCGGCAGGCCCGGTACGGGCAGGGAGGACGGCAGGTCGCCCTTGTCGCCGACGGTCGGCACCGCGATGCCGGCCGCGAGCGTGATGACGGTGAGGACGGCGATGGACACCAGGGGAGCCGGGATCACCGTCGTGACCTTCGGGAAGAACACCATCAGCGCGAGACCGGCGGCGATGAGCGGGTAGACGGGCCAGGGCACGTCCGTCATCTCCGGGACCTGTGCCATGAAGATGAGGATCGCGAGCGAGTTGACGAAGCCGACCATCACGCTGCGCGGCACGAACCGCATCAGCTTGGCCACCCCGAGTGCGCCGAGGACGATCTGGAAGACACCGGCCAGGATGACGGCCGCGACGAGGTAGCCGAAGCCGTGCTCGCGGTTGAGCGGGGCGATGACCAGGGCGACCGCGCCGGTGGCCGCGGAGATCATGGCCGGGCGGCCGCCGACGATCGCGATGGTGACGGCCATCGTGAACGAGGCGAACAGGCCGACCGCCGGGTCGACCCCGGCGATGATCGAGAACGAGATCGCCTCCGGGATCAGCGCCAGGGCGACCACGAGGCCGGCGAGCACCTCGGTGCGCAGCACCTTCGGATCGGACAGCCAGGAGGGCCGTCGGGAGCCGCGCAGCCACGCGGCCGGGGACAGGGCGGAGGAAGACAAGACGAAGGGAACCTGTCGTGCTCGGGCACACCCGTCAACACGGCGGGCGCGCGGGAAGGCAGGGAGGGCGGGCGGCGATCCGCGAGGCCGGCGAGCGGCGGACCGAAGTCAGTGGGCGGCAGCGAAGCGATCCGCGACGGGACGGGGTGCGGCTCGGGGCCGAGGGGTCACGGCGGGCAGGCAGCGGCGCCGGACATCACGGACATGCGCACGCTCTCTCCTGCGAACCTCGAACACTTCGCCGGGCGCTTCGTTGCCCCCGACACGGCTGACGGACTCCACTCTAACGTCGGAAGATCGGCGAGATCGCCGCGCTCGCGCCGCGGTGTGCCCGTCGTCGCCAACGGGTGATCAGCACGATGCGGCCTCAGCCGACGTCACGGTCGAGCAGTTCCCTCACCCCCTGAGCCGTCAGTGCCAGCTGCTCCGGTGTGCCCGCGTCGATGATCAGCGCCAGTTTCTCCGACGGCCAGCCATGGGCGAGCTCACCGAGCACCACCTGCCGATGCTGGGTGATCTGCGGCAGCGCTTGCCGCATGCGTGCCTGCGAGGTGAAGACCGGCACCAGTTCGGTGCCGTCCTCCTGCTCGTAGACAGGAAGGGTCACTCTGCCGGGCTCCTGCTCCTCGACAGCGGGAGCGCCGGTGGGGATGAGAACCTCCCCGCCGGCGAGGGTGTTCAGCGCCGTCTCATCGGCCTCGCCTTCGACCACCGCCCGCAGGGCCAGCTGAACGGCGGAGGCAGCACCATTGGGAAAGTGGTCCGTCATGACTGATCCAATCGTGTCGTCTCTACGGCGCTGTCGTCTCTACGGCGCTGTCGTCCGCGGCGGCGGTCCGACCCGCGGGTACGACGGCGACGGGGCAGCTCGCGTGGTGCAGTACGGCGTGCACCACCGACCCCAGACGCAGTCCGAACCTGCCCTCGGCCGGGTGCCGTGGAATCACCACCAGGTCGGCCCGAGCGGATGCCTGTACCAGGGCAGCGGCCGGCGAGTCGACGAACAGCTCGGTGTCCAGGTGCACGTTCGGGTACTCGGCGGCGGGACGGGCGGCATGGTTCAGCAGCTCGGCGTGGGCATGCCGCTCCTCATCGAGGTTGGTGGCCTGGGGCATCATGCGGCCGCTGTACACGCGCGGCGCCCACGCGTGGACCAGACGCACGCCGGCCTGGCGCAGCTCGGCCTCGGCGAGGGCGAACCGCACGGCTTCCTCGTCCCGGCCGTCGCGCACGCCGACCACGATGCTTTTGTGGGCGGCTTTCGCGGTGTCCCCGCGCACGACGACGACCGGTCGGTCCGCGTGGGCGGCCACCTTCAGGCTCACCGAGCCCAGCAGCAGCCCGGCGAAACCACCTCGCCCGCGGGTGCCGACCACGACCAGGCCGGCGTCCTGGGCCGCGGTCACCAGGGCGTCGGCCGGTTCGTCACGGGCGAGGGCGGTATCGATCGGCACGCCGGGATGAGCGGCCCCGAGTCGCGCCCGGGCGTCATCCAGCACCCCGACGGCCCCCTCGAGAACCTGCTCCGTGAGACCCATGCCTGTCTCCCCGTACGCGGCATCCGCGCTACGGCCGACGGAATGGACGACCTTCAACGCACAGCCGCGCCGGTCCGCCTCGGTGGCCGCCCACTCCGCGGCGAGCCATGAGTACGCCGTGTCGTCGAAGCCGAGGAGTACCGTGCCGAGCCCACCGTCGCCAGTCACCATCGTGTCCTCTCCCGCACGAGGCGCAGCCGCACGGCCGGTGCCCGCCCGCCACGGCTTGGGTGCGTCATGCGCGCCGGGTACCCCCACGGGCTGTCGCCCACACCGTTGCCACCAGCACTGTGTGCACCGCACTGTGCGCATCGCGCTGTGTGCACCGATCCCTCGCCGCGTCGGCGACCCGGCGCCGCCGTGACCGGCGCATGGGCTGCCCCGTGGCGGGCACTCGTACGGTCGCAGTGCTCCTGCCGGGGAGACGACCGGACGCTGTTCGTCGGACTGCTCCTCCGCACGGACACCGGAGCCCTCTCGGCGCGAGACCTGCGACTGAGTGGATCGGGCGGTGCGCATGGTCGGTGACACGGATGACGAGATTCAGGCGCGGCGGCTGGGCGACAGTGGCCACCGGGCGGTGCCGCACACGGCCGACGTGCGGATAGAGGCGTGGGGCGTGAGCCGTGAGCGCTGCCTGGTGGAGGCGGCGCTGGGAATGGTCGAGTGCTTCGCGGATGTCTCGGCGGTGCGGCCCACCGCGGTCGAACGCGTCCGGCTGGCGGAGGAGCAGGACGACGACCTGCTGACCGCGCTGCTGGAGGAGGTCGTTTTCCGCCTGGAGGTGGACGGCCAGGTGGCCGTCGACCTGGAGGCGGACACGGTCGACGACGGCCTGGATGTACGGCTGGCCCTGGCCGGCCTGGCGGACGTGGAGATCATCGGTTCCGTGCCGAAGGGCATCTCCTGGCACGGGATGCGCATCGGGCCGGATCCTTACGGATGGTCGTGTGCGGTGACCGTGGACGTGTGACGTAACGGGGGTGGGCACCGTACGGACCGCTCGTGACCTCAGCCCTTCAGCACACCGAGCGGCACCAGCCGGGCGACGGTGCGGCACAGCCCCGCGCCCTCGCTGGCCGCGACCACCTCGCCCACGTCCTTGTACGCCTCCGGTGTCTCCTCCGACAGGCCGCGCAGCGACCGGGGGCGCACCGCGATGCCCCCCGCTTCCAGCCGGGCCAGCAGTTCCCTCCCGGTGACCGCGCGTGCGGCCTGGTGACGGCTCAGCACCCGCCCAGCGCCGTGGCACGTGGAGAAGAACGCGTCACCGCCGGGCACGCCGGCCAGGACGTACGAGGCCGTGCCCATCGTTCCCGGGATCAGTACCGGCTGGCCGACCTCCCGCAGATCCTCGGGCAGGTCCCGATGGCCGGGCGGGAAGGCGCGCGTGGCTCCCTTGCGGTGCACGCACAGCCTGCGCCGCGCTCCGGCCACCGTATGGGTCTCGATCTTGGCGAGGTTGTGGGACACGTCGTACACCAGGGACAGGCGGGCGCCCGCGCTGCGGCGGAAGGTCCGACGGGCCGCGTCGGACAGCAGCTGGCGGTTGGCCCGGCCGTAGTTGGCCGCGGCGGCCATCGCGCCGAGATACGCCTGCCCCTCGGGCGAGTCGACCGGGGTGCAGGCCAGTTGCCGGTCGGGGACGGTGATGCCGTAGCGGGCCATGGCGCGGTCCATCGCCCGGACGTGATCGGTGCAGATCTGGTGGCCGAGGCCGCGTGAACCGCAGTGGATCATCACGCACACCTGGCCGACGGCGAGCCCGAACGCGGCGGCGGCCGTCTCGTCGTACACCTCGTCGACGCACTGCACCTCCAGGAAGTGGTTGGCGGACCCCAGGCTGCCCACCTGGCCCAGCCCCCGCTCCCGCGCCCGCCGGCTGACCTCGGAGACGTCGGCGTCGGCGACCGCCCCGCCGTCCTCGCAACGGATCAGGTCGCGCTCCTCGCCGTACCCCTCCTCCACGGCGTACCGGGAGCCGCCGCGCAGAATGCGCTCCAGCTGTCCTGTGCCGGACGGCTTCCACACGCCGCCGGGTCCCGCGCCGCGCGGGATCGACCGGTCCAGGCCGTCCATGACCGCGGGCAGTTCGGCTTCGAGGGCCTGCCGGTCGGTGTCGGCGGCCAGCAGGCGCACCCCGCAGGAGATGTCGAAGCCGACGCCGCCGGGCGAGACGACACCACCCTGGTCCACGTCGGTGGCGGCGACGCCGCCGATGGGGAAGCCGTAGCCCCAGTGGATGTCCGGCATGGCGTACGACGCGCCGACGATGCCCGGCAGCGTGGCCACGTTGGCCACCTGTTCCAGCGACTTCTCGGCGTCCCTCAGCAAGGCCCGGGACGCGAAGACCACCCCGGGCACGCGCATCGCGCCCCGCGGTTCGATGCGGAAGCGGTGGTCGGCTTCCTGGACCAGTTCCATCGCAGCCTCCCGCGCCGGCCGTCCACACGTCCGGGGGTACCCGCGCAGGCACCTCCCTATCGCCTGGCACAAGAACGTGCTGATCGGGTACCCGGCGTTCGTTCGGACCCGGACAACGTCACGGAGGTTTCAGGGATGGTCGAGCGACGGCGTTCCGGCGGCACCGTGGCGCACCGGCTCATCGAGGAACACCTGCTCGAAGGGCGTACGGTCCCGGGCGAGGAGATCGCGCTGCGGGTCGACCAGACCCTCACCCAGGACGCCACCGGGACGCTGGTGATGCAGGAGCTGGAGGCGCTGGGCCTGGACCGGGTGCGCACCGAGGTCAGCGTGCAGTACGTCGACCACAACATCCTCCAGGCGGACGAGCGCAACGCCGAGGACCACGTCTTCCTGCGCTCGGCCGCCCGGCGCTACGGCGTCTGGTACTCCAAGCCCGGCAACGGCGTCTCGCACCCCACTCACATGCAGCGCTTCGGCGTCCCCGGCAAGAGCCTGGCCGGCTCGGACTCGCACACCTGCGCCGCCGGCTCGCTGGGCATGCTGGCCATCGGCGTCGGCGGCCTGGAGGTCGCGCTGGCCATGGCCGGCCGGCCGCTGTATGTGACCATGCCGCGGATCTGGGGCATACGGCTGACCGGCGCACTGCCCGAGTGGGTGAGCGCCAAGGACGTGATCCTGGAGTTGCTGCGCCGCCATGGAGTCAAGGGCGCGGTGGGCCGGATCCTGGAGTACCACGGACCCGGCCTCGCCCACCTGACCGCGATGGACCGGCACGTCATCGCCAACATGGGCGCCGAACTCGGCGCCACCACCAGCGTCTTCCCCGCCGACGAGGCCGTAAGGGTCTTCCTGCGCGCCGAGGGCCGCGAGCACGACTTCCGGGAGGTCGCCGCCGAGCCCGGCGCCCACTACGACCTGGAGGAGGACATCGACCTCTCCGCGCTCCGGCCGCTGATCGCCAGGCCCTCGTCTCCGGGCGACGTCGTGCCCGTGCGCGAGGTGGCCGGGGAGCCGATCGGGCAGGCCGTGCTCGGTTCCTCGGCCAATCCCGGACTGCGTGACTTCGCCATCGCCGCCGCCATGGTCCGCGGCCGTCAGACCGTTCCCGGCGTGAGTTTCGACATCAACCCCACCTCCCGGGAGATCCTGCAGGACCTCACTCGCATGGGCGCCACCTTCGATCTACTGACGGCCGGTGCGCGGCTGCACCAGTCGGGCTGCCTGGGCTGTATCGGCATGGGCCAGGCTCCGGCCGCCGGCCGCAACTCACTGCGCACCTTCCCGCGCAACTTCCGCGGCCGCTCCGGCACCGAGGACGACGCGGTGTGGCTGTGCTCCCCGGAGACCGCGGCCGCCTCCGCGCTCACCGGAAGCATCACCGACCCACGGGACTGGGCCGCCGCGCACGACGTGCCGTATCCGGCGCTGGAACTGCCCGAGGAGGCGACGGTCAACACCGCGATGCTGGAGCCGCCGCCCGCCCCGGACGAGGCCGCCCACCTGCGCCTGGAACGCGGGCCCAACATCTCCGCGCTTCCCGACTTCGACCCGCTGCCCGACACCATTGACGCGCCGGTCCTGTTCAAGGCGGGCGACCATGTCTCCACGGACGAGATCTCCCCCGCCGGGGCCAGGGCCCTCCCCTATCGCTCCAATGTCCCCAAGCTCGCCGAGTTCACCCTGACCCGTCTCGACGCCGACTACCCGAAGCGGGCCGCGGAACTCCGCGACGGCGGCGGCCATCTGATCGTCGCCGGCGAGAACTGGGGCCAGGGCTCGTCCCGCGAACACGCCGCCATCACGCTGCGCTTCCTCGGGCTGCGCGCCGTGCTCGCCCTGTCCTACGCCCGCATCCACTGGCAGAACCTCGCCAACTTCGGCGTCCTCCCCCTGGAGTTCGACAACCCGGACGACCACGCCCGCGTCCAGCCGGGCGATCGCCTGCGCCTCGACGGCCTGCACGAGGCGCTGGCAGACGGAGCACCCGCGATGCTCACCGCTCACAACACCACCCGCGACGAGACGTACCGACTGCGCCACCATCTCTCGCCACGACAGCGGCACGCCGTCCTCGCCGGCGGCGTCATCCCCGCCCTCGCCCGGGCCGGCCCATGAGCGCTTGAGCGCTGGGATCCCGGTCGCCGGACAGGCGGAGACTGCCCCCGTTCCACCGTCGCTCGCGCCGCGACGGCCCCGATCATGTTTGTCCGAACGCGCCGCCGGTCACTCGTCGCGCATCGGCGTGCCAACGGAGGATCGCCCCGTGAAGCGGTACCTGCGCGTACTCCACCACGGGTGGGACCGGCTCGGCGCGACCGCCCTCGTCCGGCGCGGCCGCGAACTGGAGCTGATGCACCGGGCCCTGGGGTTCGCCACGCTCGCTCTGGTCACACTGGCGCCGTTGCTGATCGTGGTGGCCGCCGTCGACCCGCTGAGGCGCGGGGGCTTCGCGTCGTGGCTCGTCGACGGCATGGGGCTGACCGGGCAGTCCGCGCGGGCGGTCACGGACATCATCAGCCCATCCCCCCGGGTGGTCGACACCACCAGCGTGTGGGGCGGGGTCGCGCTCGCCGTGTTCGGCGTGTCCTTCGCCGGGAGCGTGCAGAACGGCTACGAGCGGATCTGGAAGCTGCCGTCCGGCCCGTGGCACCGCGTCTGGCGGCAGGCGATCTGGCTGGTGGCGCTGACCGCGTACGTCTACCAGGAGGTGCAGACCGGGGCAGCCCTGCACGGCCCGGAACGGATCGCGCTGACCTCGGTGACCGGCGTCCTGTTCTTCTGGTGGGGTCAGCATTTCCTCCTCGGCGGTCAGGTCCGCTGGCGTGACCTGCTGCCGGGCGCGGTCGCCACCATGATCGGGCTGATCGGCCTCCGGGGCTTCTCCTACCTCGTCTTCACGCCACTCGTCATCAGCAACGCGGTCAGTTACGGCACGGTCGGCGTCGTCCTCGTCGTCGAGTCATGGCTCATCGGTGTGGGCTTCGTCGTCTACGGCGGCGCGATGACCGGCCGTTGGTTCCGCGAGCACCACAGACCGGCGCGGGGCGACGGATGAAAGAGGCAGCACTCGCCCGGCACGCGGTCCGAGCCGGCCGGCTGCCCAAGAAGCCGGGACTTCGGCTACAGCTGGTAGTACATGAGTTGGAAACGACCCGACCGCCTCGTCTCGACCGCCCCCTCGCCGCCTGAACACCGGCCAGGACGCCGGCACCCCGACGCAGGATCCTGGAATCAGGATGCGAATCGTCTGTGTCGTCGTCGTCCTGGTCGCCGCGAACCTGCTCAACAACTGGCTCGCGCGAGACCGCTATGCGTACGTGCCCACCTGTGTGGCCGCCACAGCCGCCCTGCTGTTGATCGCCCGTTGGGACGGCCTGACCCTGGCCGATCTGGGGCTCGACGCGGCAGGCGTGCGCAGGGGACTGCGGTGGGCGCCCGTCCTGGCCGGTGCCGTCCTCGGCGTCTTCCTGCTCCTCCTGGCCCATCCGGTCGGCCGGGAGGTGTTCCAGGATGCCCGGGCCGCCGACCTGTCCGCGGGTGAGCTGTCGTGGCGGGTGCTGGTGCGGGTGCCGTTCGGCACGGTACTGCTGGAGGAGACCGCCTTCCGCGGCGTTCTGTGGGCCATGATCCGGCGCCGGCGCGGAACGGCGTGGGCCACCGCCGCCTCGTCACTGCTCTTCGGTCTGTGGCATGTGCTGCCCTCTCGCGGGCTGGGCCGCTCCAACGCCGCCGTCGAGGCGGCCTTCGGAGGCGGGTCGGCAGACGTGACACTCACCGTGACTGCGGCCGTCGTGGCCATGGTCGCGGCCGGGGCGGTCCTCTGCGAGCTGCGGCGCCGCTCCGGCAGCCTGCTGGCGCCCGCGGCGCTGCACTGGGCGATCAACGGCTTCGGCTACGCGCTGGCTTGGGCGGCTCCGCGGTGGTGGCCTCCCGCGTGAGCGGCCGGGCGGTCGGTGCCTCGCCAGACACCGACGGCCCTCCCGCTCACGCTTCACATTAGGTACCCCCGGGGGGTATATTCTGGCTGGGGAGGCCGGGAGATCCAGGCCCCTCCCGAAGGCACCCACGCATCGACAGCCAGTGAGGATGACAAGCCATGACCGACGTGAAGAACTCCGGCTCCTGCTGCTCCACCGACGGTTCCTGCCACTCCGGCACCGCTGCCGACGCCCAGGCCGGCGGGGTCACCACCGTCTACAAGGTGTCCGGCATGACCTGCGGCCACTGCGAGGGCGCCGTCTCGCAGGAGGTATCCGCACTCGACGGTGTCACCGCGGTCGCGGCGGTCGCCAAGACGGGTGAGGTGACCGTCACCTCGACCGCCCCACTCGACGAGGAGGCCGTCCGCGCCGCCGTCGACGAGGCGGGTTACGAGCTCGTCGGCACGGCGTGAGCCGTCCGGAGCCAGGCGGCCCCGGGCCACACGATTCACTCCCCGCCGGGACGTGCCGCTCCGCCGATGCGGAGGTACGTCCCGGCACGGGGCGCCGAGGTCGAGCTCAAGGAGACGCCACCGCCGCTTTCAGGTCGCCGTGACCGTCCGGAGGCCCGGTCCATGGGCCGGCACCCGGCTCGACATCCGTAACCTTGACCGGCTCTGAGACCCGTCGACGCCCACCCGTCCGGCCCGCACATCGCCTGTCCGGCATGCGTCGCGTCGCCCGTCCCGTCGTTCAGCGGCTCTTCGCGGCCCGCCCGCGACGAAGGGCGAACCCGCCCAGGGCCGCGACCTTCACGAGAACGACGAGCAGCACGCCGCCGGCGGCCCAGCCGGTCCACTGCCAGTTCGCCAGGAGGACGCCGCCCACCCTCAGGTGGACGGCGAGAACGAGCGCGACGACGACCACGAGACCCATGACCCTGAGGCGGCTGCGGCGCGGCGCGTCTCCCCCACCCGGCGCCCCCGCGGTGACGACGGCTTCGGGTGACGCCGCAGAGGTCTCCCGTCGTTCCCAGTTCACCTGCAGCCCGTCGCGCCGGCCGAACCTCTCGATGTGCCCGGTGACAAGGTCCTGCAGCCGCCTCAGGTCCTCCTCGTCGGCGGCTTCGACCCCCAGCGTCAACAGGCCCGGGGCGGCCCGCAGCGTGATCCGGCCCCAGGGAAGGCTGACGTCTCCCTCGGCGTCGGTCCATTCGACCTGTGCCTGTTCCGCAACGGCCCGCATGTCATGGAGTGCTCGCGCGTCACCGCTCAGGTGAGCCCGTGGCCGGTGACCGAGGTGGCGGCCCTTGTCCGAGAAGTGCTCGCAGAGCTGGACGAGATACCGGCTCGGACGCTCGGTCTCGACGCGGGCTTCGACGGTGGGCATGGCGTTCCTTTCGCATCCGTCCCGCAGGACGGACGACTCTGGGCGCACTGATCGGATCCGCGCGGGCAACGAGACGGCGACGGCCGCCTCCCTCCCGTCGGGGCCGATCCTCCGGATGCCCGGAACAGAGCCCCAGCTTTATCGAGACACACTGTCTCCGTCAATCCACAGTGTCACGGAGTCGCCGGACCGTATGCTGGGGCCGTGCCCAAACTGTGGAACGAGACGATCGACGCCCACCGCGCCGCCGTACGCGCCGCGGTCCTGGACACCACCGCGGCGCTGGTCGCCGAGCACGGGCTGACGTCGGTGACGATGTCGCGGATCGCCAAGGACTCCGGGATCGGCCGCGCGACGCTGTACAAGTACTTCCCGGACGTCGAGTCGATCCTGCTCGCCTGGCACGAGCGACAGATCAACCATCACCTCGACCAGCTGGCCGAGGTCCGGGACCGGACCGAGGGCGCCGGTGAGCGGCTGGAGGCGGTACTGCGGGCGTTCGCCCTCGGCTCCCACGCCTCCCGGCGGCACCACGACGGCGACCTCGCGGTCTTCCTGCACCAGGACCGTCAGGTCACCCAGGCACAGCGGCGGCTCCACGGCATGGTCGAGGAGCTGCTGGGCGACGGCGCACGGACCGGTGACGTCCGCGACGACATCGCACCCGCCGAGCTCGCGGCCTACTGCCTCCACGCCCTCACCGCGGCCGGAAACCTACCGTCCGAGGCCGCGGTCCACCGGCTCGTCACGGTCACGCTGGCAGGGGTACGGCCGTCGCCCGCCGGCCCCTCGGGAAGTTCCCGGCACGCCGACGCGCCCATCGCGGCGGCCCAGCGGGAGCACTGGCAGACGGTCTACGCACAGCATCCCCTGATGTACGGCATGGAGCCCTCCGAGCCGGCCCGCTACGCCGCCGAGTTGTTCCGCGCCTCGGGCTGCCGCACGGTGCTCGAACTCGGCGCCGGGCACGGCCGCGACGCGCTGTTCTTCGCCCGCCAGGGCTTCACCGTGCACGCCACCGACTTCAGCGCCGCCGGCCTGGAGCAGCTCATCGCGGCGGCCCGCCAGGCAGGTGTTGCGGAGCGGGTGACCACGGTCACTCACGACGTACGCGATCCGCTGCCGCTGCCGGACGTCTCCGTGGACACCGTCTTCGCCCACATGTTGCTGTGCATGGCCCTGTCGACCGAGGACATCCACGCGGCGATGGGCGAGATCGCCCGCGTCCTGCGCCCCGGCGGCACCCTCATCTACACCGTCCGCCACACCGGCGACGCCCACTACGGCGCGGGCACCGCGCTAGGCGACGACATCTACGAACACGGAGGCTTCGCGGTCCACTTCTTCGACCGGGACCTCGTCGACAGCCTCGCCTCGGGCGACTGGCAACTGAAGGAAGTGCACGCCTTCGAGGAGGGCGAACTTCCGCGCCGTCTCTGGCGCGTCACGCAAGTACGCCACTGAACACTTGCACCAACTGCAGGGCGGCCCAGATGGCGGCTCACCTGTCGCGAAGTCGGGCGAGTGCGGCGTTCAGGTCGGCTGCGCGGGGTCTGTTGTGGGGGTCCAGCAGTGATGCGGCGATCCCTGCGCGCATCCCGCCCGCGCAGTGCACCCACACCATTCCCTGCGGAATCTCGCCGATCCGCTGGTGCAGCTGATGGATCGGGATGTGTACGGACCCCTCGATGTGGCCGGCGGCCCGCTCGGAGTCGCGGCGCACGTCGAGCACCACCACCGGCGTCTGTGCGACGGCCCCGCTGGTCGCCAGGTTTCTGCCGGCGGGCCCGCTCTACAACAGGCCCCGCTGACGCAGGTCGGTCGCATACTTGACGATCAACTCGGGTGACAGATGCGGGATGTCCTTGCTCACGCCGATCCCGGCCTCCCGTACGGCGGCTCGGAACCGGTCGGCCGGGATCGCGGACCCGGGCAGTGGCTCCTCGGGCCGGCTGAACGCGTGCAGCAGCGGCAGCAGCGAGTGCTGCCGCTGCTGTTCCGGCAGTGCGCGGAGCATGGTCTCGAACCGGGCGAGCCAGTCGCCGTGGTCCGCCAGGCGCCGGATCGGGTAACCGGCCTCGTCGAGCCAGGTCACGAAGTCGTCCAGCGAAACGCCGTCGTCGTGCGGGTTGACCACGTTGAACGTCCGGTACCCGCGCGCGTCGCGCGCGCCGAGCGTGTTGACGGCTTCGGCGGTGAAGTCGACGGGCAGCCCGTCGAAGTGGGCCCGCCCGGGGTCGGCGAGTGGCTCGGTCCGGTAGAACGACGTCGGCGCGATGCCGGTCCGTAGCAGGCTGAACAGCAGGCGAGTGAACACGTCGGGCAGGTTCAGCTGGCCGGTCCAGCGGCTGTGGGCGAGGATCATGTCCGACCGGAAGGCGGCCACCGGCAGGCCGCACAGGTCGTGGGCCTCCCTCAGGAGCACCTCTCCCGCCCATTTGCTCGTGCCGTAACCACCGGCGTAGGTGTCGTCGAGTGCCCGCACGGGGCTCAGCTCCCGGATGTCGCCCATCTCATCGAGGGCCGACGAATCGAGTGGTCCGGCCACGGCGACAGTGGAGAGGTAGATGAACGGTTTGATCTTCTCGGCGATCGCCAGCCGGATCAGTTCGGCCGTCCCCACCACGTTCGGGCCGAACAACTGCTCGTACGGCAGCACGTGGTTGACCAGTGCGGCCGGGTGCGCGATCAGGTCGACCTCCTCGGCCAGCCGCTGCCAGGTCGCCTTGTCCAGACCCAGGTTCTCCTGACCGATGTCACCGGCGAGAACGTCGAGATGGTGTGCGGCCAGTTCCCGGTAGTGGCGCAGCAGTTCCGCGTCACCGCTGTCGAACGCGCGGTCGAGCCGCGCTCGGGCGGCGGCCTCGTCCCGGCCGCGCACGACGCAGATCAGCCTTCCGCCGGTGCCGGCCAGCCGCTCCAGCCAGTCCAGGCACATGAACCGGCCGAGATAGCCGTTCGCGCCGGTGAGCAGCACGGTCCGCGGGGCGTTCCCCGCGGGCGGCGGCAACTGCCGGGCGGCTGCGAGGGTGTCGGTGTCCAGGAACCTGTCCAGCGTGAGATCGGCCGCGCGCACCTCGGTGCGACCCGCGCCGTGCACCGTGGCGAACGTGGGCAGTTTCGCCCCCGATACGCGGCTGGTCCGGATGTGGTCCGCGATGGAACGGAGGTCGTTCGCCGGGCTGAGGACCACTGCGACCGGCACCTCGACGCCGAAGATCTCCGTCAGGAGAGTGGCGAAGGACAGCGCGGACAGCGAGTCGCCGCCGAGGTCGGTGAAGTGGGTGGCGGCGGCCGGCTCCGCCGTCGAGCAGCCGAGGAGCGCCTGCGCGGCGCGGCTGACCGTGTCGAACACGGGCTGGTCCGGTCCGCCGTCGCGCAGCGCGCGCACCGCGTCCTCCTGGTCCTGGGCGAGTTCGGCGTACAGCGCTTCGAGCCGCTCGCCGTAGCGTTCCCTGAGCCGGGGAGGCAGATTCTTCCGGGTGTCCGACAGGAGGCCGTTCTCCAACGTGAACGGTTCGGTCTCGATCAGGAAGTCGCGCGGGATCTCGTACGAGTTCAACTCGGCCTGGCGGGCGGCCTCTTGCAACGCTTCACTCAGCGAGGCCCTGAGGTCGTCCGGGTGTGCCACCCGGCCGATCGCGTCCTCGGTCGGCACGATCACTGCCAGCAGGTAGGGGCGTTCGCTGTTGCCGTAGACGAAGATCTGCCGGATGAGGGGGCTGGTGACGTAGACCCCTTCGAGACGGGAGAGCGCGACGAACTCGCCTTGCGCGAGCTTGACCACGTTGTTGCGGCGGTCGACGTACACGTACCGGTCGGGACCGATCCGGGCCATGATGTCGCCGGTCCGGTAGAAGCCGTCCGCGTCGAAGGACTGAGCCGTCGCGTCGGGCCGCCGGTAGTACCCGGGCGTGAGGGTCTCCGTCTTGAGGACCAGCTCACCTCGCGGGTAGGGCGAATCCGTCTGGAAGTAGCCCAGTTCGGGCACGTCGACCAGTTTGATGTCGAGCACCGGCGGTCGCTGCACCTGCGTGTTGAGCAGCACCGACCCGGTCTCGGTGGAGCCGTAGCCCTCCACCAGGGGCAGATCCAGGCACGACTCCACGAACTCCCGCAGTTCGGCGGAGAGCGGCGCGCTGCCGCAGAGCGCCTGAAGCAGCCTCCCGCCGACGAAGCGCTCCCGCAGGTCCGTCTTCACGGCGGCGTCGAGTGCCTTCCGGTCGGCGAACTCCGCTGCCCGCCGGGTCATTTCGGCCTGGTACTCCTGGAACAGCATGTCGCAGATGCGGGGCACCATGAGCAGGGCCGTCGGCCGGGCGAGCGCGATGTCCTCGAACAGGCTCGACAGATCGCTGTTCGCCGTGAAGTAGGAGATGCCGCCCCGCCTGAGCGTCTCCACGAGCGACGAGCGGCCGGCCACATGGCTCAGGGGCAGGTAGTTGACGACGATCGAGGCCACGTCGTCCGGTATGGGTACGGAGCCGGCCCACGACCTGTGCAGCATCCGCTCGGTGTAGATGGCCCCTTTGGGCGTCCCCGTGCTGCCGGAGGTGTAGATCAGGAGGCGGGTGGGGTTGTCGTCGGGGCCGGGGGTGAACAGCGGCACGGGCGGCAGGTCCCGTCCGCGCTCGATCACCGCCGCCAGTGTGTCGGGGGCGGTGTGATGACCGGCCGCGGCCAGCCGAGTGCGCGCGGCTTCGAACACCTCCCGTTCGGCATCGTCCTCCGGGTGGTAGTCGAACACGACCAGCCGCGGCCCGGACTCGGCGGACAGCACCAACTCGACAGCCTTGTCCAGGAGTTCGAGACTAGTCGCGAGAACGCGCGGCCGGGTCTCCGCGACGATCGGTGCGAGCTGGGAGACGGGGGCGCCGGACTGCAACGGCACGGACACCGCCCCATGCCACAGGCACGCCAGGTCGAGAGTCACGTAGTCGCTGCTGGTGAACCCGTAGATCGCGACGAAGTCTCCCGGGGCGAGCGGCCGCTGCGCGTCCGCCGCCCATTCCGCCGCGACGGCACCGGCCCGCGCCCACAGTTCGCCGTAGCTGACGGTCGTGAACTCCGGGAGCAGCCGCAGTGCTGTCCGCCCGGAGACAGGGTCGGTCACCCGCTCCGTGGCCCGCTGCGCCAGGGCCGGCCGCTCGGCATACCCGTCCATGATCGTCGCGACGGTGCGCGACAGTATCTGGTCCTGCCCGACGTCACGCACTGCCGCGCCGACCGTCCGAAGTGGCATGGCACGCCGGTACTGCGGATCGTGGACGGACAAATCCGCGACGAGGCGGGCGGGTCGGGTGCTTGCGGAGGGGGCTGCGTTGGGCGTGGAGGGCATGGCCGTCACCTGTTCTCTGTGCGGGTTCGGGACAGGAGAGGGAGGGGCGCGAGGAACCTGAAGGCTGATCGGATGTGCTCTAAGTCGAGCGGATGCCGGAACGGAGCGTCCGTGTGGGGCGGGAACTTCTGGTCGTCACCGGCCGCATCGTGGCTGCCGTGTAGTCCTGGTACCACCGGGCCAGTTCCACACGGGACTTGATGCCGAACTTCCGGAAGATGTTCCGCAGGTGATAGTTGACGGTGTACGAGGAGAGGTGCAGCTTGCCGGCGACCTGACGGTTCGTCATGCCGAGCACGACCAGTTCCGCCACCGCGCGCTCGGAACCGGTGAGGGCCTGTCCCGGATCGGCCGGCCGATCGACAGGGGCGGCCGGGGGCGGCGCCAGCCGGGTAAGCCGTGCGGTGATCCTGGCGGCGTCCCTCAGAGCGCCGGCCTCCTCGTACAGCCACCGCGCCGCGACGAACTGTCGTCCGGCCGCACCCTCACCGGTGTCCCGGTCGAGCAGCAGGATCCCCAGGTCCTCCGCGGCCCACGCGGCGGCCCAGACGGCACGGTGCTCACTGCGAGCCCGGGCCAGGGCCTCCTCGTCACCGCGGAGCAAACCCCCGGCATGCAGCGCAGAGACGGTCAGCGGCTGGAAGGCGGCGTTGTCGTCGGCGAGCGTCTGCACCGCACGGACCACCTCCTCGGCCAGTTGAGGGGCGTTCGCGGCGAGGGCGGTACGGACCATCCAGGGGGCCGCTCCCGGTTCCTCCACGAAGAGGGACGGCCCGGCGATCAGATGCGCGTACTGTCCGGTCAGCAGCTCGACGCCCCATGCCGCTCCGTGCCGCTCGGTCGCGACCTGGAGGGCGACCCAGTCGGCCTGGGCGCAGAGCTCGAGGCGGCCGGGTTGCGACTCGGCCTGGCAGCGCGCCACGAGCCGCTCCGCGGTGCTCAGTTCGCCGCTGCGCAGGGCGGCAAGTGCCCGGATGGCGCTGGACAGGGGGAGCAGCCACCGCTCCGGCCTGTTGACGACGCCCACGGCGGCTTCGATCCATTGGTCGGCCTTGCGGTGATCGCCCTTGACGCTCATGATTCTTGCCGCTGTCGTCCCCAGGACCAGGCTCGCGGGAGGTGTACCGTTCGGCCCTTCCCAGCAGGCGGCCTTGCGCAGCAGCTGCTCCGCTTCAGCCGTCTCGCCCAGCAGGGAGAGCTCGAGCGCCACACAGTTCGTGATGACCTCTCCGATGAGATCCGACTTGCCGGGCGGGATGACCGCGGCACCCTCCCTGCTCAGACGGAGGGCCTCGGCCGCCTGGCCGCCCATCCGGGCGCACACCGATTGGACCAGCATCGCCAACGCCTGCCCCGTCGCCTCTCCCGAGGCCACGCAGCCGCGGAGGAGGGTGGCCGCGGACTCACGGGCCTGCTCCATCCGGCCCTTGTGCAGGAGGGAGACGGCACGGACGAACAGGATCGCGATGCTGTCCTCCTGGACCACGAACGGCGCGGCCGAGAGCCGGGGAGCCTCCGGCGGGAGATGGGTCGGACCGCCGGGCGCGCCCGGCTGCGGGCGGCGGCCGGCGGACGTGGGCGCGGACGCGGCGTGCAGCAGCACCTGACGTACGCCCAGGGCGGTGCTTTCCACGATCGCCCTGCGGACCAGCTCGTACCGGAAGGCGAGCCGGTCGTTGCTGCGGCAGTCGAGCACGCCGATGTCGATGGCCCGCTGAACGCATGCGGCCAGGCCGGCGGGAGGAACGTCGACGAGGATCGCGGCCAGGTCACCGACACCGAACTCCGGGCCCAGCACGGTCGCCGCCCTCAGCATGTCCTGGGTCTGCTCGCCGAGATCGGTCAGCAGGCAGTTCACCGTGGAGCGCACCCGCGCGGGCACCGCGGCGGAGGTCACGACGGCCGTCCGATCCACTACGCGCACCTGACCGTCCTCGCGCAGGCCCCTGGCCAGGGCCACCGTCAGCAGCGGCTGGCCCCCCGCCTCGCCGGCCAGTTCCATCAGACCGGGGTCGGGCGGGGCCCCCAGGATGTCGGTGAGGAGTTCCCGTACCCCTTCCGGGGAGAGCAGGCCGAGGGCGAGCCGGGTGCACCCCCACTCCTCGAGCGCCCTGACGAACCGGTGCACGTCCAGCCCGTACGCATGGTCACGCAGGCTGAGCAACCACACCTGCGGCTGGTGCCGTAACTGCGCCAGCCGGGCCGTCATCCGGGAGAGCAGGGCCTGGTCGGCATACACGTGCAAGTCGTCGAGAACAGCCAGGACCGGGCGGTCGGCGGCCGGTGGGGGGAAGTCCTGGGCCTCGGCGCGAACTGCGGTGAATTCGCGCTGCTCGGCGATATGGCAGATCTCTTGCACGAGGCGCGTTTTTCCGCGACCTTCGTCTCCTGAGACCAATATCACGCCGCCGCGGCCGGATTCCGCTTCGGCTAACACCTGAAGAGTAAGACCTATTTCCTTGGATCGACCGCGCAGGGGACTGTTTGACACACGTGACCTCACGTGAATTCGTGTTCAGTGTTGATCAGGCATTGAACGACAGCGGGGCCCGCACCTGGCGCATTGACGGATCTGAGCAGATGACGATCCGTCAGAAAGGTGTGGGGGGGTGGGGGTGGGGGGTGGAGCGCTTGAACATTAACACGCTTTCTTGACGCGTTCTTGACGCGTTCTTTGTGACCAGAAGGTAACCGACGTGTAGATAAATGCAGCCGCAGGCAATGGCGGCGCGGAGACGTGACGCCGGGCGGACCCGCGGTGCGGGAGTCGCACCCCTCAAGTGGAGCTACCCGCTTGGGTAGTTGCCCACCCGCTCACTCACCGTAAACCTACCTGCTCAGGTGGTGACAGTCGCCGACTTCGACGGTGATGGTTGAGCAGGAACACAGGGCTCCGGTGCGGCGTGCCGCAAGGGACTCGATCTCTGAGGGAGGTGTGGCGTTGTCCGATGGGACGCCGGGCCAGGCATTCTTGAATGGTGTCACGAGTCACAGCTGAACATTCCTGAACGGTGTCACGGATCACAGTGAGAATTCCTTAGTGGTGACAGGTGTCACATGGTCTGGGGCCAGCCGTCGGCCGCACCGCTGGAAGCCCGTCCTGGGGTGGTGCGGCACGCCTGAGGCCGCGTTGACGGCCGCGCCGGTTGGTCGGGCGCGAGGTTACGGATTTCAACCCTTCCGGCCCGCCACCTCGTTGATTTCCTGCTTGATTGCTTTCCAGGGTTCTTGGTTCTCAGGGTTCTTCTGGCGCCGCGGAGATCTGGTTTTCGCCGACGGGCGCCGGCGGAAGGCCGACCGGCTGCTGGACCTGCTCGATGACGGCGCGGCGGACGGCCGGATGGTGACGAAATGACGATGACGACAGGTGCGGCCGGGGCGGAACAGCCCGGCACGGCAGGTGCAGCGGCGCGGCACGCGGCAGGCAGGGGTTCGGACATGGACGACAAGCGCAAGGCACTGCTGCGGCTTCTGCGGGGTGCGTCGGCGAAGCCGGAGACCGTGGAGGGCATCGCCGTCATCGGCCTGGCCGGCCGGTACCCGCGGGCCGGCACCCCGGACGAGCTGTGGGCGCGGACCCGCGACGGCGAGAACTGCATCCAGGAGTTCCCGCCCGTGCGGGGACCGGGAGCGCAGCCTTCCGGCGACGGCCTGCCGGACGGCCGCCGCCGGTGGGCCGGGCTGATGGACGACGCCGACGCCTTCGACCCACTGTTCTTCGGCATCGCACCCGTCGAGGCCGAGAGCATCGACCCGCAGGAGCGGATCTTCCTGGAGACCGTGTGGGCGGCTCTCGAGGACGCCGGCCACCCGCCGCGCCGCCTCGCCGTGGAGAACCACCCGGTGGGCGTGTTCGCCGGCGTGATGAACAGCGACTACGAGTGGATGGGCGGTCAGGCCGCGGCCCTCGGCGTGGCCAACGGGGCCCGCTCGAACCACTGGTCCATCGCCAACCGGGTCTCGTACGTGCTGGACTTCCGCGGCCCCAGCCTCACCGTCAACACGGCGTGCTCGGCCTCCCTCACCGCCGTACACCTGGCCTGCGAGAGCCTGCGGGCCGGGGAGTGCTCGGTGGCGGTCGCCGGAGGCGTGAACCTGATCCTCCACGAGTCGCACCTGCGCACCCTGTCCGACAACGGCATGACGTCGCCGGGTGACCGCTGCCGCGCCTTCGGCAAGGGCGCCGACGGGTTCGTGGACGGAGAGGGCGTCGGTGCGGTACTGCTGAAGCCGCTGCGGCGGGCGATCGCCGACGGCGACCGGATCTACGGCGTCATCCGGGCATCCGCCGTCAACTCCGGCGGCAAGACCGGCGGTTACACGGTCCCCAGCCCTCAGGCGCAGGCCGAGGTGATCAGGGCGAGCCTGCGCCGGGCCGGAATCGACCCGCGCACCATCGGCTGCGTCGAGGCGCACGGCACCGGCACGCCGCTCGGCGACCCGATCGAGATCTCCGGCCTGAGCGAGGCGTTCCGCGAGCGGATCGACGACGACCTGGCCCAGGGGGTGGAGCGCTGTGCGGTCGGCTCGCTGAAGTCCAACATCGGTCACCTGGAGTCCGCCGCCGGCATAGCGGGCCTCACGAAGATGCTGATGCAGCTCCGGTACGGGACCATCGCGCCGTCGCTGCACTCCGCCGAGCCGAACCCGGACATCGACCTCACCGGCACCCCCTTCTTCATCCCGCAGGAGCGGGTGCCATGGCCGCGGCCGGTCGTGGTCCGCGCCGACGGGCAGCGCGTGGAACTGCCGCGTCGGGGCGCGATCAGCTCCTTCGGCGGCGGCGGGGCCAACGCCCACCTGATCGTGGAGGAGTACCGCGCGGACCCCGAGGCGGCGCGGCCGGCGGTCCCGGTGGCGGCCGGTCCGCAGCTGGTGGTGTTGTCGGCGCGCGACGAAGAACGGCTGCGCGCGTACGCCGCACGGCTCGCCGCCTTCCTGGAGAGCCCCGCCGACAGTCCCGCGGCGGGCGCGCATCCCCCGCGCCGCGATGCCGAGCAGGTCGCGCGAGTCGAGGCCGCGTGCCTGCGGCTCGCCGCCGAGGTGCTGGGCGTCCGTCCCGACGACCTCGACCCGGCCACGCCGCTGGGCGAATACGGCTGTGGCGCGGCGGAACTGGCGCTCCTGGCCAAGAAGCTCGACGGGGCGTACGGCGAGCGACCGGGCGGGATCTCCCTCACCGGAAGCACCACCGTTCAAGAGCTCGCCCCGCTGCTGGCCGACGCCTCGGCGGATGCGGCGCAGGCGAGGGAACCGCTGGCGGACGGGCCGGAACAGATCTCGCTCGCCGACCTCGCCCACACCCTGCAGAGCGGGCGCGAGGAACTGGAGTCGAGGCTCGCTTTCCCCGCCGCCGATCTGAACGAGGCCCGTGACCTGCTGCGCGCGTTCGCCTCCGGCGAGGAGGCCGCAGCGGTGGTCACTGGCACAGCCCCCGTTCGCCGGGCCTCCGAGGAGGACAAGGACCGGCTGGAACGGGCCCTGCGCGAGGGCGACCTGCGCACGGTGGCCGAGTGCTGGACCCGGGGCGCCGAGGTGGACTGGGCCCGGCTGCGCCCCGAAGGCGTCGTACGCCGCGTGGGTCTGCCCACCTATCCCTTCGCCCGCAAGCGGTATTGGCTGCCGCCGCTGCCTGGGCCCACGGCGTCCTCCGCCGGGCAGCCGGCCCCGCTTCCCGGCGGGCAGTTGGCCCCGCCCTCCAGCGGGCAGTCAGCTCCGGTCCCCGCCGGGCCGTCGGCCCCGCCCCCCGTCGCGCAGCCGACGGCGCTTCCCGCAGCGCAGCCGGCCCCGCGCCCGTGTGCCGCGAGCCTGTCCGCCGCGAGCCCGCATCAGGCCGGGTACGGCCCCAGCTGGCAGTCGGGTTCCGTTCCGCTCGCCGCCGGCCTGCCCGCTGCCGAGGCGGAGAATCCCGCCGTGACCGCGGCCGTGGAAGCGTCCGCCATGGTCTGTTACCGCCCGTCCTGGTTGCCCGAGCAGCGGCCCGCGTCCGACTCCGGCGCGGGCGGCACGGGGGCCGAGCGGGTGCTGATCCTGAGCTCGCGCGACGCCGCCCCGCTGGCGGAGGGCATCGCCCGGCACCACCGCGACGACGACACGCGGCTGATCGACCTCGACCAGGACGACCTGGTCCGGGCGCTGGCCGAGGCCGGTCCGGTGGACCGCGTCTACCACCTCGGCGGGATCCGCCCGTACGGTTCCGGCGCGGCCGGGGAGCCCGGTGAACTCGAGGACAGCCACAGGCGCGGGGTGCTGGCCCTGTTCCGGGTGGCCAGGCATCTGGCCGACGCCGGTGACGGGCGCCGGGTGCATGTGAAGGTCGTGACGAGCGACGCCGCGGCGGCCTTCGGTGATCCGGTCGTCAACCCCTTCGCGGCCGGGCTGCACGGGCTGGCCCGGGTCCTGCCCAAGGAGCGTCCGGAGATCAGGGCCGTATGCCTTGACTTCTCCCAGCGGGAGTCGGCCGAGGACGAGGCCGCTCACGAACGCCTGCTGGCCGCCGTGCTGGACGAGCCCTGCGACTCCACCGGCCGTACGGTGCTGTGGCGGCACGGGGTGCGCTACGTGCCCGCGCTCCAGCCGGTCTCTCTGCCGGAGCCGCAGCGGCCGCCGTACCGGGAACACGGCGTGTACGTGATCGTCGGCGGCACCGGCGGTATCGGCCGGGAGCTGACTGTGCATCTCGCCGAGCGGTACCGGGCCAGGGTGGTGTGGATCAGCCGCAGCGAGCTCGGCGAAGAGCAGCGTGCCTGCGCCGACCGGGCCCGGGAACTCGGCGGCGAGGTGCTCCACCTGCGCGCCGACTGCCGCGACACCGCGGACCTGCGGCGGGCGGCCGACGAGGCGAAGGCACGCTTCGGCTCGATCCACGGAGTCGTCCACGCGGCCATGACCTTCGACCCGGGGCCGCTGGCCGCGCTCGACGAGCGGGCGTTCGGCGCCGCGCTCGCGGTGAAGGCCGACGGCAGTGTGGCGACCGACCAGGCCTTCGGCGCCGAGCCGCTCGACTTCATGGCGTTCTTCTCCTCCGTGGGCGCCCTCGTCGGCACCGCGGGCAACGGCACGTACAGCTGCGCGGCCGCCCTCCAGGACGCCTACGCGCTGCACCTCGGTCACCGGCGGCCCTACCCGGTCCGGGTCATCGACTGGGGGTACTGGGGCCCGGTCGGCTCCGGTGCCCGGCCCGGCCTGCGGGAGATCTTCCAGGACCTCGGCATCGGCGAACTCTCCGTCACCGACGGGCTGTTGGCCGTCCACCGGGTGCTGGGCAACCGGCTGCCGCAAGTGCTGGCGATCAACGCCGGCGACGGCGCCCTGGCAGCCCTGGGCGCCGCCGTGGCGCCGCCCGCCGAGCTGGCCTCCGCCGACGGCACGCCGGCCCTGCGGACGGCCTCCTCCCTGCTGCTGCGTCCGCGCTCCAAAGACGCCCCGGGCGTCGGCAGCGTGATCTCCGGGTATCAGCGGCTCACCGAGGTCTGCCGCCCCGCGGTGCTCGGCGTGTTCCAGCGGATGGGCGCTCTGGTGAATCCGGGCGACAGCCACGACCGGCAGGAGCTGCCGGAGCGGCTGGGCATCCTGCCCAAGTACCGGCGGCTGTACGAGGCGTTGCTGAACATCCTGCGGGACGCCGGGTACGTGGCGTTCGACGGCGGGCGGGTGCGTCTGCTGCCCGCCGGTGATCCGTCGCGATCGTACGGGCCCGAAGCGCTGGAGCCGGAGTTCGACCGGATCGCCGCGGACCACCCCGACCTGGCTTCCACGGTGACCCTGACCCGCCTCTTCCTCCAGTCCTACCCGCAGATCCTGCGCGGGGAGGTACGTGCCACCGAGATCATGTTCCCCGGCTCCTCGATGGCGTTGGTGGAGGACTTCTACAAGGCCAACCCGCTCACCGACTCCTTCAACGAGCTGGTCCGCGACGCGGCGGGCGCCTACCTGGAGCACCGGATCGGGCAGCTGGCCCCCGGGGAGCGGCTGCGCGTGGTCGAGTTCGGGGCCGGCACGGGGGCCACCACGGAGACGGTGCTGCCGGTGCTGGCGCGGTACGCCGACCGGGTCTCCTACTGGTTCACCGATATCTCACCGCTCTTCCTCGAGCACGCCGAGGCCCGCCTCCGCTCCGCGTACGGCACCCCGGACTTCCTCCACTTCCGCGTCCTGGACCTGGAACGAGGGCTTCAGGAGCAGGGCTTCTCCCCCGGCACGTACGACATGGTCCTCGCCACCAACGTCGTACACGCCACCCGCGACCTGCGCGCCACCCTGGGCAAGGCGAAGAACCTGCTGCGGCCGAACGGCTGGCTCGTGCTCAACGAGCTCACCGAGGTGCGGGACTCCACCACGGTCGTGGGCGGGCTGCTGGACGGCTGGTGGCTCTTCGACGACGAGGAACTGCGCCTGCCGGACTCCCCGCTGGCCGCCCCGGCGACCTGGCGGCGGCTGCTGCGGGAACAGGGTTTCGGCGACGTGGCGGTGACCGGAGGCAGCGACCCGGACGGCCGCCCGCGTGGCCAGCACGTGATCGTCTCGGAGAGCGACGGGCTGCGGCCCGTCACGCCGCGGCCCGGGACCGTGGACACCGCTCCGGCACAGGCCGGTCAGGCGGCCCCGGTGAGTCCGACGGGACCGGCACCCTCCGAGGAACTGCGGCACCGGCTCGGGACCATCGTGGCGCGGTGCCTGAAGCTCGACGAGGACGTGGACCCGGACCGGCCGCTCTCCTCCTACGGATTCGACTCGCTCACGGGTATGAAGATCGTCTCGGGGATCACCGACGAGTTCGGCGTGACGGTGTCGCTCGGCGACTTCTACGATCACCCGACGCTGCGTGAGCTCGCGCAGCACTACGCGGACGTCGGCACCCTCGGCTCCCGGCCGCTGGACCCGGCGCCCGTACCCGCGCCCGCGCCCGTGTCTGCATCCACGTCCGTCGAGGCCACCTCCACCGCCCCCGTCCCCGGTGTCGCCCCGGTGGCCGTCCCCGACGAGCCGCCGACCGACCACCCGCTGTCGGAGGGTCAGCGCGCGCTGTGGGTCATCGAACGCATGAACCCGGGCACGTACGCCTACAACCTGCCGCTCGCCTTCCGGCTCGACCCGGGATTGGACGTCGGCGCGCTTCGGCGGGCTCTGCAGAGCATCGTGGACCGGCACGACAGCCTGCGCTCCACGATCCGCACCACCGACGACGGTCCGGTGCGCACCGTGGCCGCCTGGCAGGAGCTGCACTTCCAGCAGCGCTACCTGGCCGTCGCGGACGAGGCGGCGGTGCGCGACCGGATCAGGGAAGAGGCCCGGCGCCCCTTCGACCTGGAGCACGGCCCGCTGCTGAGGGTCACGTTGTTCACACTGGGCGACGGCGGTCAGGTGCTGCTTCTCGCCTTCCACCACATCGTCTTCGACGGGGTGTCCATCGCCGCTTTCCTGCGCGAGCTGACCGCCGGCTACCAGGACGCCAGGGCCGGGCGCCGGCTTGCCGCGGCGCCGGTCGCGGGCACCTTCGCCGACTTCACCGCCTGGCAGCGGGACATGCTCGCCGGGCCCGAGGGCGAGCGGCTGCGCGACTACTGGCTGCGGCGCCTGGAGGGCGACATCGAGCCACCGGCACTGCCGTACGACCGGCCGCGCCCGGCGCTGCCCGGCCATCGCGGTGCCGCCGTCGAAGGCCGTATCGACGCCGAACTGGTCCGCGCCGCCAGGGAGTTCGCCGCCGAGCGGCGCACCTCGCTGTTCGCGGTGCTGCTGTCCGGGTACTTCACCCTGCTGCACCGCTACACCCAGCAGCGGGGCATCAGGATCGGGACACCGGCCGCCGGCCGCCCCTCCGCCCGGTTCGACGACACGCTCGGCTACTTCATGAACATGGTCGTCCTACAGGCCGACGTCGACCCGGACCAGGACTTCGCCGCCCTGTCCGGGCAGGTGCACCGCACCGTGCTCGAGGCGCTGGAGCACGCCCACTTCCCGTTGATCTCCCTCACCGAGGCGATGCGCCA